>JAZUKS010000100.1:0-23937 GCA_045643405.1 Bacteroidaceae bacterium | reverse complement strand
CCGTTCTTCTCGGTAGCGTAGTCTGCTACGTCAGCATACATAGACCAAAGCAAGGGACTGTAAAGACCCACACCAACAGAGGTAAGTACCACAAGACCCACCATTACCCAAATAGAATCAGGACTCATAGGTACAAAGAAGAATGCAATGCTTGTTACCAAGCAGATAACGGCAGACCAGACAAAGGCCATACGCTTGCTACCCACCTTCTTGGTGAACCAGGGCGAGACGCCACCAAAAACCATACAGGTTGCCTCACCAAAACCCATCAGCGTACTGAAACTGATGATGAGGTTGCCCACGGTTATGTCGCCTCCCAGACAATACAGGAATATGTAGGCTGCCACAGCATAGCGGAAACCATTGAAGAAGTTGGTGCAGAGACCAATAGAGGTCAAGTACACCCAAGGTTTATTCTTGACAAGGTCGGCAAACTGCTTGAACGAGAACTTCTCTGCCTGAAGGGGCTTGATACGCTCCTTGGTAAGCAGACCGCAAGCCAAGGTCATCAAGGCAGCGAGGACGCCAAATGCGGCACCCAGAATGGCATACTGATGAGCCTCTGTTCCACCCACCCACTTCTGCAGATAGGGGAAGGAGAACATCGTAATGAAACCCATTGCATAGGCTCCTACCATTCTGTAACTTGAGAACTGGTTACGTTCGTTTGCATCGCTTGTCATCACGCCCAAAAGTGAACCGTAAGGCACGTTCACAGCGGTGTAGACTGCCATCATCATCAAGTAAAGGGCATAAGCATAAACACGCTTGCCAGCAGGCCCTAAATCGGGGGTAAAGAGCAAAAGCGCAAAGATAAGTCCGAAAGGAATAGCACCAAAGATGAGCCAGGGGCGGTAAGTTCCCCAACGTGACTTTGTACGGTCAGCAAGACTACCCATAAGGGGGTCGGTAACCACGTCAAAGAGACGGGCAATCAGCATCAACGCAGCGGTGTCGCCCAAAGAAAGTCCGAATACATTGGTGAAGAAGAAGGGGAAGGCAATGGACATAATCTTCCATGTAATGCCACCTGCGGCAGCATCGCCTAAAGCATAACCTATTTTTTCTTTAATAGAAGCCATGATATGTAGAAATTAAAAGTTAAAAAATCAATTGTTTTTTGGGGGAGTTAGCGCTTCACTCAGGAAGTCAACTCCTGCTTTTTACAAGTTATTTTGTTTTTCTCGATAAGTGCCTTGACGTTCTCTACCGACTTACCGGTAAAGTAGCCATCGGCAGGCGTATTCATGCAATAGTCAACCAAACGGTCTATGGTTGACTCTGCCACATGCATACGAGTATCTGACGACGCATAATAGATGAGCACGCGTCCATCCTCATCGGCAATCCAGCCATTGGCAAAGGCAACGTTCATTACGTCGCCAATATACTCATATCCCTCAGGGACGAGGAAGTAGCCACCAGGCTGGGCAATCACCTTTGTGGGATCTTCAAGCGAGGTCATATACATGTAGAGTACATAGCGCAGACCCGAAGCACAACCACGCACACCATGAGCCAAGTGCAACCAACCCTTGTCAGTCTTGATGGGATGAGGTCCCTCACCGTTCTTGGCTTCCGTAATGGTGTGATAGCGACGAGCATTGATAATCTTCTCGTCCTTGACCTCTGCGTTAGTCATATCATCAACAAGCGCCCATCCAATTCCGCCACCTGAACCGGCATTGATGAAATCATCCTGAGGACGGGTGTATAGTGCATAATGCGGTTTGCAATTGTCCGATTTCTCATTGACAACCTGCCCGTTCTCGTCGGTATAGATGAACTCGGGATGCAAACAAACGTTGCGTTGCTGGCACTTTGCCCTGAGGTCGGGCAGTCGCTCCCATGTTTTGAGGTCCTTGGTGCGTGCAATGCCACATGTAGCCGTTGCAGCCGACAAGTCGTTGGGTTTGCTGTCATCATGACGCTCGGCACAAAAGAGTCCGTATATCCAACCATCCTCGTGCTGTGTGAGACGCATATCGTAGACATTAGTAGCAGGAATGACGTCCTCGGGCATGGTAATGGGTTCTTCCCAGAATCGGAAGTTGTCAATACCATTGGGACTCTCTGCCACTGCAAAGAAAGACTTACGGTCGGCTCCCTCTACACGAACCACCAAAAGGTACTTGCCGTCCAGTTTGATGGCACCCGAATTGAACGTAGCATTCATCATGATACGTTGCATCAAGTAGGGATTGGTCCGTTCGTCAAAGTCATAGCGCCATTCCAAAGGCGTATGCTCTGCGGTCAGGATAGGGAACTCATACTTTTCATAGATGCCGTTCCCCCACTCCTTCTTTTGATTGGGACGCGCAAGCAACGCTTCATGTCGCTCACGCAATGCCCTGACTTTATCTTTGAAGTCCATTTTATTATTTAATTTTCTTTATATCATTTACAAACAGGAAATTTCCCTGCTTGGCCCACTGCTTGAAATCATCTGCCGTCTTGGCATCCTTAGAGGCACCGAAGTGCTCTTTCTTGTAGTTACGCCAGGGCAGGAAATAGCAGATAGGGAACTGTTCGATAATGGGGCGGAACACACGTGTCCACCAAGTAGCGTCAGGCGAGTTGACATAACCGCACTCTGTCATGGCAATCAACTTACCATGTTCAGACGCAATCTTGGTGATAAGCTTCAAGTCGGCAGTTGTACCCATAACGAAGTCCTTCTCGGTGCCCCATTGGTAGGCATCCTCACCGATAAGGTCTACACGGTCATCGCCGGGATAACGCTTCATCCATTCTGCCTCTGTCCAGGTTCCCTGAAGATTGGGCGAATAGGACCAGACAACATTGTTGTAAAGACGCTGGTTGATGAAGTCCTGTGTCATGTTCCATAGTTGGTGGTACTGTTCGTCAGAGCATAGTTTCTGACCCCACCAGAACCAATTGCCGTTGTTTTCGTGATAGGGACGGAAGATGAAGGGAACGGGATTGCCTTTCTCGTCCTTCAGACTCTGCATGAACTCGCAGACACGATAGAGCCAGAGTTGGAACTTCTCGTACTTGCTTCCGCCAGGAAGGATGCTTTGCACCGTGGTGCAAGGATCGGTGAGATGGGGCGCCAAACTGCTCTTGCTCACCTTTTTCAATGCTACAACCGCTTCGTCATATGCCTTGATGTCGTTCTCTATCCACGCCGTAGTGCCCAGAAGCGGATTGCGTGGATGCCATGATATGGTGATGATTCCGCCACGCTTGTGCTGGGCGATAATCTCCTCGCGCATACGACTGAAAGGAACCGAATCGAGGTTCTTGGTATCTCCCACTTCAATACCACCTATGTCAAACCCCATTACGCCAGGATAGTCTCCTACGAGTTCCTTCGTATCAGAACGATTGCTGTCCCAATCCCAAGTAATGCCATAGAACGGGTCATCCTGATGACCATACATATAGCCATTCTGCTGAATCTTGGCCAGGCGCACCAACAGTTGCTGGGCAGGCGACTTGCCAGCTCCATGCATACCAGTCAACATGGCCGTGAAAAACAACATTGTTACGAATAGTCTCTTCATCTTTCTGCTTTTTTACTGCGCGTTATCATAGACACTTTGCAACGTGTAATCAGCATCTGCACTCGTACCAGCTTTTATCATCATCTTGACAAGCGATTCCTCATGACACGTTCCGTCGTTGTGGTCAAAGAAATAGAACTTCTCACCATTACCATTGTTATTGTTGTCCCAAAGCATCACAGGAATGCCATGAAGATAGGCGCAACGGGTGAAGTACTCGAGATAGTACTGGCGGTATTTCTCGTCCGCCGTTGACTTGCGTGTGACAACACCATACTCGCCCATGTAGCAAGGAATGCCTTTAGCTACATACTCTGCATAGAGATTGTCGAAGAGATCCTTGATTTGCTTCTCATCACTATCATTTCCCTTATATTTGTGACCCCACTTCTGAACGGTTCCTTCCGTACAGAAGTTGAAAGGATCATAGCAATGAACAGCCACCATAATACGACTGTCATTATTGGGGATAGTGAGCTTGCCAAGCGTGAATGAAGGACTGGCACAGAAACCAGGTATACCAATCCAACGAGTTTCATTATTGCCACCAGTAGCACGTATGGCATCCACGCAAACCTTATTCCACTCGTTCATCATCTTGTAGACTGGAGTATAGTTATAGCCTCCCTTCCAGCCCCAGGAATCATCATGCACCTCATTCATCGTCTCGAAGATGAGATGCTCGTTATAGTCCCTGAAATGATTGGCAATCTGCGTCCAGGTCTTGGTCAGACGTTCCTCAATAGAGGCATTCAGGCTTGTATTGCCAACGGCATTGATGATGTCTTGCCAATACTCGTCGTGATGAGTATTGAGTACAACATATTGGCCGGCACTTAAAGCCCACTTCACATTCTTTTCAACCTCTGCCATATAACTTGCATCGATGGTGTATTGACCATCATTGGCTTGCCATACACCCCATGTCACAGGAATGCGAATGGTCTTGACGCCCATCTTTGCCAGATTTTTGTAGAGTGCCTCTGTAGGTTTGGCACCATCCCAAAAGCCCCACTGAGGTTTCTGGAAATCAATAGGTTTACCATTAGAGTCGGTATTGGCACCTGTATCAAAGTGGTTGCCGAGGTTCCATCCCCAACCCAGACTGCGTGCCATACGGATAGCCACGTTGGGATCGTCATTGGGGTCGGGCTCGTCAGCAGAAGCTTTCGTAGTGAACCTCAGCGTATAAGCTGGGGCTGATGACTTAGCATCTGTTTTTGCCACTATGGCACGCTCCGGAATAACCAGCGTGTATGACTTACCTGCTTCAAGGCTGAGAGGAATCTCTACATCCATGGGCGAAGCAGAACTCGCTCTGGCCACCACCTTCTGACTGTTCAGAGTGATGTTGGCAGAGGAAAGTACACTGACAGGCGTGCTGTAACTGAGGGTGAGCAAGTCTGTGTACCTGGCATCTACCTCAGCATCTTGTTCGATAGATGCAGAAAGCATTTTGACATCAACTTTGGGAGTAGCTGGTTCATCATCACTTCCGCATGCCCATAGAGCAAAGAGGCAGAGTACCGCGAAAAGAGTTGAAAAGATTTTCTTCATTATATTCAGCGTATTATTTATGCTTCCACGTAGGGGGAAGATGGCTTAATTACAAGATGACCTCCACTACGTGCTTGCCGGGAGCATGCTTTACGACATTGCCCTCAACCTTGACACCATCCACGATGAGACTGCTTACGCCAGCCTGCTTGCCATTGGGGTTCTTTACGGTGATTTCGTACTCGGCATCACGCAGTATACGCTTCACGCTATAGCCCTTCATATCGGCAGGCAGACAAGGATCGATAAGCAAACCATCGTAAGTGGGTTTGATACCCAGCAAGTACTGGCTTACGGTCAGCCACATCCAAGCAGCAGTACCTGTCAACCACGAGTTCTTGCCCTCACCGGGCTTCGCAGCATCCTTACCTGCCACCATCTGGCAGTTCACGTAAGGCTCTACCTTGTGCAATGCCTGATCCTTGATGTACATGGGACTGATCTTGCGGAAGAGTTCCCATGCATCGTTACCACGACGGGCAACGGTCTCACCAATGATGACCCAGGGATTGTTGTGGCAGAAGATACCAGCATTCTCCTTGTAACCGGCTGGATATGAAGAAATCTCACCCATCTCAACATGATAGCGGGTATAAGCAGGATTGTTCAATACCATACCGTGCTCGCAATCGAGGTATTTCTTGCAAGAGTCGATGGCCTTGTCCACCATACCCTCTTCCTGACCGATGCCGGCCATCGTACACCAACCCTGGCTCTCGATGAAGATCTTACCTTCCTCACACTCGTTCGAGCCAATCTTGTTGCCATAGAAGTCATAGGCACGCAGATACCATTCGCCGTCCCAACCATGCTTCTTCACTGCCTCAATCATTGAGTCAACGCACTTCTGGGCACGCTCAGCCTCCTCGGTCTTGCCAATCTGCTTGCAGAGTTCCACATAATCCTTTCCGGTTACCACGAAAAGACCGGCAATCATCAGCGACTCTGCCTTTGAGCCTACCGAGTTGTTCTCTGTTGTCTGGAATGACTCATTGGGATCCCAAGAGAAGCAGTTCAGGTTCAGACAGTCGTTCCAGTCAGCACGTCCGATGAGGGGCAACATGTGAGGACCAAGGTTCTCCACAACGTGGTTGAACGATATTCTGAGATGCTCGAAGAGAGAGACCTCAGAACCTACGACATTGTCGAAGGGTACTGGTTCTTCGAGGATAGAGAAGTCGCCCGTCTCCTTGATGTATGCCACCGTACCGAAGATAAGCCAGCAGGGGTCGTCGTTGAAACCACCGCCAATATCGTTGTTACCATGCTTCGTGAGGGGCTGGTATTGGTGGTAGCAACCTCCATCGGGGAACTGGGTAGATGCAATATCGATGATGCGCTCGCGAGCACGACTGGGAATCTGATGAACGAAACCTACGAGGTCCTGGTTAGAGTCGCGGAATCCCATACCACGACCGATACCACTCTCGAAGAACGAAGCCGAACGAGAGAAGTTGAACGTAATCATACACTGGTACTGACTCCAGATGTTTACCATACGATTCAGACGCTCGTCGTCGCTCGTCACGGTGTACTTATCAAGCAGAGCATCCCACATCTGGTGCAACTCATCAAAAGCCTTGTCAACGGCCTCAACCGTACTGAAACGCTCGATGGTGGCAAGTGCCTTCTGCTTGTTGACGAGGGTCACGTCGCTGGCCTGAGAAGAGATGAGTGTGCCGTTGGCCTTGCGCTCTACGTCTGCTGCAGAGAACTTCTCCTCCTGCTCGTTTTCCACATAACCCAAAAGGAAGATGTAATCCTTTGACTCGCCGGGCTGCAGTTCTACCTCGATATAATGTGAGGCAATGGGACTCCAACCGTGTGCCAGACTGTTGGCGGGCTTACCTGCCATGACACACTGAGGATCGGCAAACTCATTATAAAGACCAATGAATGACTCTCTGTCGGTGTCGTAACCCTGTACAGGAACATTCACGGAGTAGTAGGCATAGTGATTGCGACGCTCTTTGTATTCAGTCTTGTGATAGATTACCGAAGCGCCCTGCTCACCGTTCTGGGGGACATCAATCTCTACCTCACCCGTCGACCAGTTGCGCTGGAAGTTCTCCATATCGGTAGCAGCATTCCAAAGGCACCACTCTGCAAACGAGAAGAGTTTGATAGTCTTTGCCTTGTCTGTGGTATTTCGGAGGGTTACCTTCTGTACCTCTGCCCAAGTCTTAAGGGGTACGAAAAACAGCACAGAAGCCTCAATACCGTTCTTGCTACCGGTAATACGGGTATAGTTCATACCGTGACGGCACTCATACGAGTCGAGGGGTGTCTTGCAAGGCTTCCATCCGGGGTTCCACACCGTACCGTTGTCGTTGATGTAGAAGTAGCGACCGCCGTTATCCATGGGAACACCGTTGTAGCGGTAACGTGTGATGCGACGGAACTTGGCATCCTTATAGAAGTCGTAACCTCCAGCTGTATTACTGATCAGTCCGAAGAAATCTTCATTGCCCAGGTAGTTAATCCAAGGGAATGGGGTGGCCGGATTGGTAATGACGTACTCGCGATTTTTGTCGTCGTAATGACCGAATTCTTGATTCATTTTCTTATATAGTTTTAATTGTTATTTCTTATACTTGTCGTAGAACTTGTATATCGCGTTATTCCAATGGTCGTAGTCCACATGGTGTCCGTAGTTGCGATACACGTGGAGTTGCTTCTCGCCTTTCAGCAAGTTGAAACCAGACAGGTTGGTGTGGGGAGGACAGGTTACGTCCTGCAATCCGATGCCGAGATAAACGGGGCATTCTACCCATTGGGCAAGGTTCTTGATGTCGAAATAGGACAGGTTGCGGTAGAGCTGTTCATCCGTCATGCCCAGTTCCTTCGCCTTGTCCACTACGGGGTGCTTGGGCCACTCTACGATGCGGAAGTAGTCGGGGAAGTCGCTCATGAAAGTGATGTAGCATGCCGCTGCGGTTACACGATGATCGAGGGCTGCACAAGCCATGCTGTAGGCACCACCCTGACTTCCACCTTCAAGAAAGACGTTCTTTCCGTCAAACTCAGGCAATGTCATCAGATAGTCGATGGCACGCGTGCAATCCAAATAGGCACCACGATAGTAGTAGTGGGCAGGATTGTCCAAACCAAACTGTATCCAGTCGCCGAAACGGTTGCTTTCGTCATTACGCCCTTGTCCGCGGCTGCTCACAATCACATCAATCCATCCGTTATCCGTAAGGTCCAGATCCCAAGGCTTGCAACTATAACCCATGTTGACAATGTGAACGGGGTATTTGCCAGGCTTCACAGGTACGGTGTAGTCAATCTGTACAAGCTCACCATCCAGACCGCGCACCTGTGCCACATAGGCCTTCTTGCCTCCTTTCTCGTCCTGGCGTATCTCTTGAGTGGTGGGCTTCATAGGAGTGGATGCCAGTTCGGCACGTGCTTTGTCCCAAAACTCCTTGAAGTCAGGCTGTGCATCGGGTTCCGACACAATCTTCTCGGGTTCCACACCAAAGCAATAGTGGTCGATGACCAACTGCTTGCCATAGACCTCGGTCGCATTACTGACAATGTCCTTTCCATTTACCTTCAAATAGATATGGTAGAATCCTGGAGTGAGATTGTCACAAATAACATCATCGGAGAGCAACCATTCCTCTCCAGGCTTGAGCACGTTGCTGCTTTTTGTCCACGTCATGACCTCTTCGCCGGTGTCGCGGGTAAGCAACATTTGCACAGACTGCATATCAACCGGCAGACGACCGCTGTTCCTGAGCGTAATCTTGAACTTGACATCCTTTCCGTTCTGCCAAACCCAAGTGCTGTCATTGGCTTCTACGATACAATCCACATGGGTGTTCATCTCCTTGATCATGGCCAATGTAGTGCTGTCGCTGGCGAAAACAGAGTTGAGTCCCTGCTCTTCTTGTGCTGGGTCGCCCGTATAATCGTCCCACATCTGCCAGTTGCCATGCTTCACGCTGGCCAGACCGCCCCAACTCCAGAAGTTGCAACCAGCAATCTTTCCACTGGTACGGATAATGTTGAACACATATTTATAATAAGCATCACGACCTGTGGTCGGACTTCCTGCTGCTATCTCATAGTTGTCGCGTGGATAGCCAAATTCCTCCAATACAATGGGCTTTCCCAATGGATGCATCTTGGCGTATGCCTCCTCGATGTACTCCTCGGTATTCTTGCATGCATTCTCCACGCCGTTGACTACCGACTCTGGTCCGTTCACCTCGATAGCCTCACCGATGGTGGCCACATATTTTCCCAGCCACGCCCAGTTGAAGGGCCAGATGTGTATGCAGGCATAGTCAATCTCGGGAATGGCATGGATGCGTTCAAAGAGTTCGATGTCGCCTTCGCAACCATTCTTACCCTCGCTGCCTGTCGTAACCAGATGGTTGGGGTCAATACTCTTGATGAGTTTTGCCTGTGCCTCAATCCATCTCACAAAAGCATCCTTTGTCTGGGCATCTGTGGCAAAGCATCGAGGTTCGTTGGCCAGTTCCCATGCCATCAAGGCACGACTTTCACTATAAGGCTTGCCCGTCACGGTGTTCACGCGACTCACGATGAAACGTGTGTGGTTAGCAGCCAGTTCCATAGCCTTTTCGTTCTTGGTGAATTCGCTGTGGTACTGTTGGAAAGCGTCCCAATCCCTGGGTGTCACGGCTGGACCATTGCCTGCCCACTCCAGGTATTTACCGAAACCACCACTCCATTCCCAGGCATTGTTAAGGTAGAGTACGGCCTTCATGTTGCGCTTCTCCAATTCAGCCATCAGGTAGTCAAGTCCCAGAAGAATCGTATCGTTGTATTCACCAGGACTCTTCTGCAAGGTGGGCTTAATCTGGTAATCCATTTCGCCTGTGCCATCACCACCCACCAAGAGACGTATGTTGTCGATGCCTATCGACTGCATCAAATCAAGTTCCTGTGCCAGACGCTCACGGTTGCCACCTTGTCCCTCACTGGCCAAAATGGCACCATACCAGAAATTGGCTCCTACATATCGATACTCTGCATCTCCAATGTAAAAGCGACCATCACGCACGGTCACGTAGTCGCTACTGGCGTTCTGCTTTTGCGAACAGCTACTGCTCACCATGGCTGTCAGGGTGAGCAGTAACAATACGAGAGTGGTCTTTATTGCTTTCTTGTTCATTGTTGTCAACTTGTTGTTTTACGAAGGAACCTACAGTATTATATCTATAACCTATAACCTAATTATATCTATAATCTATAATCTATAATCTATAACCTTTAACCTATAACCTTTAGCCTATAGCCTTTAACCTAAAGTACTGTAGGTCCGAAGGGCACAACTGGCAGTCCGCGCACATTATGCAACTTGGTAGGATAGAAGTTGTGGAAAGCATAGCGTACAGCCTTTATCTCACCCACTTCCGGACAGGAAACCTTCAGGAAGCAACCTTGTTTCTTAACGTTCTGCCAAGCCGAATCGGCATTGACCTTTACCTTGTGCCAAGTGCCGTCTGCCGATTGCACCTCAAAACCTTCGATATCCGACAGACGGTCGAAACCATCCTCCGCATTCTTGAAGTAGAGGTGGTAGGTATCGCCGTGACGCTCTGCAAAGTCAAACTCGGGAGCCTCGGCAGCAATACCCATCTTGCCATAGTCGCGTGTCAAGGCCATGTAAGCCAGGCGCTGTCCAATCTCCTTCTTCTTCGTACCGTGAATCTGGTCGATTTCATAGTCGTAGATGAGGTCGGCAGTACAAATACAACCACAATTCTCTAATTCGTGCGCTATGTTGTGCTGTACTTGGCGGAACTTGGAAGCCCAGTCGCCATCGGCATCGCCGTTGCGGAAGGGAGGCAACTCCACAGTGTAGATGGGCAGGTTATCTCCGGGCTGATCCCACATCTTGCGCCATAGGTTGGTCATCGTGATGAAACGATTATGATACTCCACCTCACGCCCTACGTTGCTCTCACCCTGGTTCCACAGGAATCCCTTGATGGTATAGCCTGCCAAGGGATAAAGCATACCGTTGTACATCACCATCTTGCGCATATAGTCGCCATCGTTGGCGGGTGTCAGTCCGTCGGGGTAGGTCTCCAGAATCTCCTTCGGCATCCAACCCTCTACCGTCGAACCGCCCCACGAGCAGTTGATGATGCCTACGGGGATATCGAGAAGGTCGTTCAGCGTAGTAGCAAAGAAATATCCGCATGCCGAGAATGAACTTGCATTCTGTGGATTACAAGTCTTCCAAGTGCCCTTGGCCATCTTAGCGGGAGTGAGGGGATCAGCCTTCTCTACCGTGGCCACACGAATAGCGTGAGCGTACTTGCCCGACTGTGCAATAGCCTCGTTGGCACCCTCAATGGGACAGTTCCAGAAACCATTCAGAGGCATTTCCATGTTCGACTGTCCGGAACAGAACCAAACCTCGCCAATGAGTACGTTCTTGATTTCAACCGTTTCCTTGCCAGCCTTGATGGTAACCGATTGCGTGTCGTAACTTGCCTTGGGAGTCTTCACCTTGACAAGCCACTTCCCGTCAGCATTGGCCGTTGCATTCTGCTTCAAGTTGCTCCAACTGGCAGTCAGTTGCACCACGGTGCCGGGCTTTGCCCAGCCCCATATCTTGGCCTCAGTCTCTTGCTGAAGCACCATATTGTTGCTGAATATTTCTGGAATCTCCAAACCTTCTGTGGCAAAAGCAGACAAAATGCTCGTGCACAGAAAAGTCAGAATAGTTGCAAATCTCTTCATCATAACGGTTAGTAAGTAATGGGTTAAAATACGCCACACTAATTCATGGTGCAAAGATAGTGTTATTTCTCCTATCGGGATTGCACTATTTTATCCGATTCCTACACAATAATGCTTATATCAAAAGTTTTACATAACATACGTTTTCAATGCATGTACCAACCCGTCATAACCAAACCCGTTTACATGCTCAAATAGGCAGAATAGGACAGTGCTCCTCCTCTCCTCTTCCTCCATAGTGTATTCGGAGATTGTCCATCGATTCTCCATCGATTGTCCATCGATTGTCCATCGAAACGATGGAGAACCAATGGTGATAATATGAAGATACTATGAACCAATTCAAGAGTCAGTACGAGGATACCGGATAAGGACGCTTGCTACAACTAATACAAGAACCTTGTTGCTTTAAGGGCAATATTAACACGACAAATATCATTACACAAAAATGGCGCCTCAAGGATGTTTCTTGAGACGCCATATATGTAAAGATATCAATTATTCTACAACTGTACGCTGACAGCCTTACCATCGTACTTAACCTCCTGACCAGAAGCCTCGGGATTATAACCCTGGGGCTTATCCTTGCTACAAATGACGATGGTGAAAGTACGAGTCTTCAGCATGCCGGGGAACTCGCCCTTGCGCTCGCCAATGGTAAGCGTCTTGGTAGCTTCGTTGTAAGTGATGGGAATGTTGGCATAGCGACCTTCCTCATAACCGTAGTTGGTGCCCTCATCCTCATAAAGGTTGAATGAACCGTCGGCACCTTGATAGACGTAAAGACGGATGTTCTCGGCCTTGGCCTGCTGTGTGTACTCAATGGCAGGACCGAAGGGGATGATGCTACCGGCACGTACAAACAAGGGGATGTGCTCGTAGGGAGCAGGAATGCTGAGTGCCTCGCCACCCTGTGAGGTAACAGCTCCGGTGAAGAAATCGTACCACACATTATCCTTGGGGAAATAAACCTCACGGCTACGTGCCTTATAGGTGTAGACGGGATTGACCATGATAGAGGGACCGAACATGAACTGATAGCCGATGTTGCGTACTGCCTTGTCCTTACCAAAGTCCATAACGAGAGGACGCATGATGGTGTAGTCCTTGAAATGGACGTCGGCAGCCAACGAGTAGATGTAAGGCATCAGGCGATAGCGCAAGTCAAGACAAGCCTTGATAGACTGATAAGCAGGATGAGACTCGGGAGCAATGTTCCAAGGCTCGCGGAAGGGGAACTGACCATGACTGCGGTACATGGGAGCCCACATACCCAACTGATGCCAGCGGGCATTCAACTCACGCCACTCCTTCAGGTCTGCATTCTCGGTGCCCTTGGCATCGAAAAGACGCTGGGCAGCCTCATAGCGCTTCTCAACAGAGAAACCGCCAATATCCTGGCTCCAGTAGGGAACACCCGAGATAGAGAAGTTCAAACCGGCAGTAATCTGTGCCTTCATGTCCTCCCAACGCGTGCCGATATCGCCCGACCAAGTGGCGGTAGAGTAACGCTGTTCGGCCGCAAAACCATTACGGGTAAGCAGGAACACACGCTTGTTGTTGGGTGAGAACTGGTTGTCGAAACCACGGTCGTTCCACTCTACGACCTTCTGCAAAGTCTGAGCGTCCATGGGGTCAATGCCACGCTTCTCAACAGCGGTCTCATAGGCACGCTGTCCGTCATAGATTGCCTCTGCATTCACGATAGAATAAGCATTGAAGAACTCGTCAGACGAACCATAGGCAGTGGGACCGCACAAAAGCTTGCGGTACTCCATATCCGTACAGTCGCGCACATTAGGCTCGGAAGCATCCATCCACCAAGCGTCCATGCCGATGGTGGCGAGTTTCTCGTACAACTGGCGCCAGAATATCTTACGCGCATCGGGTTCGTAGGCATCATAGAAGGCATACTGATAGCCCAGCCAGTCGAACATGGAGTCCTTGAGTGTCTGCTGGTAGATGTATCCTTTGTCAAGCAGTTCCTTGTAGTTGTCAACCGTGAGGTAATACTTGGGCCAGCACGAGATCATTATCTTGGCATGGTTCTGATGAATGGTGTCAATCATACCCTTAGGGTCAGAGAAACGGGTAGGATCGAACTCAAAGGCACCCCATGAATCGGGCGTCCAGTAGTTCCAGTCCATCACAATGTTGTCGATAGGCAGATGACGCTCGCGGAAACCTGCCAAGGCATCCAGAATCTCACTCTGTGTCTTGTAGCGCTCACGTGACTGCCAATAGCCCAACAGCCAGTCGGGCATGATCTGTGCCTTGCCCGTCAACGAGCGGTAGCCCGCAATAACCTCGTCGGCATTGTCGCCTGCCATGAAGTAATAGTCAAGTTGCTGTGTCATCTCGCTCCAGAACGACAGCTTCTGCTGTTCCTCGGCACTCACAGGAGCATAGGCACGCAATCCGCAATAGGCCTCACCACCATCGGGAGTCCATTCCAGACGGAAGCTGTACTTCTTGCCCTTTTCCATATTGACAGCAAACTTACGGGCATTGGGGTTCCAAGCCGTACGCCAAATGGTCTGTTCGTTACTGCCCGTACCTGCCACATCCTCGGTATAGACATCCTTGCCGTCGATGTAGATACGCTGGTAGCCCGAGTAGTAATGCGAGAAACGGTACTCGCCCGACTCCATAGGCTCAATGGTACCCTCATACACCACGGTGGCATTGTTCAGGTTGAACTTAGGCAGATTCTTAGCCGACTTCAGATTCTCAAAATACAAGGAGTCCTCACGACGAACCAGCGTCTCCTCATCAGGTGATGTGTAAGTACCCGTCAAGGCACCCTCCTTGCCGTCCTTATCGGTCAGCTTGAAGACCTTCTGCAACTGACTATAGTCGTTGGGATTACCGAATCGGCAGAGCGAATAACTGTCGAGCAAGATACCATAGTTATTGGAAGAAACCACGAATGGGATGCTCACCTTGGTGTTATACTGGAAGAGTTCCTCGTTCCTGCCTTTGTAGTTCCATTCGTCGGCCTGGTGCTGACCCAGACCGTAGAAAGCCTCATCCTCGGGCGACTCAAACACCTGACGGATGCTCCAACCCTTGTAGGTCTCTGCCTTGCCGTCAACATGCGTCTGGGTACACTCATAGGGTGTAAACTGCTTACCACCACCCTTCTGCTCGTGCACGATGAGGTTGTCCAGCGAATCGGCAAACCACACCTCGCCAGTAGAGGTCAGCACATGAGCCTTGATGGCTTTCGTTGATACGGTAATGGTATCACCATGCTCCAAAACGTCATAAGGCGTATCCAACTTCTTGTCGACGATAATCAAACTTGGCTTATCAGCAAAAGACTTCTCGGCTGTTGCTGAGACATGGATTATCTTCTCACCCATCACTTGCAAGCGTACGAGTTTAGGCGACTGATAGCCAGCAGAATCGGCATTCACCTGATTCTGCACGTGAACAATAACACCTTGGTCTGTATCCTCGTATACCTTGCTGTTACACGCGGCAAGCATGCCTGCCGCACAAATCAGTACAATAGAATGTATCTTTTTCATTATTACGTTTTTACTTTTGCAATTTCACCTTACCCTTCACATCGGCAGAAGAAGATGCGACAGAGATGGTAAAGGTACCAGCCTCCGAGGTCCACTTGTGAGCCACCTCATCGAAGAACTTAAGGTCGTCATCGCTAACGGTATAGGTTACAACCTTCTCCTCACCGGGATTGAGTTCAACCTTGCTGAATGACTTCAACTCCTTAACGGGACGAATGACAGAAGCCTCATCATCGCCTACGTAGAACTGAACAATCTCCTTGCCCTTTACCGAACCGGTATTCTTGACCGTCACGCTAACGGTACGACCCTCGATGGTGGGCTTGCCGTAACTGAAGGTTGTGTAACTCAAACCATAACCGAAGGGGAAGACTACGCGACAGTTCTTGGATGCCTTCTTAGCAGAAGGATTGTAGGTTCCATTCTGGCCGAAATAGTCGAACCAACGGTAACCTAACAGGATGTCCTCACCATAAATCTGTGAGTCATCGCCCCTACGACCACGACTTACCTCATTGGTGAAGCTGATGCCCTTCCATCCGTTGATAGCAGCCTTCAGCACGTCTGCCGACTTAAGAGGCTTACCTGCCTCGCCAGCATAACCTTGAGGCAACTTGTCGGGCGATACACCAGGATAGCCTACAGCACCAATCTTGTGAGCAGGATAGTCGGTAAGCTCGCATGCGATAGTATAAGGAAGTTTGCCAGAGGGACATACATCGCCCGAGAGCACGTCTGCCAAAGCGTGACCAGCCTCACTACCCAGGTACCATGACTGTACCAAGGCAGATGCCTTAGAAAGCCAAGGCATAGCGTATGCATTACCTGAAACCATTACCAGCACGGTGTTGCGGTTGGCTGCAAGCAGTTCGTCAACAAGCTGGTCCTGACAGAAAGGAAGACTGTAATTCAGGCGGTCACCACCCTCGCAATCCTGCTGATGGTTCTTGTTCAAACCACCCACGTAGATGACTACATCTGCCTCCTTGGCCATTGCCACAGCCTCGGCACGCAATGAGTCGTAGGTTGCCTGGGGGACATTGCGCACATTACCATACATGCTGGGACCTGACACATAACCCTTGGCATACTTTATCTCACAATCCTTGCCATAACGCTCGGTGATGCCACGAAGGGGAGACACCTCATCGCGAGGCTTCAACTCACTGCTACCGCCACCGGCACAAAGGCTACGGGTAGCGTTTTCGCCGACAACGAGGATGGAAGTCTTTCCTACTGATTTGTGAAGCTGAGCCAATCGCTCCTGGGTCAAAGGAAGCAAAGGATTCTTACCACCATTAACACCGATATTCTTCAACAGAACGATGCCTTCCTGTGCAATCTTGCGTGCTGCAGCCAAGTGTTCGGGAGAATTCATCGAACCGTGACCGCGTCCTTCTGCCATCTCGGTACGGAAGAGCAGACGAAGCATGCGAGCAGCCTTGTCGTTGATGACAGACATTGGCACCTCGCCACGACGGCACTTCTCGAGATAAGCACGACCGAGATAATAATCATCGTATGAGTTGCGCGATTCGGTAATCAAACCATCGGTACCGGTTCCCATCTCAAGGTCCAGACCATTGAAGATGCTCTCGTCAGTATTATGAGCTGCACCCCAGTCGCTGATGACTGCACCGTCGAACTTCCACTCACCCTTCAGGATCTCGTTGACAAGACGCTTGTTGTGGGTGGTATGCTGATCAAGATACTGGTTGTAGCTACCCATAATGCTCCATGCCCCACCCTGCTGTACGGCAGCCTGGAAGGGACGAAGATAAAGCTCGTACAAGGCACGGTCGGAGATGCGAACGTCAACATGTCCGCGGAACACCTCCTGCTCGTTCAGCGCATAGTGCTTCACGCAACAAGCCACGCCATTGCTTTGCAATCCCTGGATATAGGGAGCCGCCATCTGACCTGCCAGATAGGGATCCTCACCCATATACTCGAAGTTACGACCGTTCAGAGGCGTACGATACAGGTTGACACCAGGACCCAAGAGTACGGATTTATTGCGGTAGCGTGCTTCCTCACCCACATTACGTCCATACAGACTTGCCATCTCTGGGTTCCAAGTAGCAGCCAGACAGGTCAAGGCGGGGAATGCCGTACATGAATCATTGGTCCAGTTGGCGTGTCCCCAATCGTTCCAGTTGATTTCCATTCTTACACCATGAGGACCATCGCTGGTATGCAGTTCGGGAATACCGAGACGAGGTACGCCGGGACTCGTAAACTTTGACTGAGCATAACTCAGTCGCACTTTCTCCTCAAGTGTCATCTGGCTCAAGGCCTTCTGCACCTTTGCTTCAAGTTGTGCATCGGTTTTCTGCTGAGCTCCTGCCACAAGGCAAGATGACGACAAGAAAAGAGATAATAAGATTCGTTTCATTTTATTTAACTATGAATTATGAACTATGAACTATGGACTATGAACTATGAACTATGAACTATGAACTTCCCTCTCACTTTCCGGGCGCACGATTGTACACACTCTCAAGTGTATAGGTGGAGTCGTTGTTCTCCCATGCGTTGATCATAATCTTGCAGATCTCCTCTCCATCGAGGATATACTTGCCAGAAGTATGGTCAATAAGTCCGAAGACGTCATCATCGGTATCTGGATTGTCACGATTGTGCTCGTAACCGTTATCCCAGTAGAAACCGACCATCTTGCGGTCCTTCATTGCCTTGCACACATACTCGAGGTAGTACTTGCGGAATGCCTCAGCACGCTCGGTAGAGCGATGCACGCAGGCAAACTCGCCAAAATAGACAGGAATGCCCTTCTTGATGTAGGTCTCATAGAGATTGTCGAGCATAGCCACGTACTCCTTCTCGCCTTCCTGATACATGATGTTACCCTCTTCGTTGGTAATGGTGCTGGTATGGCCCCACTCGGTGTACTTGCCCGAACCGGCATAATCCCAAGGATCATAAGAGTGAACGGCTACCATCAACTTGCCCTCTACCTTATCCTTAGGCAATACGAGGGTACGGCTGGTGAGCCAAGGCTGGCACACATAACCGGGAATGCCGACGTAGCGGGTAGCGTTGTTGCCACCTGTGGCACGGATAGCGTCAAGCGCAGCCTGGTTCCACTCGTTCAGCACACGGTACTGGGCTTCGGGATTCTCCATTACAGACTCGTTGCCCCAGTTTCCGTCATGAATCTCGTTCATCGTCTCGAAGATGAGCCAATCGCCCTCATCCTTGAAACGGTTAGCAATCTGTGTCCAGATAGCACCAAGCTGTACCTTGATGGCAGCATTCAAACTGTCATTCTTGGCAGCCTCCTGCACCTTGAGCCAAGTATAAGTGTCGGCATGGCCTCCATCGGCATGACCGTCATGATGAATATTGATAATGGTCTTGAGACCTGCCTTGTGTGCGTAACCTACAACTTCTGCCACACGGTCCATGCGCTTCTGCTCAATGACATATTCGGGTGCCTCTCCGAAATGACCAATCCATGTAATGGGAATACGCACACTCTTGAAACCTGCTTTGGCTACAGCATCAAAGGCGGCCTGGGTTGCCTCTTTATTCTTCCAGGCTGTCTCTATAGCAACGCCTGTGCTATCCCAAGCATCAAGGTTGTTTCCAAGGTTCCAACCCATACCGAGGGTCTGGGCATACTCAATAGCAGAGAGTGGCTCTTCTGCTGTCTGTTGTTTCTTTTCGGCACAAGACCCGAAGGTCAATGCCAAACAGAATACTGCAACGATTGTTTTCAGATTCTTCTTCATTATTCTTTGCTGTTAGTTATTCACACTTTTGTATGCTATCTGCTATAACATCATTTTTATTATTGATTTATAGCATCTTAAGTACATCTTCCCTAATTCACCATACCGAATAAAGGGGCACAATGAGGTTAGTCACAAAAAATCACGTTGCAAAGATATAAAGTATTATTCTTTAAGCCTTGCACAATTCTATCTATAAATACCACAAAAGTGGCTATTCATGCATTTGTCAACTTACAAACCGGCTAACACGTTGTCTTATTGACTTATTGACTTGTTGACTCGTAGTCTTGTTGCCCCTAAAGCAAATACGCATTCTTTTTATAGCAATCTCTGAACTCCGTTGGCGTGACACCTTTTACGCTCTTAAAGGTTCGATTGAAATTAGATATGGTATTGAATCCGCATTTATAACTAATTTCCACTACCGTCATGTTACTGCCAACGAGCAGTTCGGTTGCCTGACCGATGCGTACATCATTGATATAGTTTGAAATGCTACGATTGGTATGTTGCTTAAAGAAACGACTCAAAGCATTGGGCGTCATATTCACCAATTCCGATAGCGTCTCCATGCGTATCTCATCCTGGTAATGCGTATCCACAAAGTCCTTTATCTTCTGCACGCGACGACTCGTTACCGGCACCTCGGCATGCGAGTAATGTGACGATGATAATCTGTGGTAGTCACCCGACGTGGCAAGGTCGTACAAGATGCCTATCAGCGTCATGGCCGTGTAGAACGAGGGTTCCGATTTGGTCAGGTTATTCAGTCTTTCGTACACCGTCATGATAGCCTTCATACCGAAAGCCACACCTACCTGAGCGCTCTCAAACATTTCTTTCACAGGTTGCATTACACGGCGAGACAACCAATCGTTCGAAAAGAAGTTGGGAGGCATCTGTATCGTTATCTCGTGTATCGTCTCAGCTTTACAATTGCACTGTTCCCACACATGTTCCAGATTGCAACCGATGAGAGCCAGGTCAAACTCGCCCAATACCTCCATGTTATCGCCCACGATGCGTCGGGCTCCAGAACAATGTTCCACAAAGTTCAGTTCAAACGCGTTATGCTTATGCAACGGATAATTGAAACTTGGCTTATACCTTTCCTGCAAGTAGTAGCAATCCTGTTCGCTGATTGGCGGTATCTCTATGATTAGTTTTCCCATAATATCAAAGTTAGTATTCTGCTACAAAGATAATAAACTCCACCGACACAAGCAAAAAAAAAGCGCAAAACAGCCCAATCGGCCTTTTTTTTCTTGTAAATCCAACAAAATGCGGGTTTGTTTACGAGAAAATGAAGAAATAGGCACAAGAGAAAAGAGTATCAATTTCAGAAATAATATCAGAATAGAAATTAGAACCTCCATCTTCTTTGCGAGAAACAGATGTGGGTATAGAAAACAAGACTGATAATGAAGAAATTTATAGAGAATTGCTGTTATCTCAAAAAAAAAACAATAAATTTGCAAACATTACAACTATGACCTACTTATTAAGGATTCGCCATTGATGTAATAAGGGCATAGAAAATAATCTGCAAATGGGTACATATATAAATAAAGGTAATACGGGATTCACCGATTACACAAGGACTGAATACATAGACAAAACAGGAATGATGGCTATCCGAGCACATCGTTGCGACAACTATTGGGTAAGAACAGAAGCCTTTGACTCTCTGCAACGTTACATTGACAATGAGTTCAATGGCGTGAAAGAGACACTTGAACACCTGATAAAGGGAGAGTCTACCAAAATCAATGTTCTGCGTTTTGGAAATGACATGAACTGCGTGGGCGACAACGAGGAACTATTCACACTCCTTGTCCACTTTGGTTATCTAAGCTACAACCCAGACCCTAAACTGGCAGTCCTGCCCAACCAGGAGATACGCGAAGAGTTTGTGGAAGCCCTTCGTGGCAGCAAGAGTCACAAGGAACTCTCTGAACTTGTGCACAAATCAGACCAGTTACTTGAGTCACTTTGGATGAAAGACGAGGAAGCAGTAGCCGAGGGAGTGGAATACATCCATAACCATAAGGTTGCACCGAACTTCTACAACAACGAACAGGCGCTACGTTCTGTTGTCCGCACAGCTTTTCTAGGTGCTATTGACCATTATATCGAGATACAGGAATTGGCTTCTGGCAAGGGTTATGCAGACCTTTTGTTCATTCCACGTCGCAACAGTCAAAAACCAGTCCTTATTATCGAGTTGAAGTGGAGCCAATCAGAAGATGCCGCAATTAAGCAGATTATCGAAAAAGACTACCCAGAACTTCTTAAAGAATTGTCCGACGAAATCCTTCTTGTCGGTATCAATTACGATCCGGATACAAAGAAACACTGTTGTAAGATTAAGGTGAAAAAGTCGTTAGCTTAGATAATCCTAAAAAATGCAAAACTTCGCAAACTCATATTTTACAATACTTAATAATCTCTGAAAAATGCTTTATCCCTCATTTCTGGAAGAAGTTACTGAACGGCAGCTGAGATTGCTGTGCATCGCAGCTTGTTCCGGGAAGTTTATTGACGCATACAATATCGGAAACATAGCAAAACGGCTGAAGTGCACAACAGATGACATAAAAAAAGAACTTGAAAAGTTGTATAGCACGGGGGGATTGGCTATAAGCTCAGGCTACTTTTTTATTAGAAATGAGAAAGAATACCGTATATCCAATACCTATCAAGTCAGGGTGTTGCATTGGATGTACAAGAATCACTGTGACTGGACAAAAAAGATATACATTGGACAATCTGATGACGCTGAAGAATTGTGCCAGGTTGTAGAAGCCGTTGTAAAAGGAAAAGCAAAAAGATACAACTTGGAGGCGGACTATGCATATACCGAAAACCTCACAGACGCCCTTTCATATGTCATCGATGAAGAAGAATTTCTGCCCATATTTCGCAACATGGATGATTTTGTACTCTTCCATGTACTAAAAACTCTACATTCTCGATGTAATAATACATGCAACAAGCTGGCATTCCGTTCTTTTCTAGAGAAGATATTTGATGAAAGCAACAAGGAACGATGTAAGATTATTCAACCCTATTACGATTTTTTTCGTATCAACGATTATATCGAAAACGGCAATTATGTGGAACTGACAAAGGATGAAACCACAGAGCACGGACTGATGATGAAAGCCATAAGTGAAGCTTATGCACGACACATTCCCAAGGCATTGTCATATCTTGAAAAGGCATTAAAGGAGCACAACAAAACAGCGGGGTATAATACTGACAAGAATGTATTGGATGGTCACATTACCAACTTCTACATGATGCTCATTTATGCACTCGATGGTTCTGTGACCAGCAAAAAGAAATTGGAGATTGCCGTCAAGAAAAAGACCATCTGTGAAAATAAAGACGGATATCCTTCACTTGTGCTGGGAACCTATTTCAAAGACGCGCAGATGAATATACTGAAGAACGAATTGACTAAATGTATTGTCGAGAAGAATACAAACAAAATCTCCAATGACATACAACAGATGGCATTCCTGCTCATGAAATATTTTGAATTGAGCAAAAATGAAATGGCATTTAACCGCTACTACCAAGCCCCCGATCTCTCACCCGAACGCTACATTCCGCAAAAGGCTTTACTGCGCCATGAACTGTCGCCATATCTGCCTATCAGCGACGAAGAAAAAGCCATATTGCGAGAGAAGTTTGGAGGAGAACCCCTATTGGCAACGATCCACCGAAAGAAGAAATGGGAGGTGGTACTTGAAGAACTGCTTGAGATAGCCAGCCAGGATGATGCCAACCAAGCACCAAACACAAGTGAGCATCGTATCACATACATCTTAAGGAAAAACAGCGACTATGTGGATGTCCGCGAGCAGAAACGACTGAAAAACGGTGAATGGAGTGTAGGAAAACTACACAATCCCACCTCATATAGGCGTGGTGATTTTGAGATGGATGACAAAGACCGTGAGATATGGATGTCATCGAAAAGTCTGTACAACATGCCTTCTGCATCAATTGTCATACCACTAATGGTGGGTACGAACCGTGTAATGCTGGACGTACCTAATGGCAGATACGGCACGCAATGCGTTGAAGCTGAGGTACGTGAAGAGAAACCCTTCATCACTGTTGAGCGCGAAGGCAAGCACATCGTACTGAAAACCAACCTACCCTCGCTTGCCCTGATTGACAGGTCTATAGCCTTTCATATTGATTGGAACAATTTTGTGGTAACCTACTATCCCATGAACGATAGGGAGAAGATGTACTTCCGTCGCCTGTTCTCGCTCACAGATATTCCCATCGAGGCAGAAGAGACGCTCAAGAAGCTTTTCCCCGCCATCAGCAACAAGGTGGAGGTGCATAGCGAATTCATTGAGGGTGGCACACAACTGGAGCAGGTTGAAGGCAGGAGCATCATCACGCTGCGCATCATTCCCCGTATTTACGGACAGTATTTGCTAAGCATGTTTGTCACCCCCATCGAGGAGAAGATACTTCGCTTACACGATGCCAAGCGCAACCTTGCCACCTCCCTCCTCAAAGGTACCGATACAAGCCATAAGATTACCGCATCACAATTGCTGAAGATGATTGAAGAGGGGTAAACAATTATAGATTTAGGCAGTTGCACTCTTCCTTGTCAAAATTCTTTTCAGACTTCCTTTCATCTCGGTATGTTCCCGATACATTCCCGATATGTTCCCGATATGTTCCCGTAGGCTAAAAATACACAAAAAGTAGCATAATGGAGGATTATGCCACTTTTTACTGTTAGAATATTTCAATAATAATTCTTCAAAGCCTCAATTTCACTCATGCTTAAGCCTGTTGCCT
>JAZUKS010000099.1:0-58330 GCA_045643405.1 Bacteroidaceae bacterium | reverse complement strand
CGAGGATGATGCGGACATTGAAGTTGAGGGATGGAGAGAGGAAGGACGCAAGATGATGCACAGCGACGGCAATATACGCCCTGTCACCCTCAAGGAGAAAGACGAGGATGGAAACGACAAGGAGGCATATATCATTGACGGAAACGTTGTGATGATGGCAGACGGAACGATGGTGGATCCAGAGACCAGCGACCGCAGCGTTGTCATCTATGACCCTGCCACTGGTGAGCGCAAGATGATAGACCCGACGAGCGACATGGGTATTCTCTCCATTGGAGAGTCCACCAGCGCCGAGGACTTCGAGTATGAGATACAGCGCAGACGTGATGAGTATGTGCAGAAGGCTATGGACGATGCCCAGGGTACAGTGCGTGTCGAGTTGGGTCAGCCGCTGACGATGCCAGACGGCAGAGAAGGAACAGTTATGGCCATCAGTCCCGACGGCGAGAGCTTCACCGTTGTAGCCAATGACGGCAGCGGAGAAGAGGTGCGCATGGAGCGTTCCGACCTCCAGCAGATAGCCGATGCAGCTGCATTGGCAGACTATCAGGCACGACACCAAGAGGACGAAGCCACAGCCGAACAGCCCACCGAGAAAGAGACCGATGAGCCGACGGCAGTTGCTCCTGGTACTGTAGAAGGTGCTCCGACAGAGTTCCTTCCCGATATGGAGATTACTATCGTTGACGATGAGGGCAACGAGCAGCCGGCTATAATCCTTTGTCGTGTACGTTCTGAAAACTTCCAGTATGTGCCTGACGAGGAAGGAAATATCATTGAATACATGGTTGGCGGTCAGGTGAAACATGACAATATTACCGACCTTGGTAATAAGGTTGTTAGTTTTGTGCAGGAGGAGCCATCTGCGGCAACCTCGGAGGAACAACAGCCCGCTGGAGAAACTGCTGGAACGGTTGCTGAGCAGCCAGCAGGCGATATAAATGTAGGTCAAACATTTGATATTATTGACGATGAAGGAGAACGTAGGAATTTAACGGTCAAAGAAGTCAATGGTGAAGATTTTGTTGTTGACATTGATGGTTATGGTGAAATGACCGCAACAAAAGATGACATCGAATATTATCGACGTAGGGCATCGGGAACGGTGGCTGAACAGGGTGCTGAGGAACCTCAAGGAGAGGTGCCTCTGGAGGAACAGCCAGGCGAGGACGCGATGCCGATGAAGGAGGACGGAGAGCCTGACTATATGGCCACCACTCCCGAGAAGGGGCATAAATACATATATGGGCAACCAGATTTGAGCCGAGAGGAGGCAGGTCAGTTTGTCAAGGCAAAAATAGAGGAAGCCGAGAAGGCGTTGAAGAAGCTGCAAGGCAAGGCTCCTAAGATGGGCACCAGTATAAGCAAGTACCAGCAGGAGAAGGCAGCCCACCAGCAGCTGCTGGAAGAAGCCCAGCGTGTGGTTGACTACTGGGATGGTGTCAAAGCCGTTCAGCAGGGAATTGTCAACGCCGAGGCTGCGGAGCGTGAGGAGCGAGATAGAATAGCCCATGAGGCTGCTGTATTGGCCGAACAGCAACGACAGGCTGAGGAACTTGCCAAGCAGCAGGAACAGGCCCGGAGAGGTGCCAATGCCGTTCATCCAGCCATACGTGAGAAGTGGTTGTCGGCTCCCAAGGTTGAAGGTGTGGAGAACGAGATCACCCTTGCCAATGGTGAGACGGTCAAAGGTCGTTATATGCTCGTTGAGAGTGGAGCTGCAACACCGAGCCACAATCCCAACATGGAGTTTGCCCGTAACGAGGGTTTCCCCGTCGATGAGAACGGGCAGACTGTGAACGACCGCGACTATGAGCGTGACCAGGAGGCACAGACTATCACACGCCAGATGAGCAGCAACTATGACAGCCGAGCCATACAGAGCGTACCTGTGGTGAGCAAGGACGGTGTTGTGCTGAGTGGAAACGGGCGTACCATGGCGGGCGAATTGGCAGCACAGAACGGCACTGACGGAGCCTATATAGAGCATTTGAAGAAGTACCCACAGCAGTTCGGGTTCACTCCCGAGCAGGTTGAGGGTATGGAGCATCCGAGGGTGGTGTTTGTCCCCGACGAGGATATGCCGTACACCACAGATACGTTTGCGAAGTTCAACGCGCAGGACATGAAGAGCCAGAGCAGGACCGAGCAGGCAGTGAAGCTTGGTAAGACTGTTGACGACAATACGTTTGGCAGAATAGTGTCGAGCATCAACAGCTTTAGCACGTTGGGAGATTTCTATAACGACCCGAAGGCTTCGGCAGAGGCTATTGGCGAGTTGCACAATGCAGGTGTCGTAAATGCCATGCAGATGGCGGAGATGATGGATGGTGAGAAGATTAGCGGAGTGGGTCGGCAGATGCTTGAGAATATGCTTATCGGCAAAGCGTTCGAGGGCAATCCCGATGCCATTCGTCAGTTGTCGGAATATCCATCCATGCGTCAGAGTGTGGTGAGTGCCTTGGCAGAGATTGCCAACAATATCAAACTTGGAGAAGAGTATGCTTTGTCCAGCGAGTTGTCACAGGCCATAGACCTCGCCTACCAGGCCCGCAAAAGCGGAATAGGAGCCGGAGAGAAAGTGAGCGGATTTGCGAGACAGGGAAATCTGTTTGCGTTTGACGAGGGTGATACTGTGGCAGACTACACCAATTTGACTGTGATGATGCTTGCAGACTGCATCAACGACAGCCGTGTGAGCCAGTTGAAGAAGGTATTGGCACTGTATAACGACAAGGCCGCATCCTCTGCTGCTGGTCAGTATGACATGTTCAGTGGCGGCATAATGACCAAGGAAGAGATTATCAAAGATGTACTAAATATTTTGATCTATGGAACAGAACAAGAACAGAAAACAGCCCTCGCAGGGGCAGCAGAACGCCGCAAAGGACAGAGCGTTCAAGAAGATGGCACTGCTGGCACAGGCGGTGCAGGAAGCGGAAATGCCGTCACAGGGACAGGTGATTTGGCGCAGGCAGAAGTAAACAGTCCTTTGAGCGAGGAGAAAAACGAGTTTGGCAAACCGTTCATTAAATCGTCAGATGGAACCACGACATTCGGTGAGGTTACAGCAGACAGTGGTTTAACAGCAGCCCCAATAAAACTAAACGTAGGCGAAAACATTGTTGCAGCAGATGGCAGTAATCACGGTTATGGGTTGCTCCACATAGAGGCTGGACACGGAAGGCAGATACGAGAAGCGGGATTTGCTTCGGTGGAGGAATTTGTGGAAACCGTGGCACGAAATTACGACACAATTCGTGAAGGTAGCATGGTGGCAAACAACCAAACATTCTTGTTGGAAGTTTCTGATGAACATAACAACACATTGTTCATTCAGTTGTCACGAGATGGGAAGTACTGGAATGTAAATAGCGCGGGCATTTTCAAGAAAAAATACTCGCGCAATAAACAGGAGGTATATACTCGACCCGCATTAGAGCCTGGAACTGGCACCGATTCCAGTGAAGTTAATCGCGGCCAAACAGAGGGTGCAACCGCCACCAGCAGGAACGATAACTCTTCTCAACCTTCCGGCGGCAAAGATACGAAGATTTCTGAAACTGACAAAGAAAAAGTTGCAAGTGCAATTGAATCAGCATCATCGGAAGTGGACACCGAGGAGGCCCAGCAATCGGCCGAGAGAACCGACACGCAGAATGATGAGCAGATAGATTTAAGCGACACATTTTCCTCTACGCTTTCTGTTTATAAGTTCCTGAAAAAGATTGGCTATAAGGGGCAATTTCGGATAAAAAGAGGCAACAACGGAAGGGTATATGTCGAATACGATGCAGCAGAAGGAGTAAAAGAGAAAGTGAATCTTTTTACCACTGCACCTAAACATATTTTCCGTGTGTTCTATAACTATGGAAACGTAATGGGTGTTAAGATACCAGCAGACCTCAAGGCTGAATTTGAAAAGGCGGATGGCATAAAGAGGCAGAAGGCCGGCGGTGTCGTCGCAAAGGTCGGCGAGGCCGTTGCGGCGATGCGTGACAGGCTTGTGGAGTTGATGCGGAGAGCGGGAATGGATGTCGTCACGGACGAGGCGGAGGGCCAGCGGATGCTGGATATGGCCAATGGAAGGGGTAGCATGATGACGGCAGCAGAGTCCAAAAGACGTAAGGAACGTGACGAAGAGCGTTCCGTTATAGCCAAAGCAATCAAAATTGTCACAGGGAAATCCCCCCAAAAGGTAATGGCAGAACTTGCTAAAGCAGAGAGTGAAAGACGAGAGGAGGCAAAAGAAGTTTACGATATTATTTTGTCGGGTGAATATAATGACGTATCTTTGCAAAAAATTCAAGACTTCATAGACCATGCAACACCAAACAGAAAATACGGACAACGGGTATCTGAACGACTTCCACAGAGAGTGGAACGAAAGATGCTTGAAGGAAAACGAGGCGATGAAGTCGAGGCACTATACACCCGAGCAAGCGAGAGCGCAATCCCAGCGAATGAACGAGCTCGTGAGGCAACAAGAGGAGGAATTGCGGAAGCAAAGAAGGGCCTCCTCGAAAAGTGGGCAAAGGCAGCAGGAAAGTGGCACACAGAACTAAGCGACTTTGTTGACGACAAACAGCCTATAGGACAAGGACATGACAGCGACGTGTATATGTCGAAAGACGGGAGGCACGTCATCAAGTTGTCGCATGGCAAGAACGACAAGCGTTTCAAGTCTGACCCGGACGCTGTAACCCTGTTCAATTATGTTTTCCCCAACTCGGCATACAGCGTGCTGGGTTATGGTAATTTCGGCAAGGGGTTCGTAAGGATTCTGGAACAGCCCTACGTTGATTTTTCCAACGCCACTCCTCTTACGGTGGAGGAGCGTGTGGAGTATATGGAGAAACTCGGATTCAAGCCTATCAACAAGGAATGTACCGCGTTTAGCAATGGCGAATTGTTGGTTGCGGACTTGCAGAAGAGCAACATTGTTCGAAGCAAAGAGGGCAATATCCGTGTTATTGATGCAGACGTGAAGCTGCATACGAAGGACGTAGGAGGCAACTACACCTATCTGCCTGTTGAGCATGACCTGCCACATGGTGAAGTGCAGATGCACAAGGCTGATGGTTCTGCGCCTGTGTTCTACAGCAACGCTTTTCGTGCCGTGGAGGGAATCAGGCAGGAGAAAGCCACCCCCGAGCAGTGGCTGGCTATGCTTCAGAAGAACGGCGGCTTGAAGGCCGGAGAGGACAAGTGGTTAGGGCTGAGCGAATGGCTTAGAGGTCAACAGTCAACGGCCAACGGTCAACGGAAGACGCTGACCAAGGACGAGGTGCTGGAGTATATCCGTGAGAATGGTTTG
Organism: Bacteroidaceae bacterium; assembly: GCA_045643405.1. Taxonomy (GTDB): domain Bacteria; phylum Bacteroidota; class Bacteroidia; order Bacteroidales; family Bacteroidaceae; genus Physcousia. Next base: position 53,013 of record JAZUKS010000099.1, on the reverse strand, counting down.
GTGGTTGATGAGGTGCATTATAGTATTTTTGGACAATATAGAAACAAACCAGACTTTATTCCTGAAGATATATGGGAGATACAAAAAGATGACGAGGCAATACATAGCACTCGCCTTATTTACACCACCGTAGGCTTGGAGAACAGGCGTGAGATTGCGCTTGTAGTGCCTACGGTGGAGCCATACAACGAGAGTGACGATATTCACTTCGGTGATGCTGGCAATGGCCGTGCTGTGTCATGGGTGAGATTCGGTGAGACTACCGACGTTGACGGAAAGCGCGTGCTTGTTATCGACGAGATTCAGAGCAAAAGACATCAGGATGGAAGGGAATATGGGTATGAATCTCAAAGTGCAAGAAAACAATTCGAGAAGTTAAACAAAGTCATCCGTAATAAGATTCGTAATGGAGAGGTTGTTACTGATGAAGAATACGAAAAGTTGGAAGAACTCGGGAAATTAGCCAATGAAGACCGTTCTTTTGATAAGAACTTCGTTCCCAACGCTCCATTTGACAAGAACTGGCACGAGCTGGCGATGAAGAGGATGCTCCGCTATGCTGCCGAGAACGGCTACGACAAGGTGGCTTGGACTACTGGTGCGCAGCAGGCTGAGAGGTATCAATTATCAAAGGTTCTTGACGAGATTGCATATTGGAAAGTCGATGAAAATACTTGGGGTATATCTGCAGGAGATATTAATGATTCGCAAAAGATAGACCATGAAGAGTTTACGTCAAAACAGCTTGATGAAACATTCGGAAGAGAAATAGCAGACAAGATAAGAAATAACGAAGGTACAGAAGATTCATTGTTAGGTTACCCTGAAGATGCTGCCGTTCACTACATAAATGGTGAAAGGCTTGTTGTCGGCGGTGAAGGCATGAAGGGCTTTTACGACCAGATGCTGCCCAAGTTCGTGGACAAGTACGGCAAGAAGTGGGGCGTGAAGACTGGAGATGTGGAGCTGGATCTTCCCAACGAGAGCGACCGTGTGATGCACTCCGTGGACGTGACTCCCGAGATGAAGGAGAGCGTGATGGAGGGTCAGCCGATGTTCTTCAAGACGGAGGGCGGAGAGGTGTACGGATTCGTGCTTGACGGGAAGATATACATCGACCCGCGTATTGCCACGGCGGAAACGCCGATACACGAATACACGCACATGTGGGTTCAGGCGTTGAAGAAAGCCAATCCGAAGGCATGGGAGCGGTTGAAGAGGCTGATGTCCAAGGAGAAGGAGTTGATGGACTATGTGGAGAAGAAGTACCCTGAGCTGAAAGGCAACGAGGATGCTATGATGGACGAGGTGTTCGCACATTATAGCGGCAAGCGTGGCAAGGAGCGTTTGGATGCCGAGATGAAGGCAGAGATGGATAAGGCTGACGGTGTGATAGAGAAGGCAAAGGTCACCGTGGTGTTCGAGAAAATCAAGGCCGCGCTGGATATGTTCTGGAACATGGCGAGAGACTTGTTTGCCGGAAGCGTGAAGGGGTTGGGAAAGATGAAGGCGGCGGACTTTGCCGACATGGCGATGAACGACCTGCTGAACGGGTTCAACCCGAAGGACAACGACGGCATCCCCGCATCGGGGCGGAAGACTTTGATGGGTGCGCACAATATCAGCGAGGAGAAGTTGAGGAAGGCGCTGCGGCTCGGAGGGCTTGCCAATCCGAGCGTGGCCGTTATCGATACCCGCAAGGGCATCCATGGCGATTATGGCGAGATTACCCTCATACCCTCCTCCGCGCTCTTGGAGAAGCAGGGGGGAAGAAACGCCGGCACATGGATGGCTGACGCGTGGACTCCTACTTATCCTGTAGTGAGCGTCATGCCCGGAAAGAATACCGTTGAGGCTGAGCGGCAGGTATTGGCCGAATGGACTGCCGACGAGGCTGACGAGGCTATAGGCAGGGAGCTTGGCAGAATGCTGAGAGCCTTCGTTAGCGGCAACGACAGGGGCGGCAATGAAAGACTGCAATACCGGTTTCTGAAAGAGAAGGGGATGCAGCCCGAGGTGTTTGAGCGTACAAATGAGTACGACAAGGATTTCTATGCGTTTTTGAAGAGCCTTTCGGAAGAGACGGGAGTACCTGTCAGAGACCTTGTTTTCTCGGAGCATGGCGTAAAGGTTGGCGAGTATTACGGCAGGAGATTGGCGGAAGAGGCGATAGCCGAACTTGGCGACAGGGCTACTGACGAGCAGAAGCGGCAGATTATGCAAGAGTATGTTGAGGAGTGGAGGGACAGCAAAGGCCCTCTTGACAACAAGGTGGACGAGATATATAGGGCTGCCCAGCGACCGGAGAGAGAGACCGACGTGAGCAGGACATTCTCGGAGGCGGCATTCAAGGTGAACATGAGCGGCGAGTTGCGAAAAGAATACGAGGGATGGCTTGCAGGCCTCGACGAGCGGCTGGGGATGGAGGAGAAGCTGTTTGCCGGGTTCACTCCTTCTGGCAACAGACGCTATGTGGACAATACGTTGGAGAATGCTTCGAGGCTGATGAACAGGGGCGGACAGGCAGGAAACGTAAACGGGGGGTGGTATGGTGTAGGCCCGTTCATCGCCAAGGTTTCGGAGCGTGTCAACACGCCGGAGAGGGTGCGCAAGAACAAGGGCAGGCTTATCGGCAATGGCCAGGGCTTTTTGCATGAAGAGGCCAGGCAGCATATCATGGACGAGTTCTACGACCTTTCACAGGTGCTGAACCAGGGTTATGGAACATGGGAGAGCGTGGGAGAGGCGCGTCTGAACGAGATTGCGGGCATGAAGGGCGACATACGAGGCTATTTGAAGCGCGAGTACGGCGTGGAGGTGGACGATGAATGGATGGAACGCTACAATGACTTGGTGAGGTTTATCCGCAACGAATATCCCGTATTTTACTTTGAGACGAAGTTCAACAGGCCTGTGCTCCTTTCGGAGTTTGCCGCCGCCGTTGTTCCTGAGGGGACGGGGAAGGATGTGGTGGACGCGCTGGAGGGTGCCGGGGTGCCTGTGACGTATTATAAGCCCGGCGACAAGTCGGACAGGGAGGATGCCGTGAAGAAGGCGGCCAAGAGTAAGGAGGGGGTGATGTTCCAGAAGGCGGAGTCGTTCGAGGCCACGCAAGAGGTTGGCAACCTTACAAAGGAAGAGAAAGAAAGTGTGCCGGCTTCCGTTATTGATGCGATGAAGAATAATGCAAAAGTCGCACCTTATGTTGAACTGAACGATGCAAATTGGAAACCCGTCGTCACAACTCCGATAGGAGAAGTGAGAATGGGCAAGCACCAGCGAGATAAACTTTCCGGGAAAGGAAGAACTGACCAATACGGAATGGTTATTGATACACTTGAAAATCCTGACATCATTCTTGAAGAGACAAGCGGTAATGATTCAAAAGCAGAAAGAGACACCTCGTATCTGTTTGTCAAGACCTATAAGAAAGAAGACGGAAGTAATTTTGTCCACTTTGAGAATGTCACGGTATCTAAAGATGGTGCTGAGGTTGTTGTGAGTTCGCACATGCTGAGAGAGAAACAACTTGAGAACAAGTTGAAGAGTGATAGGTTGCTTTATAAAGCGACTGCACTCGACGATTCTGCCAAATCATCCGCAGGGCAACCTATCCAAGTTGGCAGCCTTTCTTCAAGCGGCAAAGATACGAATAATTTCGGAACTGAGCAAAAAAATGTTTCGGAGGATGATGATATCCGCTACCGTGACGGGGAGGAGGAGTTTGACGTTATTGAAAAGATTGGGGACATTGTGGGTGCTGGACGTGGCGCAGGGTCGAGGTATGCACAGGGTGTGACCGATGACGGGCGGACCTATACAATCAGGGTGAGTACCCATGCGGCAAGGGAGTCCAATTTTGACACGTATGGGGAGGGTGACAGCGATATAATTGTTTCGTTCATTGTTGATGGTGACTGGTCAGGCAACAGACGGAAAGGCGACCCGATGACGGATGAGGACAACGGGAGGTACCAGTTTGTCATCAGTCCGGAGGAGTTTGACGAGGATGCGTTTAGAGACGGCTTTGAGTTTTTCAAGAGGAGCGGGCGTGTAGATTACATGGCGAGCGACACACGTTTCCGTGACGGGGAGGAGGAGGATTTGTTGTACCGCATTCGTGAAGGATCTGCACCTACCAAGACAGGAATCGGATATAAGGTGTTCGTTCTTAAAGGAGGAGAGTTATATCCGCCCATGGTAGCCAACCCTGAAGGCAAATCTACTCCTGTAGGTGTATGGCTTAACGCAGATGCGGCACCAGTCATTGGAACCACCAAGACAGGCCGGCAGCAGGTTAAGGCAGGAGGCAAGGGGACACAAGGCGGTAGTGGTCAGCTGGCCTATCGTCCTGGCTGGCACCTTGGAGAGATACCCTACGCCTTGCAGTTCAATCGCAAGGATAGCGAAGGTAACAAGACCCTATTCCCAGCAAACTTTGTGTGGGCCGAAGTTGAGTATGCCAATGATGTAGATTATCAGGATGAGGCCATGAGTTACGGAAACAACTCCAATGGAAAATTCCAGCACTCATTGGCCGGTCTTCCTTTCGTTCCAGAAAATGGGTCGTACAAGTATCGCACGAACCCCAACCCCGAAACAGACCCGTGGATTATCACAGGAGCCATGAAGGTCAAACGCATCTTGACACCGAGTGAGGTTGACGAGATGGTAAAGGCCGCAGGCCGTGAACCTCAGAATCGCCAAGAGGGTGCTGTTACCGACGAGCAAGTGCAAGCCCTGAATGAGCAATTTTCCACGAGAAACAGAGAGGGTTACGACTACATACGCCCAACGACTACATACGCAGAAAGTCTTGCTTCTGCTCGTAGGGCAGGATATAGCCAACGCCAGCATGATGCCATGCTGGAGCGTCAGGAGCGCAATGCCCGGAAGCAGTTTGCAGAGCTAATAGAGAAACTCGGATTAACAGACCGCGTTGAAGTGCGCGACACTCCAGAAGGACTGAAAGGCCGTAGAGCAAAAGCAAAAGGATGGTATGACCCCACTACAGGAAAGATAGTCATCATCCTTGGCAACCACCATAGCAAAGAAGATGTGATGAAGACGATATTGCACGAAGGCGTTGGCCATTATGGTATGCGAAAACTCTTCGGAACGCAGTTCGACACATTCCTTGACAATGTGTATATGAACGCAGATGCAGAGGTGCGCGGTCGTATCGTTGAGCTTGCCAAGAAACACGGTTGGAATTTCCGCACTGCCACAGAGGAATACCTTGCAAGCATGGCTGAGGATGAAAACTTTGAGTCAGAACACAATAGTTGGTGGATGAAAATCAAGGAGCTGTTTTGGGACATGCTGCACAAGCTTGGCGTGAAGGTGGAGGACTTTGGGGTTAAGTTAAGCGATAATGAGTTGCGTTATCTGCTGTGGCGTAGTTACCAGAACCTTGTCAATCCAGGGAGTTTCCGCAGTATCGCCGATGAAGCCAAAGATGTAGTCATGCAGAATACGTTGAAGGTTGGTCAGTTTGAGGAGGAAAGTAAAACAGAAGATAACGAACAGAGCGAGGAAGATTTGCAGATTGTTGCCGAAAATACAACCACCTTTGCTGATGAAGCATTCAATGCCCAAATAGACAGATTGGCGAGCGGTGAAATGAAAAGTAACGAATATATCACGTTAGGTATGCCGATGGGCGTACTTTCAAACTATATGCCGAACGACAGAATAATTCTGAGGCAAAAAATTGTAACAAAGGCATACAAGAAGCATGGCATATCCGCTGAAAACATTAAGAATTTGCCATCGGCAATTTCCAACCCAATCTTTATATTCAAAAGCAGCGATAATACCATCAGTGTTCTTACTGAAATAAAGTCAAAAGATGGAAATAATGTATTTGTTTCGATTGAACTTGGTGTTGAAAAGCAGATGGGGCACGAATATCTTGAAGTAAATGACATACTGACAATTCATGGAAGGAATGTTGAAAATATCATCAAACCGATAATAGAGAATGAAAGTCTGGTGTATGTAAACAAAGAAAAAGCTCGTCATTGGTTGTCCTCAGTCCAAGCGAATGGACAGGCAGTCACCAAAGAAGAGCTAAATTCGGCTGCAAAGATACTAAATAATTTTGACATATCAGAAAAATCTGAGAATGATGTGTTGTTCAGAGATGGAGAAGATGGAGAAGAAAGTGCTCTTGGCATGGAAAGTATTACTTCTGCTGCTTTGAAGTTAGCCGAACGACATAAAGAAGACGTGAAACTGCGTAATGATGCCATGCAAAGAATCGGCGATAATCTTTCAAATCTTCGCAAGGTGATAAGTCTGCAAAAAGAGTTTGACAAAGGAACTGTGAAGCGAGTGACAGACCTTGCAAACGTTTTCATCAACAACGGCCTTATTGACGAAATGTCAGCATACGAGGTGAAACGACTTTTGTCGGCAGTCAAAAATAGTGTAGGCAATGAGGATGTGAAAGAGAACCTCAACAAGGTCATGGATATAATGATTAACAATCAGCTGAAGAGGGCGGAAGACAATCTGCACAGACTGGAGAATGTTAGAGGCAGCAAGGTTGACGCAAGAGGAGTCGAGGTGCAAGGAGAGCTTGATATAGCAGGTCAGCGTATGGTAGATGCGTTCAAGAAGGGTCGCCGAATGCAGAAGGAAGACCTCGAGGAGCGTATGGATGACGTTTTGAACAGGATGGGGAGTGATGATTTGTTAGAGGCAGAAGAGGCAGCTACGGAGTATGCTGGCTTGCAAATGGCCATGGACTACATTGACAAGATACAGAGCAGCATAAATTCGGAGGAAGACCTTAAAAAGGTGATGCGTGACGAGGAGCGTAAGATATACACCTTCGATATCGTAGAGGAGCGAGACGAGGATGGTAACGTGGTAATGAAGAAGGATGGCAGCGGCCCCCGTATGCGCACTGTGCGTCACACCAAGCCAGAGTTCAAGGCTCCGATGAGCGAAGCCAACAAGCAATTGAAGAAACAGGTGCTTGAAACTGTTGAAGCCATTGATGATGCAATAAGAAAAGGCAGAGCAGAACGAGTACAGGAATACACAGACCTTGTGGGAAGACTGTCTGGTGCAATGCGTAAAAGCATGGAGAATGCCCTGGCATTCAAAGAGGCAGAACGTGAGCGTGTGCGTGAGATACAGCACAATGCCAACAGTGACATGGAAGGCAGACCGAGCAAAGAACACAGTGCAAAAGCAGAGACTTTCTTGAAACGTTTGAACAACGGAGCTGGTAATACGGTCTTTGCCTCACTCGGAACATTTGTAGAGATGCTGCGTATGTTCGGAAGCAAGAGTGCCAACGGAGAGGGTTATCTGTTCAACCGATTTGCCCGCGGTCTTATTGATTCCCGTCAGAAGGAGATACGCGGAGTGCGAGACAAGTACAAACAGCTTGATGAGAAGGCAAGAGAGGTGTTTGGTGGAGATGTGAAACGCTGGGCTGATGTGATGAAAGAGGCTGGAAAAGGAGAGAAAATCAATGTCGGATTTTGGGACGGCGGACAGATGGAAGACCACGAATTGCATCAGGGTAACCTTATGTATATATACATGGTCAACAAGATGACCGACGGACGTATGAAGTTGCGCAAGATGGGTGTTACAGAAGATATTGTCGAATATGTCACTGAGAAACTCGACCCGCGTATGAAAACGTTGGCTGATTGGATTCAGGATGAGTTCCTGCCACAGAGCAGAAAAGAGTACAATGAGACACACAAGCGTATGTTTGGAGCACCGATGGCATCTGTTGAGAACTATTTTCCGTTGAAGATACTTGCAAATGCACGTACCGACAAACCCGAAGACCTAGATGCACCAGAGATGAATGACGTTATCAGTACCAAGACAGGGAGCGTAATCAAGCGTAAGACAAACACGCTTGCACTTGACTTGATGGGAGCAGACGCACTGCATGTTGTTCTTGACCATGTAGCAGAAATGGAACATTGGAATGCCTTTGCAGAGTACAACAGAGACCTGAACACCCTTCGCACCTACAAGCATTTCCGCAATCAGGTACAGAACATGACTTCGATATACGGAAACGGCAAGGAATTGTGGAATAAATTCAACGAACTTTGCCAGATTGCAGTAGGGTCTTATAGGCCGAAACAGCACAAGTTGGATAAAGGTGCCCTTGAGTTTGCACAAGGAGTTACTGCTTCGAAGGTGGCGTTCCGCATCAATACCGCATTGAAACAATTCTTGTCGCTTCCTGCGTACCTGCCATATATAAATGTAAGAGGTTTTGCAAGTAGTATAGCGAGCAATATTAGAAACAAAGAGGCTTCGTTCAAATGGTGCATGGAGAACCTGCCGATGTTTGAAGAACGTTGGATGAGTCGTGTAAGCGGTGACCCGCGACTGGCGAAAGTTGCGATGGACTGGAAGAGCGGACGAGCAAACTTTGTACAGAATGTGGCACGAGTAGGTATGCTTCCAAACGCATTTGTAGATGCTTTGACTGTGAGTATTGGAGCCCATGCGGTATATGAGACACGTCTTGACCAATACATTAAAGAGGGATATTCGAGAGAGGTTGCCGAGAGACGAGCCATACAGGATGCAGAGATAGCATATAACGAAACCCAGCAGAGTAGCGAGGGTGGTTTTGTGTCAACGGTACAGGTGGATAGGACATGGTTGAGTGTCATGTTTACAATATTCCGCAATGCAAGTATGGCCTACCAACGTCAGTTGCATGGGGCATTGCGCAATATTTGGAACAACAGGACGAAGGCCAAACGAGAGCAGACAATTGAGTTTGAGGCGAAACAGCTTGTGCGCGATGGCATAGATGAGAATGTGGCAAAAGAGGTGGCAAAAGAACAATTTGGCAAACAAATGACAAAGAATGTCTTGGCAACTGCTACATTCAGTTTCATCGTACAACTGGCGTGGAATCTTGGCGGCTATATGTGGTATCTGCTATTTGGTGACGATGATGACGAGAAGGATGCCATTTGGGAAGACATTTTCGCACATACTTTATTCGGACCATTTGAAGGCCTTGTAGGCGGAGACGTTATTAGCGAGTTGGGTCGTCAGATACTTGTTGGTGATTTCAATCCCAAATCGCTGGATAAGGATATGCCTTTGTCGAGTGATTTGATGAGAATCGGAGAGTATATTGGAAGAGGCGACAACGCTGCCGCACTGAACGACATTATAAACATTATTGTTTCCGCTGGTATTGGAATGAATCCACAGAGTATCACTGATGCAGTACTCGCTTCGTTTGACATCTGTGGAGGAGACATGGCTCTAACCCATGAAGCAGTGATATATGTGTCAAGAGTGCTTCAGGTGCCTCAGAGCCAGGTTGAGAAGCTGTACTTTGACGAGATAGACCTGATTGGAAAGGATGTTAGCAAATACACCTTTGAACAGCTCATAGAGCGTTACGCACAATACAAGACGAAACGAGGCTATCTTTACACGCCCTGGATGTGGGACGATGAAGAAATCATAAAGAAGAAGGCTGACTATATGGGCAAAACCGTAATCAAGGAACGGACGGGGATGACGATGAAGCAGCACGAAGCATACGACAAGAAGCGTCATCAAGACATACAGGCACCTAACAAGGACAAGGATATTGATGAATCGTACAACAAGATAGCAGATGTTTATGACGAGTTGAAGAAGACAGATTTTGCGGAGAAATACAGACGAATAGCGATGCTTCGAAGCGGTTATGAAGATGCCATGAAACGCAGTTATGTTGAAGCCGCACAGATTATGGCAGAACTGCAAACAGAAGAGGAGAAGTTCCATAAAGAGAATCCGACCCTTGTCAATTTTGAAGGATATGCAGGCAAGGAAGATGAAGAAGAGCGTCGTTGGCATTCTTACATACTATTTGACAGCATGGAGAAAAATCTGAAAAAGATAGACAAACGCTATCGGGATGAAGAAACGCCAGAAGAAGAAAAGGAGATGCTCGCAGAGGTGATACAAATCTATAAGAAAGGAATTGTTAACATGCTGAATGCCCAGACGGAAGACGAATTAAAGAGATGGCAAGACAAACTCAACAACGAGATTGCAACGTATCAAAATAGATTTTGAGAGGAATGTCGAGCGGATAAGTAGTTCTTAAGTTATATGTGATATGGCGCGGCAAGTGAGTAATTTTGCCGCGTCATACACCCCTCCAGGGGAAAAAGGAAGACGAAGTAAAAAGATAGGATATGGAAACAAAATTGCATAGATTAAGCAGGGTGACAATGCCCAAGGAATCCGATGGTGCCGACAGTGTAAAATACAGCAAATCGGTGAACAGCGATGACCGTGCGAGAGGCTCACAAATATTACTGGAAGCCCAGCAATATTATAGTGCCATGTATAAGTTCCGCATGGAGCGAGAGCGCAACAAGCGGTACAACTATGGTGACCAATGGGGTGATATTGTGTGTGTCGATGGCAAAAAGATGACGGAAGAGGAATACATCAAGTCGCAGGGGAGTGTTCCCTTGAAGACTAACCTCATCCGAAAGCAGGTGACGACAGTCATAGGTTTGTTTCTCGGACAGCAGAACGAGCCAACATGTATAGCGAGAGACCGAGACGAGCAGCGACAAGCCGAAACGATGAGCACCGTTCTCCAATATAACATGCAGCTAAACCGCATGAAAGAGGTATATGCAGACTCGTTGGAGGAATACTTGATAAGTGGCCTTATCATGCATCGCAAATGGTGTGGATGGAGAGACAACAAGGTTGATTGTTGGACAGACTATGTCCAACCCAACAACATTATCCTTGACAACAATATGCGAGACTTTCGTGGTTGGGACTGCTCCTTCATAGGAGAAATCCACGACTTGAGCCGAGAGCAGTTGCTTGAGAAGTTTGCCCATCAGTCGTCGGACTACGAAAAGCTGAACAACATCTACGACTTTGTGAGCAAGATGGGGCTGAATGTGCAGAATTGGGAGAATTTCGGTTATAGCCGAGACACCATCAATACCGACTTTCTCATGCCCATGGACCGAAGCAGATGCAGAGTCGTAGAGGTGTGGCGTAAAGAGAGCAAGCCAAGATACCGTTGCCACGACTACAACAATGGAGAAATCTTCAAAATTGACATAGAAGACCGTGGAACAATGGTAGATGCAGAGAACGAAAGGCGCAAGGAGCAGGCTTTGAGAGTGGGCATACCGCTTGAAGAAGTGCCATTGATTGTAGCGGAGTGGTTCATCGACTCCTATTGGTACTACTATTTCCTATCCCCTATGGGTGACATTCTGGAAGAGGGAGAAACTCCATACGAACACAAGAGCCACCCATACGTATTCAAGGCATATCCATTCATCGATGGCGAGATACATTCGTTTGTGAACGACATCATCGACCAGCAGCGCTACATCAACCGCCTGTACACACTCTATGACTGGATAATGAGAGCCAGCGCAAAGGGTGTTCTTATGGTTCCCGAAGACTGCCTGAAAGGTCACGACCCAAGCGAGTTCACAGAGAACTGGTCAAAATTCAACGGCGTTATCTTCTACACGCCGAGCAAGGGCGGGAATAAGCCGGAGCAGGTGGCGAACAACTCAACCAATATAGGCATTCACGAATTATTGAGTTTGCAGTTGAAGATGATGGAAGACGTATCAGGAGTCAACTCATCATTGCAAGGCAAGGCTGAGTATGCGGGTATTAGTGCTGCCATGTTCAACATGCAGACACAGAACGCGACCACGTCGTTGAGCAGAGTTCTCAACAGCTTCCAGGATTTCGTGTTGGATGCCGCCTACAAAGATGTAAAGAATATACAGCAGTACTACGATCAGAAGCGGATATTCAATATCGCAGGCAGAGCAAGTGCGCAGTTGGTGTACGACCCAGCGAAGATACGCGATGTTGAGTTTGACCTCAGCGTAGTACCCAGCCAGACATCGCCAGTATATAGAGCCATGGCCAACGAGTTCCTTATGGAACTGTTCAAAGCCAATGCCATCAGCGTGGAGCAGCTGTTGCAGAATGGCGACTTCCCGTTTGCCGACGAGCTGCTGCAGAGCATACAGAGTCAGAAAGAGCAATTGGAGAAAGGACAGATGCCCGAAGGTGTGTCGCCCGAGCTTATGCAGAGAGCGCAGCAAGGCGTGGGTGCAGACCCGAGAGCCATGCAGATGCTACAGCAGGCGGCAGGTTTCCCGATGCAGGCGGCATCATAAAAGCAAACGAAACAGGCATTGTATGGCGAAGAAAGACGACATAGAACGTCAAGTATTAAAAATGCTCAAAGAGAACGACCAAAGAAGGGGCGTTCTCTTTGGCACATTTAATCCGGTTACCGGCGAAGGCAGCGTAGGAGAACGAGTAGCGTTCACCATTGCCGATTTTCCGATAGTTACGCAATACCTGCCTGTCGAGATGATGGATGCGCCTTTTGTAAAGAGACTACAAGAGTCAGGAAGCGTCAGAGACCTCATACAAAAGTATGTCGTAGGATATACGATAGGGGAAATATACGAAGAGGCATATGACAAAGTGGTGGAGCAATTCACCCGCATACGCATCAAGTATGACTTTCCTTTCTGGGCAGCCACATTTGTATATATCAAGCGAAAGGGAGGCGGTAAAGATGTGCTCTTTCGACTTAACAGACCCCAGCGTAGGCTTGTCGAGCGGCTGGAGAGGATGCGCAAGGCAGGCAAGCCCATACGGCTCATCATCCTGAAAGCACGACAATGGGGAGGTTCCACCTGTGTACAGTTGTATATGTCGTGGCTCCAGTTGGTGCATGAGGTAGGTTTGAACTCACTTATCATCGCACACCTGTCATCAGCCTCGGACAAAATCAAGGCGATGTTCGACAAGATGATAAAGGCCTATCCTGTGCAGATGCTCCATGAGATGGGCGACATCTACAACGAGAACGAGAAAAAGATGATAGGAGTCGGAAAGTCGGGAAGTATATATCGAGTACCCCAGCGCAACTGCGATATCAACATAGGAACAGCGGAGAGTACGGAAAGCAGCCGTTCGGGAGACTACAACCTTGTCCACCTTTCGGAGGTTGGTCTGTGGAAAGCCACAGAGAAGAGCAGTCCGGAAGACATCGTAAGATCTGCGACCACCGGTGTGCTATATCTACCCGACACGATGATAGTGTATGAAAGCACCCCGAACGGCGTAGGGAATTTTTTCCACAAAGAGTATCTTGCAGCGAAGAAAGGCGAGTCGCAATATGAGTCACTGTTTGTGTCGCATTTCGAGATTGAGCAGTATAGACTTGAGTTTACCGACGATACTGAGAAGAAGGAATTTGCCCGCTGGCTGTATCTCAACCGAAATAATGATGAAGTCAAGAGCGAAAGAGAAGAGCCAGGAACATATCTTTGGTGGTTATGGTCGATTGGTGCCACCCTTGAAAACATCCATTGGTACATACAGGAGCGAACCAAGTTCACCAGTCATGGCGACATGGCATCGGAGTACCCGAGTGACGACATCGAGGCGTTTACCTTCAGCGGAAGAAAAGTGTTCCAAAACGAAGATGTAGAGCAGTTCAGGGATGCATGTCGTCCTCCGAGGTGGAAAGGAGAAATATATGGTAATGCTGACGAAGGAGAAGAGGCGTTGGAAGGGTTGCGATTCAGGAAAGAGGAGGGTGGCCGTCTATATGTGTGGCATGATGTAGAGAAAGACAGCGAAGAAGAGGAGATACTTGACCGATATCTTGTTATCGTAGATGTGTGCAAAGGACACACCAAGAATGCAGACTTTGCAGACATCCTGGTACTTGACAGACTCTATATGATGGATGGCGAGCAGCCAGTAGTTGCAGCCGAGTGGCATGGCCATATCGACATGAAAAAACTGGCATGGAAAGCAGCCCAAGTGGCAGCATACTACAACAATGCCAAGTTGGTTATAGAGAGCAACACGCTTGAAACGAACAGGACAGACGGAGAGGCAGAATATATCCTGACACTGATAGCCGACGTTTACGACAATCTGTATGCCCGTAAGCAGAGTGCAGAAGACATCAGAGAGAAGCGACCCACCAAATATGGTTTCCATACCAACAGACTGACGAAACCTGTTATCATCCTCAACCTTCAGACTGCGGTACGAGAACACTTGTATATAGAACGAGAGAGTGAATGTTTGGACGAATACATTACCTACATAGAGACCGAGAACGGAGGATATGAAGCCATGGAAGGCTACCACGACGACCGATTAATGACGAGAGCCATCGGACTACAGGTGTGCTTTCATGAGATGGACTTGCCGAGAGTGGTGAAGCGAGAGCGGTTCAAGACCACCACACAGAAAGTTGTGAGTGCTGCAACAATATAGCTGCATTGCCGACGCAACATACGTTACCGGCCGCTACTTCTTGTAGTGGCCGTTTTTCATTTTATAGATAATGTTTCTGGCGTGTCTTGGCTTCATGTAGAACTTTGGTGCAGGAGAGTTAACCACGCAGAAAACGACATCACAAAGAGGCATTTCGGGAGACTCCTTTTGTTTCACCAAGACACGGCGATAGATTTCAAGGAACATATCGCGTTTGGTTTGTCGCATAGTCTCAAGAATGGGCTGACCTCGAAGCATAGCCGAAATGACTGCGGTGGCCCTTTCTTCGGAAACCCAGAATCGAGAACATGGCATATTCACGACCTGTTCGAAGTCTTTTTTGATGTTGAAATACCTTTTTTCTTCGAGGACTTTTCTAAAAGCCATCATAAGTTCCCGATTACGCTTATGGGTGAAATCGGAAGTGTTACCTTGGTGTTTCATTGGTGTGGAGCGAGTTAATTTATGGTGAATTAATTTGCGAAATTACAAATAAATTTACGTTTACGAAAAAAGTTTTTCTCAACTTATAGGTGAGAGGGGGTAAAATGTAGGTACTTTTGCAATCGAAACTGGTGTGGAGCCAGTGACTGGTGAATAAAGAATAGACAATGTAAAAAACTGACATTATGGCAGAAAAAGACCCGCAAAAGAGCAAGCGCGAGCTGTTTATGGAGCGATTGAACGCGAAATATCCAGACCGCAAATATGCTGACGACGAAGAGTTGTTTGGGCAAATCAATGATGATTATGCCGCCAACGACGAGGCTATTGGCAAGTACCGAGAGCGCGAGAACCAGTTGTCGGAGCTGTTTTCGAAAAACCCTCGTTCGGCGAAGTTCATCACCGACATGGCCACAGGAGCAGACCCGTGGATAGCCGTCATCAAGCATTTGGGCATTGACGGAGTAACCGACCTGATGAACGATCCATCGAAACAGGAAGCCTACGCAGAAGCCAACAAAGAATATGTTGAGCGCCTTGCGAAGGAGAAAGGTCTTGAGGAGGAATACCAGGCCAACTTTGATGAAAGCATGAAAATGCTTGAGCAGATGCAGACCGAGCGAGGGCTGGATGATGCTACCATCGACGCGGCCATGGAACTCATCATGAATATCACCCATGCAGCCATCATGGGAAAGTTCACACCCGAGACTATCGACATGGCATTGAAAGCCATCAACCACGATGCCGAGGTTGAAGCCGCCCACAACGAAGGCGTTGTGGCAGGTAAGAATGCCAAAATCGACGAAACCCTACGCCAGCCGAAGGCTGGTGATGGCTTGCCCGCCATGGGAGGCACGAACAACGGTCCCACGAGACAGAAACAGAGAAACTTTAATATCTTCGACTACGCCGAAGCGGCAAAATAAAAAACAGTCATGAGTATTAGCGTTGAATTTCCCACCCCGAAAGTGCGAGCTCCTGCCAAAGGTACAGCCGGACTCCAAACGCATATCGGCGGAGTTTGCACGACAGTGAGTGCGATAAAGGAAGCCTGCAAGGCTACAGGGAATAATAGCCTCGTAAAAATAAGTATCGGTTGAAACAGAAACGAAAACAAACAATAAAAAAACGACAATATGGAAGAAGTAACACTTACCCAAACCCAGCAGTCAGGAAGTGCGAGCACACCCACCTCCACGGTACCTACCACAGGTGCCGGTTCCGCAGGTCTTCAGACCCAAGTAGGCGGTGCACCGACTACCGTTTCTGGCGTTCAGAATGCCAGCGGTGGTATGGGCGAACTTGTCCTGCCCGAAGTGGACAAACGAATTTTCCTGTTTGAGCGTGACAAAAACACGTTCATGCAGCTCATGCTGATGGCCAAGCGCGTCAACGTTCATAGCATGGAGGTCAAGCACTATGCCATTGACCAGGGTACGCCGATGGTCACCGTTGCATCCATCAGCGGCAACACTATCACCCTTGTCAACGCCGACAAGGGCAAAGTGCGTGCTTACGATACCCTGATGGTCAAGGGTGTGAAAGGCTACGACTACGTTACCGGCACTGGCAACGTGCAGAGCCGTCGTCCGCTGCAACTCTTTGTGAAGAGTGTGAACAGTGACGACACCATCACCTGTGTAGCCACCAATGGTGTGAAGCAGGCCGCAACAGACCAGTACGGCAGCATCCCCACGAGCAGTTCCCCCGCTGCCAGCAACACCAACATCATCAATGCCGGCACCAAATTGGTGCGTATGGCCAACGCCATGTATGAGACGCAGAAGTGGGTTGACCCCAACACCATCATCCCTGTACCCGACGACCTGTATTTGCAGAAGCGCGGCATGACCAACATCGTTTCCAAATATCTGGCCGACCAGAAGATGGAAATCCCCTACGACGAAGCCGTCAAAGCAGAGGCCCAGCTGCGCGAGTTCAAGGCAGCAGGTAACCGCACCCTTCTCATCTCTCAGCAGAGCAAGATGCTTGTGCGCTCCAGCATGGGTGACGACCAGTGGGATTACACCACCAACGGCGTTCGTTGGCAGGTGAAGCGCGAGGTCAAACACAGAGGCAAGTGGACCGCCGAAGACCTCATCGCCCTCGTCAAGCTGTATTACAGCGGTGCCGACAAACCCAACAGCGGTATTCTTATCATGGGCGACAACCTCGGTCTCAACCTCCAGCTCATTGACTGGAGTGATCATCCCGAGGTTCGCATGGAGCCCTACAAGAACAACACCCTTGGTTGGGAAGTCACCAAGTTCCACTGCCTCTTTGGCGACCTCCAGTTCAAGATCGAGCAGACCCTCAACGACTGCGGCTATGAGAACAGCGGTATCATCATCGGCGAAGACCGCCTGGTTCACTACGTCCGCAAAGGCGAGTCGAACTACACCGAGGAAGTAATTGGTGAAGAGGCCACCCGCGACGGAGTGTTGGTCAGTGACGCCCTCGGTCTGAAAGGCAATTGCCATGTTTGGATTGATGGCGGTGATGACGACTCTGACGACACTGCCCCCAGCGCCCAGGAGTTCCGCCTGTGGAGTAGCACCACTGCACCCACCAGCGCAGACCTTGTAGATGGTGTGGTGTATGTGTTTGCCGTAGCCCTGACCCTCACCGTGACCCATACAGTGCCTGGCGTAGATAGTGCCCCCGACACCACCGTCACCGACCAGACCGTGAATGTTGATGCCGGCGACGCCTACAAGTATTCCGCCACGGCCAACAGCAACCACGGAGGTTGGACTAAGTTCTACGGTCCCATTGCAGCCGAGTAATAGGGCAAGAACAGTAAACGTAGGGACGGACGCGACCCAAAGCCGTCCGCCCCTATTTTATTATCAGATGTTCAGATAATCAGATGAACAGATAATCAGATAATCAGATAATCAGATGTTCAGATAATCAGATGTTCAGATGAACAGATAATCAGATAAATAGTAATCATACAATACATTCAATATGAAAGTAAAGACTTACGGAATCAACGGACTTTCGGAATGGTACGGTGACATCAAAGCTGGTTCTATCTCAGTAAAGGTGTCGTTTGTAGGAGGGACAGCATCGCCCAGTGGAGCCCAGCCAGCCTACTTTGTGACGAAGGACCCCATTACGCAGTTCGTCATAGAGAACTCCAAAGAGTACAAGAGCGGCTTCATCCATTTGGAGATGTCGCAGGAGATACCTGGAAATCATCGCCGCATGGCAATACCATCTCCTATCGTTCCTTCTGCTCCTGTCGCTCCAACCGCACCCGCAAAACAGCAGACACCTGTTGTTGAGCAGACGACAAAAACACCAGACGAGGCACCTTCCGTTTCAAACGAAAGCGGAGAAGGTAGTGAAGCCGGCGATGGTGTGCAGACCATCGAGGTGTCGTGCAAAGCCGATGCTGTTGAAATATTGAAAGACCTCTACCCCGATAAAGGTTACAACGGCAACACCCTGCGAGCTGGGGCTGCTTTTGAGGCCGCCTGCAACGAAGCGGGAGTGAAATTTATCATCAACGCTTAACCCGTTACCTGTCATGATATACACGATAGACAGGATAGTAGAAGATGTGCGCGTCTGCATGGATCAGAACAGAACCAGCGACGCGCTCTTCGCAGATGATGGTTCGGAGTCGCTGAAACTCGACGAGGTAATCAAGTCGAAGATACTTGAAGCCGTTGAGCGGGTACACATAGATGCTCCGTATCAACTGCTGGAGCAGGGACACAACATCGTGGACGATTTAAACTCCATCTATTGGGGAGATATGGAAAGTGGATGGGTGTTGCTACCTGACGACTTTTTACGCCTTGTAGTCTATGAGATGAGCGATTGGGAGAGAGCGGTATATAGCGTGCTTACTCCTGACAGTCCCGAGTATGCGAAGCAGCGAAGCCGTGTGAAAGCCGTTCGCGGCACAGCCCAGCGTCCGGTGTGCGTACTTGGAGTGCGTCCCGAGGGCAAGGTGCTTGAATTCTACTCATGCAAAAGCGAAGAAGCCACTATCACACGTGCCGTCTATCTACCATACCCTGTCATAGAGATGGAAGGAAGCGGCAGTGAAGGCGTTGACATCAGTGAGCGTTGCTATCAGGCGGTAGTCTATACCGTATCTGCATTAACATTAACCACATGTGGAGAAGTTGATAAAGCCAAAAACTTCTTCGACATGGCAAAAACAATTTTACAAAAATGAGTGCAACAAATAGATCAATAGGCGGTGATGTTTCCGTTGGTCGCAATGCTGCCATCGGTGGAAAAGTGATAGTTCAAGGTAGCACCATCATCAACCACAACTTGAAGGTGAAGGGCTATCTTGATGCACCCAACATCATGGGCGTAAACAAAGGAGTGTTTGCTACTGTAGCAGCCTTAAACACCACCTATCCCAATCCTCATGACGGATGGGTGGCAGGAGTGCTTGGAGAAGACAGCGGAGGCAACGCGGTTGTAAACATGTATCTCGGCAACGGAGGAGCATGGGTTCAGCAGTCGGGTCGAGAACTGGAGTTTGCAGTTGATTTGGAATACTACGACAACGAACTGGCACAGTTGCAGGCCGACATCATAGGCATGGCATCGACACATTTTGACGGCATCATCGGAGGCAACATCAGTGCATCAACAGGCAATTCGGAAGTCGTAGCGTCGAGTGTGGTGTATTCCTCCACACTTCATGTATTCGTGGCCGTTGACAGTAACAGCCAATACTACCTGAACTGGGAGGAAGGCGGACACTATAACAACTATGTGGATGGCAACCCAGTGTCGATAGTCGACAAACTCTATGTCAACGACGACAACAGCCGACTCTATTATCGAGGAGAGAGCAACCACCTGACGGCAGTGCAGGTTGACTTTTCAGACATCAACACACGTCTGACAAATATAGAAGGCAATGTTTCGTCAGTTAGTACAGCTGCGAATGCGGCAGGAGCCGTTGCAGGGATGGCCCGCAGCATCTCCATCGGGTATTTCAAAGGATTTGTTGAAGGAGTAGAAATACAAGACGAAAAATATCCGAGTGCAGTCAGTGACGAGAGCCTAAGAAACAAGATTGTCTATGATACAGAAAGGAATGTATTCTTATGTTCTGGACAGAATGATACCTACTACACCAGATGGAACGATGCCGGAGAGAGAGCATATATGAACGCTGACAATGACAAGGTGCTTCCCAACAAGTTGTATGTTGACATCAGTAGCGGCATAGTGTATTACTGTGGTCAAAATGATGACCTCAACCCCATCTACGTTGACTTCACAGGACTACAGCAACAGATAAACACACTTTCGCAGAGTCTCTCAAGTGTTTCGGGTGTAGCCAATCAAGCCAGTCAGATGGCGACTGCTGCAGGCACCTTGGCGCTCATCATGTCAGCGTCCCACTTCCAAGGCTTCATTACAGACATAGACCCGGAAGAAGGAGACAACACCATTACACCCGATAAGGTAGTCTATTCAGAAGATTTAAAAATCTTTCTTGCCGTCGTTGACGAAGGCCGGTATGTTCAGCAGTGGAGTGGTTCAGACCGCTATAATACCTACGTTCTGGGAACAGCCAACGGCATTGTTGACAAACTCTATGTCAACGACGAGAACAGCCGACTCTATTTCAGAATTTCTGGAAACAAGTTGAAAGAAATAACTGTGGACTTTAGTGGTATCACAAACCAGATAGGATCCCTAACTGCATCCAATGCGCCGAGGCTGTTTGTGAACGTCATGAAGTTGATGAACAGGACGAACGCCTACAGCGACCTTTCAACCATGCTTGAAGCCATTGACGGACGTACAGACAAAGCCCTGTACCAGATACCTGGCGTAGTGCTCACCTACCTTACAGGAGAAGGCTGGCAGACGATGCAGTGGCAAGGAAGCACAGCCACAGGAGCCGACGAAGACTGGAGCGACACGGAGAAGTGGAAGAAGATTGGCGGTGCCGCGAGTGTGGGCAACTGCTACAACGTCACTGTAGATGCACCGCTTCCATCCAACGAGTTCTATGACCTTGACGGAGCCATAGAAGTGGCATGGAGCCGAGGATACAGGAGCGTAGGTATGCAGATTACCTTCGCCATCACCGCCACATCGTGGAAGACATACCAGTACGTAGGAGCCAACAACACCGAGAGCAACTTCAATAACGTCAGCAACTGGATAGACCTTGCCGGCATGTCGGCAGGTGCTGAGACGCTCATCAATGTGGATGCGTTGTGCGGTGCTTGCACCCAGGCGCAGTATTACAACCTCTCCTATGCCATTGCAGCCATCAACGCCCATTCCACGAACACTGGCATCACCTATGCCAAGTCAGGCCTCATCATCACCTACAAGACGGGTTCCGACACATGGGAAACCAAGCAGTTCACGGGCAATGTGGCCGACTTCGGAGAGTCTGGCCTGTGGCATGACTTCGGAGGTGGAAGCGGCAGCAGTGTCGAGACATCGGACACCCCGGAGGCGAACGGTGAGGACGCTTTCAGCACTGGCGGCGCCTACACCCATATCCCGACCGGCCTTGCTGTCGATACCGAGACGGAGGGTGTGGTGAAGATGAAGATGGTCAATGCTGCAGGGGAGGACATCGGCGATGAGGTGCAGTTTACCATTGGTACCGGCGGCGGTGGTGGCACTGGCACCATCGTCACCCTCAACTATCAGCATTCGCCGTTGTATGGCAATGTGGGCAGCGCCTTCATCATCCGTGCGGCCATCCGCAGTGTCACCACGCAGGGCCAGACGGAGCAGGACAACACCATCGCAAGCATTGCCATCATCGACCGCGACACCAACACCACGTTGGAGGTCCTGAATGTAAACCAGGCATCGAGCAGCACCACAACTGACTACACCTTCAATATTGACGTAACGCAGTATCTTACTACCGCTGGTGTTCGCAGACTGCGCCTTGTTGCTACAGACGATGCAGGAAACACAGGCAGTCGTAACATCAACATTACGGCTGTTGATGTTACCGTCACGAGTGTGCAGACCCTACAGCACACCCCGAGCACAGCATTGTCCGTAGGAGGTGCATCGCGCAGCATACCCATGTACAAATTCGCTAATAATGCCAGTGACCAAGGCATACGCGCCATCACGGAGATATATCTTGATGGAGAGTGGCAAGAGTTGGGCAGAGAAGTTGTGCAGAACACCTATTCGCATAATGTCACCATTGACCCGAACAACTGCCTTGGAGAGGAACTTACGCACGGCGTTTACCAACTCAGAGTGCATGGTGAGGATGTGGCCTCTGGAGTGGTAGGAAACTATCTCTATACAGGAATATTCGTCATTGATGCCACCAGTACCGTACCGCTTGTAGTGACGAGCTGGTATGCCAACGGAGAGACGGCCTCGGTGAAGCTCTACGAGTCGCTGAAAGTAAACTTTGCTGTCTATGACCCGACGACCAACGCCCCTACGGCCATAGTGTACCTCGACGACCAAATGATAACCACGCAGACGGCACACCGTTCATCCTTCTATACATTTACCCATCAGGTAACAGGCGTGTTGAGTGATGGCAGTGTTACGCAGACTGTGAGGGTGTATTGCGGTACATCAAGCAGCCCGGATGCCGATTTCCTCATCAGTGGATCTGTTATTGATGCCGTCATTAAGGATGGTGCCATCTATGCTTTTGACTTTGCCAACAGAAGCAACCAAGAGACCGACCACACCATAGCCAGCGGCGACTACAGCATCACCCCTGTTGGAGTGAACTGGAGTACCACGGGATTTGTTCCAGCAACACCTGGTGGTGAGATGGCCCTGAAGATAGCCGAGGACGTTACAGCGACGCTGAACCACCAACCCTTCAAGCCATCGAGCATAGAGAGCAACGGAATGGGCATCCAGTTTGCATTCCAAAGCAAGAACCTTGTAGATGACAACGCAGTGCTCATGCAGTGTTACAACGAAGGTATAGGAGCAGGCTTTTACGTCACAGGGAAGGCGGTGGGCATTTATTGTGCCACCGGCTTGAGCAACCATGCCGAGGAACGTGCCTACAAACAGGGAGAGCGAGTAACGGTAGCTGTTGTTGTGGAGCCAGCGGTAGAGGGATTAGGTCAGACCCGACAAGGGACAACCTACTACTTTATCAAACTCTATCTCAATGGTGAGGAGGTTGCTGTTATAGGATATGTTGCCGGACAGAGCAACCTGCTTCAGGAGCAGCCCATCACCTTCAACGGAACGCAAGGCGACCTATACCTATATTATATATTGGCATGGGAAGACTATTTCCAGTTTGACCAAGCATTCCAAAACTACCTTGTCAAACTCACGGATACCGAGAGTATGGTGAGAGAGTATGACTTTGAGAACGTCATGGCCAGCCAGCAGGTAACGGAACTTGGCATCACCACCACGAAACTGCGTCCACAAGCGACAGCATTGGAGGGCCAGGGAATGGCATACATCATAGAGTGTCCTTACGGCAACTCCGACATCGAGAGCCTTGACAATACCGTCAGCACAAGTACCAATATGTATGTTACACTCTATTATGTAGACCCCGTGCGACCGTGGACGAACTTCATAGCCGAAGACGTTCGCAGAAGGAACCAAGGCACTACGAGTGCGCAGCGACCAGTGAAAAACCCGCGCTACTACCTTGCCCAAAAGAACGGCTCGACCTACAACAAGAGCACGAAGACAGGAGGAACCACTGTCAGGCTGATGTACACACGCCAACAGATTGTCGATATGGGCTACAATGGAGAGTTGTGGGACAAGGCATCGGCGTTGGCAGCCATCAACAAGGTTTCCATCCACGAGGACAGCATCCCTGTTGACATCATCACCGTCAAGGTGGACTATTCGGACAGCAGCTGTGCCAACGACAGCGGCGTGTGCGACATGATGAATTCGACATTCCGCGCCTTGGGCGGCCAGTACCTGACCCCAGCCCAGCGGGCCTACGATGGCACATGGAAGAAAGGAAGTATAGAACTCACGGGGTTGGTGATGAACCATTCGACAGCCAATTTCCCAGTAGCGATGTTCCGAAGCAAAGAATCGACAGGTGCGAATCCGTACTTTCATGCCAGAGGCAACTGGAAAGAAGACAAGAAAGAGCAGACCGCATTAGGCTTCATAGACACGCCAGGCTACAACAAAGGGTGTCTGAACTACGGCGACTTCATAGAGTTCTACGGCAAGAGTGCCGCCATGCTCAATGCTGAAGCTGGTTTGGAAGAAGGCGATACAGGCTACAGGACAACTGATGAGACATTGGCCGAAGCCAAGACACGATTTCTTGCGACCAGCGGACTTGATACCACAGCCACCTATATCATTACACAGTACTGCGGCAGCAGTTACAAAGTGATGAAATATGAAGAAGGCCAGTGGTTAGAGCAAACAGGTTCGATGGTGCAGAACGCCAACGGAAAGTGGACAGTTACCGGTAGTGTGATGAACCCCACCGACGGCTTTGAGCTGTTGAACTATCAAGGCATGGACTGGTTCAAAGGAGTAGGCAGTGTTGCCGACATGATGGCCCCCAGCACCCAGTTCTCGAAATGGGTACAAGGTTTCATCGATGACGGTTCCATATCAGTCGAAACTGTTCCTGCATGGACCTATTACTTTGAGAGCCTTGTTGATAATGACGACTTGGCCATAGCCTACGCCTTGGGAAAGAAAGTGCCATACAACCTGTATCGTTGGATGAAGTTCTGCGACGAATGCGACTGGGACAGCTACCATGATAGCGACGATGACGATGGCGAAGGAAGACTCGCATTGTGGAAGGAAGGATTGTGGAAACACGCCTCACCGCAATCGACGATGGCGTACGACATCTTCACAGACTACGAAGCAGCCGTTGACCAAAGAGCCAAGAACATGCAGCCCATGTGGTTTTTGGAGGATGGATGCAAGGTAGTGAATGGCGTATACTACAATCCCGACAACGAAGTCTATGACACGACAACAGGCATGCTGCCGATGCGAATGTACCTGAACAAAGTGTATGACTGTGACACCTGCAACGGAAAGGACAACGATGGCGGACAGACCGTAGATGCAGAAGTTGACCCCAACAAGTTACCCGACACAGAAACAGGATATACAAATCCATACGCAGGGTACAATTCTGTATTGTTCAGGAACCTTTATTTGCAGCAGACAGTAAACATAGACTCCAATGGTACGGAACTTGCATTGAAAACCGTAGCGAGTGCGATGCGCAGCTGCATGACCAGTTTCAACGGAATTACCCTTCACCCATTTTCGCCTGAAGGAGCACAGTATTTCTTTGTGACGAGCCGCATCAAACGTTGGCCAAAGAAGGTGTCGAGTTACGACGGAGAGCGCAAGTACATCGATTTCACCAGCACCACGGCAAATAATATTTATTTCTATGCCCTGCAAGGCCTTGGACTTACCTCGTTGCCCGCATTCATTGAAAGACGTTGGCGCATTCGCGACGGCTTCTATGGCACAGGAAACTTCTTCAGCGGAGTATTGTCGGGTCGTGTGAACAGTGCCAACGATGCCACCATCACCATCAAGGCAGCCAAGACAGGCTACTTTGGCATAGGTAACGACTCGAGTGGGTCGTTGTCGAAGAGTGTCTATCTGGAGGCTGGAGAGAGCTACACCTTCCCTGCTAACTCGTTCTCGCATGAAGAGGGAGCCCTATTGTACATCTATCAGGCCGACCGCATGAGCGAGATAGACCTGAGCGAGATATCGCTATCGAGCAACTTTGATTTCTCCATCATGACCCTTGCCGAGAAGATAATCCTCGGAAGCGAAGACAAGGAGAACATGACCATTGGCGCATATACTCTATTGACGAACGTCAACCTTGGAGAGTTGCCATTCCTGCGTGAACTTGACATCAGAGGAACCCTCATTACCAATGTAGTGTGCAGCGGATGTCCTCGCTTGCAGACGCTGAAAGCCAGCGGTAGCCAGTTGGTTCGCGCAGACATTGCAGATGGTGCCAAGATAACGAGCATGACACTCCCTGCAACGTATCAGTATCTGAAGCTGCGTTATCTGCCAGACATGGAGTCGACAGGCATAGTGTTGGCCAATGCTGCATCCATCACAACCCTCATTGTGGAGCAATGTGCAAAGATTAACCCTGTGGAGTTCCTCAGAACTATAGCAGGTGCTACCAACAGCGCGTTGCGAGTGGTGCGAGTGCAAGGCATCAAGACCACATACGACGGCACAGACCTGGCAGCATGGGCAACAAAGGGATGGACAGGACTTGACACCAACCTCACGGCGCAGGATGCCCCCGCGCTTGGCGGCGAGTACATGTTGAGCCACTACACCAACGAGGAAGAAGTGACAGCATGGCAGGCAGCCTTCCCCGAGCTGACCATCCATCAGGCACAGTACACCATGATAGCGCAGGACGACACGACAAGCCAACGAGACAATGTGACAAATCTCGACAACAACACGGGATATGACACTGATGACACCTACGCACCCAGTGGCCACATATTGAAGATTTTGGAAAATCGTCAGCCCGTACTAATGAGCAAGAACGGCAACAACCTTAACTGCGTTAGGATGAGCAAGAGCGACTACAAGAAACTTGCAAATGGTACCACCTACAACATCAACTACTACCTCAACAACGGTTATGATGCCTTTATGCTTGAGCCCCACTATTGGCGCAAGGGCATTAACGACTTCAAGAACCAGAAGAAGTACACCGCATTCTCGTCGTTTGATAAAGATCACGAGCCTTTATCAACTGCCACTGTGGTACGTCGCAGCCAGTTGTCGGAACTTACCGTGCATGAAGGCGTAGTGTTGAATATGTCGAGCATCACCATTGACACCAGTACGCTGGAGGACAGCGGAGTGTTGCAGACGAGAACAGGCTTCAACGTCTATGAATTTGGCGTAGAAGGAATGAAGCAGGTGCGCTGGCCTGGTGTCAACAGTCAGTATTTCGGTGCTTGCTTCCTGGATGCAGAAGGCGTAATCATCAGCAAGTACAACATGAACATCAACGACAACGAGTTTGACTTTGACGAGAACAACGGAGATTATCTGTTCATTGATGTGCCGGCTGATGCTGTTACCTTTGTGTTCACCGCCATACCCTCAAACAGCAGTTGTGAAGTGATTGCTGTTGACAGTAGCGAGATTGAGGCTATAGAGCCCGACTGGGTGGAGGTTGAGCCGTACTTCGGTGCCATTTTTGAAGTATCGGTTGACAACAGCATGAACCTGCGTTCCATGACGAACCAGACAGTGAAAGTTGGTACTGGCACTGCCACCACATGGACAGGATGGCGTTACAATGCCGACGGAACATTGAACACCAACCTAAACAACGGCGGCAATGTTCCCACCACAAGCGACACGCTGAACTACACCTGCAAAGACTTCCAAAACCTTGCCTACATGCGTGGCGAAGGTTACCAGCTCTTCGACTATGAGATGAGCAAGGACATTGCCCTTCTCACATACGCCAAGGTTGGTGACCGCGACGGCCAGCGCAAGTTTGGTACTGGTAAGAGTTCAGGCGGTAGCACAGGCTATCTTGATGACATTGGTGCCGGGGATAGCACTTATAGCAGTGGTGGAGGCAACAAGGTTTTGGGCTACGAGAGCTTCATGGCTTGCACGTATGAGTGGATGGACCGCGTAGCCGTCAATGTGGTCAGTTACAAACAGGCCCTTGCCAACAAGATGGTAGGAGCCAGTGGCGACACTGTTAATGCAGTGTGGCATATCTACGACCCAGTGAAAGACACTGAGCGTACAGTGAAAGGCATTACCACCAGCGGACAGACCGTTGCAAGGACGCGCCACGGCCGTCATTGCGACATCATTGCCTCGAAGATGACAGGAGAGAGCTATTTTGCCAGTCATTATGCCGATGGTCAATACTACACGGCTTCAACCTGCCGGGTTGTTGGTCGGTCGAACAACAATGCGAATGCGGTCGGCGGTCTCGCTTACGCGAGTGCGAGCTACGCCTCCTCGGGCTCGTACACGGACGTCGGGTCTCGGCTCGCCTTCAGACCACCTCAAGGTTGTACAATAATCTTTGAAGACGATGAAGAGTAGTAAACAAAGTAAGACGGAAAACGTAGCGGGCTGCCGAAAGGCAGTCCGCCCTCCGCCCACGTAGGGCGATATGGGTAGAAGGTCTCATCTGCCGGGTTGTTGGTCGGTCGAACAACAATGCGAATGCGAACGGCGGTCTCGCTTACGCGAATGCGAACAACGCCTCCTCGAACTCGAACACGAACAACGGGTCTCGGCTCGCAAACAATAATAAATGTAAAGATACCCCCAATCGTCCCTCTGGCATACCTTCACGGGATGGAGGAAATCCAAGGACGAGAGACCTGAGCCCCAGCAACAGCGAGAGGCTGAAATGCACCTCGGAAAGCTGAAAAATATCGAATGCAAGTAGAGATTGGTAGGCTGCGTGCCCGCAGAGGGCGTTAAGATTCGAACATCTTGGGCTTGCGACATTGAAGGGGAACAGAATAAAAAAAGCAAAAATGAAACGCTACGGCTACATAATAGAAGAAATATGCGAAAGGAAAAACCTCAACAAGGCTTTCGACACCGTTGTGCATGGAAAAAAGCGCAAAGAGATGTCGGAAGGCAAATGGTTGATTGCAAACCGCGATACGTTTCTTGATAGTGTGGCCGACGAGATACGGAGCGGACATATAAACCTTGGCAAGTGGCACCCCAAAGACATTATGGAAAGGGGCAAACAGCGCCATCTGCAGGTGTTTGATATGAAAGTGCGTATCAAGGTATCAGCCGTGATGATAGTGGTTGACCGATATCTGTGCAGACGTTTTATCCGAACTACAGCCAGCAGCGTAAAAAATCGTGGAGTACACGACCTGAAACAATATATAGAGTACGACCTGCGGATGCCAGGAAGCAATATACGTTTCTGGTATAAGTACGACATAAAGAAATTCTACGACACAGTACATCAAGAATATGCCAAATTGAGTGTCCGCAAGGTATTCAAAGACAAACGGCTCATATCTATATTAGACCAGTTTATCGAAGTGATACCCGACGGTATAGGTATGTCGATGGGTATGCGTTCATCGCAGGGACTGTGTAACCATCTGCTTTCGGTGTATGTGGATCATGAACTGAAGGACAAGATGCGAGTAGAACATGACTACAGGTATTGCGATGATGGCGTTGCCGGAAGTAAAGACAAGAGGACCTTGTGGAAAATCAGAAACAAGGTTAATGAGCAGATAGCATCGATAGGTCAGGTTGTGAAATCTAATGAGCGAGTGTTTCCCATCGAGGATGGGATAGACTTCCTGGGATATGTGCTATACCCTACACACACGCTGATGCGAAAAAGAGTGAAGCAGGCATACGCAAGGAAGCTTCACAAGGTTAAGAGCCGGATGCGTCGCAGTGAACTCATTGCCTCGTTCTACGGCATGGCAAAGCACGGAAATTGTATGCATCTGATGCAGACGCTTATGACACCGCGCGAGTATAGACATTACAGAAAGAAAATGATGAAAGACTTTGGAAAATCACGCTGTGGTCAGGCAGTGAACCCTGACGGAAAGAAAAGTTTCAAAGGCATGAAGGTGAGCGGTAGAGAACTCAATCACCAGCCGTTTATAGTCCTGGACTACGAGACAGGAGTAATCGCAAAAGAGGACAGAGAGAAATACGAGGCATTGGTGGCAGAGGCCATCCACAACGGACTGGACACCGAGACGGTACCCAAACCGCGAGAGAAATACCTTGTGAGCATAGTGTTTCAAAACCAGTTGAGGAAGTTATGGACAGGCGATAAAAGTATGTGGAAAGAACTTGACGACCGAAAGGCTGAAGGAGACATGCCATTCTTCTGTTCGTTGGATGCTGACTATTCAGGTCCATGTCCCAGGTACTCGCTGATATCGGCTACAGATTTGGGATTTCCCATGCCCACAGAGCAAGAGATAAAGAGACTGAATGTTCAACTAAATATCAATATACCATTATGAAGATTAACAATGGATTTATGAAGCATCATGACGGTTCGGAAGGTCCGCAGAATTTGATGCTTGTGAACTCTGACAAAGAGTGTGTGCTGTTTTATGGACATGGCACAGACGACACTGGAGGTTTCCGCTGGCGGAAAGACTACGACCACATACCAACCCGAGAGGAGATACAGGCCGACATCGAGGCTCTTATCAACGAGCAGGTGGCCGAGCGCATCCGCGAGGGCATGGTGTATGACAACATCCATGTGTGGTTGAGCAAGGAAAACCAACTGAACTTTAGAAGTACTCCAACGATACCCGTCCGCTTCAAACTGGGCAATTATGCCGATGGCACCACAGCCTACAAGATATTTGAGACAAGAGAAGAGTTAGAATCCTTCAATGGTGTCGTGGCAGACCATATTGCCAGGTGCCTAAATGAGGGCTGGGATGAGAAAGACGCGGTGGACTATTCCGTGTATGAAAATGTTTAACCCTTAATACTATCAAAAAGAATGAAAATGACAATTTTTGACGGAGTTGGCAATATGATACTAATTGCCATACTGGCCATGCTCATTGTGTTCGTGGCCATGATTGTTGACCTCTTCAGCGGACTGAGAAAAGCGAAGATACGTGGAGAGTACCGCTCTTCGGAAGCTTTGAAGCGGACGTTTACAAAGTTCATCACCTACGAGGGAGGCATGATTATCGCCATTGGGGTTGATTTGCTCATTCATTTGAGTAGATTGGTGAACCTCTTCGGACTGGATGCCATCTATGCCGTGCCTGTGATAACCTGCCTTGTGGGAGTGTTCCTGCTGCTGGTAGAATTTATCAGCGTGAGGGAGAAAGCAGACCAGAAAACGAAAAAACAGATGAACGATGCTGCCAAACTGCTGAACGAGATACTACAGAACGACAACCTGAAAGAGGTGTTCCGTATGGAATTGGAGAAACAGAACAAAGAGAGAGAGGAGGAGTGCGATGAAAATGCCTAAATGGTTGGCAGAGAGTAACCGCTGGAAACATTTGTTTGGCATCTTTGTGGTGTCGCTCTTTGGCACATTGCTGATGGGTATAGGCTGCATTGCAGGCATGGAGTTCAAAGACGTGCATCATGTCAATGGAGATGGGAAGCCACTTCGGGAGTGGAACTGGTCAGCGTGGGATTGGTATGACTGCCTTGCTGGTCTCATAGGAGGATTGGTGGCGGTAGTGTTGCATGTAGTTGTGTACTTAATATTAAAAAAATAACGATTATGGCAGACGTTATGACATTAGCCCCGTTCATCCTCTCGTTTGAGGGGGGCTTCGTGAACGACCCGGACGACAGAGGCGGAGCAACCAATAAAGGCGTAACCATTTCGACATGGAAAAAGCAAGGTTACGATAAAGATGGTGACGGCGACATCGATGTTGACGATTTGAAACTAATATCTGACGAGGATGCAGTGAATGTCATTCTCCGACCGTACTACTGGGACCGCTGGAAAGCAGACCAGATAAAGAGCCAGTCGATAGCCAACATCCTTGTGGATTGGGTATGGGGGAGTGGCAAGTGGGGCATCATCTACCCGCAGCAGCTCCTGGGCGTTGTAGCCGACGGCATAGTAGGACCCAAGACCCTTGCGGCATTGAACGCTCGCGACCCTCATGCTTTCTTCAACATGCTAAAGAACCGCAGAGAGCAGCATTTCAACAGCATCGTGAAAAAAGACCCGACGCAGAAGAAGTTCATCAAGGGATGGCGTCGCCGGCTCAACTGCATCGGCTATGGCTACCTGAAAGACAACCGAGGTCGTATCATCAAATTCAAAGAGCAATGAAAAAGACATTTTATTTCTTGATAGTTCTTGCAATACTTTCAAGTATTATTGGCTGCAAGACACCGCAGCAGACGGTGTATGTGCCGTTGCCTGTTACGGACTCCAGCAGCGAGAGCCACCATGACAGTAAGACGGAGCGCGACAGCCTCATCAAGGAGAAGACCGTCATCGTGCAGGTGGCCGACAGCGGATTGCTGGCACAGTTAGCGGCCATGGGGATGCAGGTTGACGAGAGCAAGCAATATATCATGGTGTTACAGAAAGAGTTGGAGCGCAAGATAAGCGAGCTTTCGAGCAGCAAGAGCGACACCGCCATCAGGTACAAAGAGGTGCCAGTACCCTACACTGTGGAGAAACTCGTCGAGAAGGAACTGACAAAATGGAAGAAGTTTCAGATAAAAGGCTTCTGGTGGCTGTCAGTCGGGCTAATTGGCTATGTGTTGTTCAGGACACGCAAGGTATGGCTGAAATGGCTGAAACGAAGTTAATTCACAACATAAAGCCAACAGCCTACGAAAGGTAAGTATTTTTGCAACCGATTTGAACAAAAATCCCAATGGAAATAACGCTAACTATTAACAAGCCAGACGTGCTGAAAGAGGTGGCGCAGACCACCAGCTACACCGGCTCGAAGAAGGTCGGGGATGACGGAGCGTTAGACCGCATCGCCACCGTCGATGAGGACCAGGTAGAGCTGCAACGCTTCTGGGATGAGAGCCGTGCCGAGGTGGCACAGTCTTTCATCAGGTTGCTTGCCAGCGAGGGCATGAATGGCGACAACTACGAGGTGAAGCTCAACGTGTCAGTATCGTTCGACATGTCGTTGCTTCCGAGCATGCAGCTTGGGCTGTTCTCATACTTTGTGCAGAACATCACTGGCAAGTGGTATGTGTTCACAAACAAAGACGAGGCCGGAGCCTTTGCCGACAGGGGCAGTGCCTTATTGCAGGAGGTGAAAGAGAAAGCCTTCTACAAGAAGATGCCGACGAGACCTACGTACAATTAACAGAATATAAACAGTAAAAATAACCAAGAATTATGGCAGAGAATCCCATTACATTGCCGGTGACGATCCAAACCAAAGAGGTAAAGTTCGCCATCATGAACAAGACCCATGTGACTGCCCGCAGCCTACAGGCCGCCGGGGATGTCAACTTCGAGGCCGCTGCCCACATGCAGGCCAGCGAAGATGCCGAGAACTCATACGAGCTGATACGTGCCATCAACGACAGCATTGCCGAGGTGAAGGTGGAACTTGGCGAGTACCTCGACGAGAACACCACCTCGACAGACAATCTCATCAAATCCGCCGTTGAGAACGGCGAAGCCGTGGTGTTGACATTCAAACTGCCCACCAACTTCAACGCCTCAGCTGCCGACGCTCTTGGTGCCGGAATCCATGAGTTTGTTGTTGGGCGCAGCATATACGCCTGGTACCGACAGACCAACATGGCCATTGCAGATGCCTGCAACAAAGATGCCGAGATTTCGCTTGAGAGAGCGAAGAAGGCATTGTACAAGCGCAGCCGTCCCGAGCGTCCCACCTATAGCGAGGAAGGAGAAGGCGACTAATGGAAGGGTGCTGCAATAGTTGTGGAGGAAATGTTGAGTCCCGAGTGGTACGGCTGACGTTCAAACGTGCGGAGTTGCTCTACGACATCAAGAACTATGCCTTTGTGGAGGCAGATGTGATGGGCGAAGAGCGTCAGCACGCGCAGCACCAGTTGGCCGACATCGGCGAGGCTGGCAATGTTGACCGCGTGAGTCGCATACTTGCCGTGGTGCATACAGCTGTGGTCGATATGCTCTATCCCTACACCAAGGAGGAGCCAGTGGAGGAAGAGATAAGCGACGTGCTTGAAACCCCGGAGGAGTATGTGGTTGTGCTGACGGTGCCAATAACTGTGTCACGTACCACGCTGCAGCTTTTGTCGAAACTGATACACGAATATATGGTGTATAGAGTCATGGCCGACTGGTTGAGCATCACCAATCCCCAAGCATCGGTACATTGGATGGAGAAAGCAGATGCCACGCAGATGGAGATAGAGCGAACCAAAGGCGTTCATCGCAGACCCCTCACACGAAAGATGAGTACTTTCTAAACAAACAATACCAGCCGCCACGGGCTGGGAACTTCCCGACAAGGAAAGAGGCCGACAGAGTAATGCTGCCGGCCTCTTGCTTTATGCTGCCAACCGCCGGAGATGCGGCGGGGACGGTGAGGGGGTTAGTGAATGATGGAGGTGTGACGAGGTTCGACATCGATGGTGACGCCGGAGATAGACTTGTCGGGAGAGAAAGAGACCACGGAGGCGATGCGGAAATACTTGTAAGGAGTACCGCGCAGGTTGCGTATTTCGTGGTTGGTGCTGGAGGCGATGATGTGCCAGGAGTAGAGGTCGTGTGAGCCGTAGAGAACAGTGTTGACATCGCCACGCTGGAACATGCCACGCTGGATTATGGTGTGGATTGACTTCAGTATGTCGGCTTCGCCGAGTTTAATAGGCCGAGTGATAAGAAGGCCTTTGCAGATGTCCTGGTCAGTGTCGGAGAAAGAGACAAGATGATTGTCCTGATCCATTGCCAAAGCGTCGGGGTATGAATTGAGGGAAGAGAGCAGGTTGGAAAACATCATGCCCCATAGCTTGGACTTGAGAGAATAGACATAGGAATAAGAATATGATTCATTATATAATATAATGTGTTGGTGGATATAGTCGTATATCATACGGCAACCATTAAGAAAAGCCAAGAAAGGTTGCGTTGGCAGACAAGTGTCGGGAGCATGGTCGAGCATGGAATGTAGGTCGGATACGTGAGCAAGCTGAGTCACGTCGAATGGATGCTCGGTTGCGATGCTTTCAGTGATGCAAATGGACTCTGAACCTGAAATAAGCATGAGACCTCTATCGGTAGCAAATAGGACGGCGCTATCAAGTTGAGTTATGCTGTCGGGGTTGGTGCATACGTCGCGTGTGATAGGCTGACGAGCTGAGAAAGTGCCATCGATGGCCACCTCTAATGCCCAAACACCTTCGGTAGTGAAAGCATACAGAGGGAACTGTCCAAACTGACCTTGTGAGAGGGCTTTGGCAGCAGAACTTATGCCGAGGATGCGACCCGACCCAATTGTGTTAATACCAGTAGTAGGGAATAGAAAAGGATTGTTAATTTCGGAAGTATAGAGTTTGTTTGGTAGTGAAACCATGCGGTTGGCAGATTCAGATGGAATAGAGTCGGATGGCAATGTCGGATTCCAACCAGCGAAAAATACCACACCGTTGAGTGTTGAGTGCCTCTCAAAATTAATAGTGCTTACCGATTCTGATTCTGGAGTAATAGCTGTGTCTCTAACTACTAATACAGCTTTTTCGGCATTGGAATTTGGATAGAAGAAATATACAAACGGAGTTGTTTTGCTTAAAATTTGAGTAACTGGACTTTGCATCACAATACTCTTTCCATCTTGCTTGACAGTCACATATATTGATATTTCTTTATCACCCGTTGTTTGGTAATAATATACATCATTAGTAAAACTGTATTGGTATCTTTGTGCGCCTATATTACAGAATGGAAATACAGTTGCAGGATTGAAAGGCAATGAAAGAATTTTATTAATGTTGGCTAAATTAAGACGATTATTATACGTCTTCGAGAATGAAGGAATAATTGTGTCGTGAGAGTCATAATCATCCGTCATTCTTTCGCGAGTAACGAGAGACTCCAAATAATCTTCGGATATTTCAATCTTAGTTCTTTTTGTTTGTATATCGGACAGTTTTATTGATTTAAGGAAATAAAATAGCGAACAATCTTTGATGCTATTCACAATTTCCTCATCGCTATGAGAAGGTAGTATGATACGGCAAGACGGCACACTACCGTTAAAAAGAAGAGGCGGAACATTTGTTTTTCTGTAGAAGAATTGGGGTGGAACGGGGTAATCAAATGGTGAGCCAGTTTCACCGACACCTGTAACGAGAGAAACAGTGTATTCATCATCAAAAGAGTCCTTGTACACATAACCATCAATAATGCCAGATTCGGATTGGTCATAGGTATATAACGGAGCAGAAATAAAGATATCGACAGACTTAACAATATCTTCCCAATTTCGCAATGATGAAAGTGCATCGCTGTCAATACAGGCATAGTCAAGATCGCAAACCAAAGCTGCTACAGAAAATGAAACAGTTTCGAGATATTCAATACCATTATCATTTTCAAGAGTTGTACTACCTGTAATATATACTTGCGGTGTTAGTCCTGAAGAAGTAATCATTAAAACAGGAGCAGAATGCATTACAACAGAACCATCGTAAAGACGGAATGCGTAACGAACAAGGAACGGAAATATAAACTTTCCCTTATTGGTAGCCTCTCTTGAAATAAACTTATTAACTGTACCAAGGCAAATATCACTTATCTCTTTGACAGAATTATAAGCAAAGTCATAAGTGTTTCCAGTTGCGTATTTATGGTAGAAATACACTTGAGGCTCTTCTGAAGTTGGTAGATGTGTGGCACCTCTATTTTCATGATTTTGGAAAAGATAGCCTCCGTTTTGTATTTTTGGTGTGGCTTGCAATCCAAAAGAGATAGGAAGTTCAGGGATATGATTGCCGAGAGAAAGGTAACCACTATCATCTTTCCACAGATAATAATACACACCATCGTTTGTAAGAATAATTAGCGTGTTGCCTATGGAATTGATTTGGTAGATAGAGAGCGATGCAGGATAAGTGTTAAACCATGCAAGCGTCGGGTAATCGGAGCCAGCGGATGTGAACTCGTTTCCAGTGAGGGAAGCGTCAGCCACATGGGGCTGTGTGAAACGGATATATCCGACTTCTGGATGCAATACAACATCGCCAACCTCATAGGCCAACTCCTGGATATATTCACGAACGATGGTGCCGGCAGCCTCGTTTCTGTCAATCCAGTAGAGGCGGTGGCAAGTCTCATCAATAGCGATGTAGTGTGTGAAGTTAGATGATTGGTGGATATGTACGAACTTTAGACCATTAGGTAGCGTACATACCTCTTTGGGCTGGAATATAGGATTTAGTTGTCCGTCTTCGGGGATGAGGTTGATGGCGGTAGTGAGGTCGCCATCAGGAGAATCATAGTCGGATGGGTTGGCGGATAAGCCTGTGTATTTTATATCTTTTATCATGTCAATAATATTTAATGAGTGCAAAGATACATCGCTTTATTCGCTGCAGTGTTTTATGTTGAGAATTGGTTGATATACGATTGACACCAAAAGTCCTTGCGTGGATGAAATTCAGCAAAGGAGTGTGCGACAAAATGTGCTTTCTTGTTTACCCAGCCGGCCATGTCTTTTTGCCATTGTGGTATTGGACGGTTAGGGTTGTCTGGATCACGATATGGTTGAGCGTAGGCATACACCTGACGGCCCTGGTGTTTCTCACGAACATCGCGCATACGCAACCACCAATGGTTAATACGATCGTAGCACTCTGAGAAGTTATCGTTAAGCATTGTATATAGAAAATATTGCCCTGTGAATCCGTAGCCGTTTATCAAATCCATTGCACGTTCGCAGTCTTCAATCTGCTTGTGTGTGTCACATCCGAAGCGGATGCGGTTATTGTCGAGCCACTTCACTCGGGCCAGCAGACGAGCATATTCGTCGGTTACCAGTCGTGCATCCAGTGCCTGGTTAAAGTCAACGCGATAGCCTCTGTCAATAATCTTGGTGAGCTGCCCAACTGCATAGTCACCTGCTGCAAGAATATTGTTGTCCATTAGGACAATCTTCTTTCGCCCCTCAATAGCGATATCGTCGATGTCCATGTATGGGCGTATGATACCTTCCTTCCTCGGTACGACACACCATGAACAATGATTAGGACACCCCCGAGTGAGGAACCCATAGGCCATGTCTTCAGGGATACTTGGGTATATTGAGTAGTCTGGCTGAACGCGGTCTATCTCTTGTGGGAGATGCGAAGTGATGTCATAGCCGGTACCACCACGAATAATTTCGTCGGCATCATAGCAAGTAATGTCGTCAGTGGAACAGGTTGTCCCACCCGAGCATGGCGGCGGCCACTTCGGGCCCGCCTATTCCGCTGAATGTGCTTGCATGTGTCATGGTTGTTGGTTAAAATGAAGTTTGCTCGTTGGTCACATTCTTGATTACGATAGGGTTTCCCGAGTTTTCGCACGTCAGCGTTCCGTCTGAATAAACATTATCTATATGCCTCTCTGTATAATAAAAATTCAGTATCTCGTGGTAAAGGTAGAAACTCGCTGCAATCTCCTTCCGCTTGTGTTCGTTCTTGCATCCGTAACCCGACCAACCATACTTTTCTCCGTTTGGATTCATCAGTTGGTTGTAACCAAGAAGACACTCCCGCACGTCCTGTGCATCGGCATCGGCAAACATTGAGGCGTGTGTCATTTCTGCCTGTCCGCCTAATGTTCGGCTATAGTCCTCAACGGCTCGGGCAATCATCAAGAGTTGGTGTTCGTCAATTGTCAATTGGTATTTCATTCGCTGGACTTGGTTTAAAGATTTAATTCGGGAGAGGCAAAGCGAGGATAGGGCGGCACCGGAAGAAAGCGGAGTAACGGTCGCTGCTGCTGAGACAGCCGGCAGTACCGCTGAAGAACCAAGAGGCGGACGAAACGTAATCAGCGGACGAACATTTCTCTTTTGGTATATAGAGTTCATTAGTCGTGTACCAGTCTCGGGCAAATGGGTTACCACCTGCCTCAATCAACTTGGCATTGATTTTGTCAATATATATGCAGACGATAGCCGCCTGTTTTCTGGTGAACGTGGCCATGTTGAGTTCTTTGAGCCGACTCATTGCCTCATCATATTTGAAGTTATCCTTTCCGTAGTCAAGGTCATGCAGGGAGACCACAAAACGTTCCCCGAGTCCGCTGACCAGGACACCGTCTGCCTTTCCGTCATCACCTACATGCACGGACACATGCTCGGATTCCTCCTTTGGTTCATGTGCCTGGATTTGAGGTTTTCTATCAAAAGTGAGCACGGCTTTTGTGCCGTTCTCGTCTTCAATGATGAAGCCGTTCATGTCTTCTGTTACTGTGAATTTCATTCTTCTGATTTTTTTAGGTCTAATAAATAATGCTGAAATGTAATGAGATAGTTCATGCACTCAATCGTCAGCATCTTTCTTGTCAATCTTGACTATAGATGTGATTAGCGTGGTGATAGTTATGTGGCGATACTCAACTGGCAGGTATTCTTCGTAGTCTTTGGGGCGTACATATACATGGCCTTCAAGTTCGTCAATAACATTGCCATCTTCGTCATATATGACGGTTGATTCTTTAGTCTGTGGTTTGAATAAGTCGTCCATAATCTTAGAGTTTTATAGTGTTCTATTCGTTTGAGGACCCTTTATCGAAATCCAGACAGACACGCGCCTTGTTCATGAACACATGGCCCTGAGCCTCGCCGGTGGCCTCATCGATTAATATACGGCCGTCAGTATGCCCTTTGGGGCATGTGCCCATGAAGTATTCATGAGTGATCAAGCTGAATGAAGGGCCGGAGGTGTCGCGGGTGCATCGTGAGCAGTCGCAGCAGCGTACAAGGTCGGGTTGTGGTTTGGATTTGGAGGATGTCTGTCTGGTTCTCATTGTTTGTCGTTGTTGAAATTAATTAATTGTTGGTTTGGGTCATCTTTAGGAGTTTCCGTTGACTGCGAAGCCTGAGCCTGTGCTTTGCGCAATTCGGAAGAGAGTTTTCGTTTGAGCTGATTGACTCGATAATTTAGGTGGTTGTACCTCGTCTGCGCTATACCGAGACCGCGCCTCATTTCCTGCAAGTCCTTCTGCATAGCAGCCAACTCCTTAATCATTGCTTCGGTTGTCATGGCTGATGGTATTAGAATGGAAGGTCGTTTTTAGTGTCGTCGGGCATAGCGGCGGATGAGGGTGAGCCAGCAGGAGCTGGTGCTGGGGCTGTGGCGGGTGCCTGTTGCGGGATGGATGATGCATACTGAACACCACCGACAGCCGCCTGAGAAGGAGCTGGTGCGGGAGCAGTGGCGGGCATTGGAGCCAAAGGTGTGATAGAAGTGGCCCGCAGGTCGGTGTACCACTTACCGTTGTATTCACGGCTTTCGGGCGAGAAAGTTACCTGAACGGGGGAACCGACAGATATGGCCTCGGCCATCTTCACACGGTCGTCACCGAAGAGGGAGAAAGCGATTTTTCTTGGGTATTCGTCG
This sequence comes from Bacteroidaceae bacterium, assembly GCA_045643405.1. Lineage (GTDB taxonomy): Bacteria > Bacteroidota > Bacteroidia > Bacteroidales > Bacteroidaceae > Physcousia. The sequence continues at coordinate 13,188 of JAZUKS010000099.1, read as the reverse complement.
CCCACCTCGATAACAAAACCGCCACGCACCCAGTGACCACGCTGACTTTCGCCCTCCGACTTTGGGAGGTTCTGTACAAATTTCCCATTTACTTGCATAATTGTATGATTTTTAAGTTAATAAATGAGTTAGTTTCAATAAGGTACATCTTCGCTATCGTTGTCTAAGAGGCTAAAACCAATATTCTGCATCATGGCTGCAGCCGACAGTTGCTGACCCATGCAGTTCCAGCCGTAATTGACGTTTTCCCACTCGGTATCTTTGAGGCGGTTGGATTGCTGCTCGAAGAAGAGCTGGACGAAAGTATCGACGGCAGAACCTTTGTCACGGCACTTGCAAATTTCGATGCAGTTGGTGCATCCTGACGTTACGATACTGCCAACCAACTCCTGGCCAAGAAAAGCAGGAGCATTGGTGAGGAAGTCCTTGTTGACACGATGCAGAACGAAGACATTTTGGGCGAGGTCGGTGATGTGGCCTGAACCGCTGACGCTATTCATGCGTAGGAAACCTCCCTGCTTGTTGGGGTGAGCGACAATATGACAGTGTATGTCGAGTTCGCGGGCGAGATTGGTAAGGGTAATCATCAAATTGGTCTGCTGTTCGTATTGGTCGCCCGAGACACCCGACAGATCAAGCGTCATAAGATTGTCGAAGATAGCCACGTCGATGTCCATTGTCTCTTTGAGTTTGCGAAGTTCGGTGGCTATCTGTAGGAAGTTGGCACCGTAGAGGTTGTTGAAGAGACGGAAATGATTGTCAATCCAAGGGTCTATATGCTCACAAACGTTTTTGGGAGTATAGTAGAACCCATCAACATTAGAAGGTTTGTTGTACTGCTTACCAGCGGCTTGCAGGTAAAGCCATTGTTTGACCTCGGAACTGTCAAGTTCGCCAGTCCATAATGCGGAGTTATAACCTTTGTCGGCAGCGTTAAGGATAAGCATGTTGAGCAGGCTCGACTTTCCGCATCCGCGATAGCCGGACCATACAGTCACATGCTTGCGTTTGAAGCCTATGATTTTCTTGTCTATCTGCTCGATGCCCGAGGGGACATACTGCTTGATGTCGAAAGTGGGGATGGTGATATCGCCCATTTTCAGCCATACTTCGCCCTTGTCGGAAGTGGGCTGCAGCGGTGCGGCAGGTTGGATGATGGGCAATTGTCGAAGTTCTGCTTTGTCGAGACGACGGATTTGCCGATAGGCGAAATCGGCGCGTTCTTGTTTGTCGTAGGCGTTGGGTTCGTATTTGAGTCGTACTTCCTTCCATCCGAAGCCTCGGCAGGAATCGTGGAGGCACTTGTAGGCGATGGCTCCGTTGTCGTAGCGGAAGAGGACGGCATCCTTGCCGGAGTGTTCGGGATTGAAAACGCAGTGTTCGAGATAGAAGCGGGTGCCGTCTGGGGTCTTGGTTTTTCCGATGATGTTGATGCCGTGTTCTGCACACCAGGCCTCAAGGTCGAAATCCTCGCGTCGATGGTAGCCGTAATTGCGAGATGGAAGATTGTCGTTCTTGGTGTCTTCCTCAGCAGGGGCGAACTGGTTGGCGATGGCTGCGAATGAGATGACAGGAGTAGGTATGATATTTTCGGGTACCTTGATGATTTTGCACAACCGCTGTGGCTGTTGCGCAATATTGGCACCCTTGCGGTTGTAGCAACCAGGGAGGCGAGAGATACGAGCAGCGTTGAATACAACGCTGTCAATCTTGACAGAGGGCGTAGAGAATGCGATGCTGAGTGAGGAGATGAACTGCTTGATGAGTTTGTCGGCATCTTCGCTTTGAGGGATGTCGCAGGGGATGTAGAGGTGGTAGCCGTTGCCGGAATCGACGACCACAGGGTGCGACACGCCGTGAGAGACCAGCCAGTTGTAGGCACTACCGGCCACATTGTGCGCCTCCTCCTTCTGTTCGTCAGTTGAATTGGTATCCTTTGGGCGTTCGCAGTCGAAGTCGATAAGGACCCAGCGGCGTGTGGTGATTTCCTTGTCCTGCGTTGTCGTTCCGCCAAAGCAGACCCATTCGCATTGCGGACGGCCATAGACGGACGGGTTGAGGTCGTTGATGGTGAAGTAGATGTTGTAGTCCTGGTGCTCATCGACATCGTGGATGATATTGTTGATGTCGCGATAGTATCCCGATGCGACTTTCTTGCCACGCATGTAGCGAAGTTCTACAAGGTCGCCGTCATGCTTGAAGATGTGCCACCACATCTGTAACTGGGCTATTTGTTCTTGTGTCAGCATAGTTTAGAATTTGAACGTTGATTTTGCCCTTTCCATTTCGGAGGGTATCTTGATGCCGTTCTTCTCTTCTGTGCTTTGAGCGGAGCCGACTGCGAGCTGCTGGTGAGGCTGCTGGGCCTTACGTTTGTTTTCCCAGGTGCGTATGGCGGCTTTCCAGTCCTTCATGGGTTTGTTTTTCCCAACGGTCCATCCGCATGCGTCGTAGTAGTCGATGAAGTCGTAGGGGTCGATGCCGTTGTTGCGTTCATTGCAGTAGGCTGCCACCTCGTCGGGGGTGGGAGGAATGGAAAGTTTGATTGGACTGCCGTCCGTCCCCCCCGTGGGGGGATTATAGGGGGGTATATTTTCTTCCCTTCTTACATTCTTATCATTCTTGTTATGTGTTGCTCGTGTGTTGCTCGTGTGTTGCTCGTTTGTCGTTTGGTTTGTCGTTTGGTTTGTCGGTGTCGCTTTTCACCTCTTGGTACTCCACGTAATTACAGATAGTTATTATAGTATAGTTGTTTGCTGGTTCGCATGTTAATTCGTGTGTCGATATCAGGTGTTTAAGGGCAGTCCTAATTTCTCGAACCGATAGGCCTGTTTCGGACGAGAGTTTTCTGAGAGTGGTGACGAATTGGCCGCATTTTATGTCCATTCCTCTCCATCTGGTGTTATCATGATTGGCTGCGATGAGGCAGTAAATAAAGAGGTCACGGGTATTGCGGTCGCTCCACCACTCCCAATCGAGCAGGCTTCTGTAGAGCTTGATCCATCCATTATTGTTGTTTTTTTCCATGTCTTTATAAGTTATATTAGAGGGGACACGGGGATTCGAACCCCGGCGGGCTAAACCGCGTTGCCAAACCGCCCCCTGCCAGTATGCTATTCGTGCAGTTGTATCATAAAGTCGCGGTAGATTTCGATAAACTGCTGGCCAGCATACTCGGCTAAATCTTGGTTTTTGAAGGCGAGCCGAGACCCGCTGTCCGTGTACGAGAACGAGGAGGCGTTGAACGCACCCGCGTAAGCGAGACCGCCGTACGCATTCGCATTGTTGCTCGACCGACCAACAACCCGGCAGATTGAAGCCTTATCTTTTTCGTTCATCTTATCCAATTCATCATTGGTGAAAAGAACGAAGTAAGGTGCCCAGCGACATTCATCTTTGACAAACTGCGGCTCCCATCCCTCGTTGAGGGCAGCCACGATGATGCGCAACTTGAGGTATGCGTAAATATCATCCGGCTCTTCGAACTCATAGTTTCTGTAGCTAAGCACATAAGGATGGTCTTCTCCCAGTTCGTTTATGGCATCACCCAAAGTCTTGATGCGTTCGGTGACAGGTCGGTTGTCCTTCACCTCTTCCTTACCGAAGAGAGCGTCCAGCACCCTCTTCTGTTCGTGGGATGCTACAGCGTAGGCAGCATCGATTTGTTTTTGTGTAATCTCCATTGTAGTTTGATTTTGATGTTGTTTACATGTTCCACCACGCATCGCTGTAGTCATGCTGCACGGGACGGCGTTCCGGGGATGCATCTATGAGGCGCACATTGTGCTTGCGTACCGTCATCGGCTCTTTGGCTTTGTGGCGACCGATGGGGACGTTGATACGGATGGTGTACATCTTGGCACTCTCGCCCAGCACCTCGCAGGAGGTGTAGAAGGTGTTGAAAGAGCCGTCGAAGTTGCGAGTCCGGGCAGTATAACTGCCAGCGAGAGGCGTGGGATACATATTCATGGTTACTTGGATTTTGATTGTCTTTCGCCCATGAGACGGTCGTTGATGAGGTTCTGGCGACGGCCTTCGAGGAACCATTCTATGAAGCGTTCCAGTTGCCCACGGATGATATCTTCAAAGGAGGCTAATGGGTCGGTGTAGGTCTCATTATAGAGCTGCATTTCGACGAAAGGGTTGTCCCGAGTCTCACCGCTGCACTTGCAGACCAGGAATGTGAACTGCTTGTAGTCGGGGATGAGGCCTCGTTGGTTGAGGATGTAGGGGTAGATGTAGCGTTGCCACTTGTCGCGGAACTTGCCACCCTCGTAGCGGGAGGTGGATTTGAGGTCAATGACGACGTCGGACTTGAAGTAGTCGGGGAAGCCATAGAGCTGCACCTTGCCATAGGATGTATCGATGGAGGCATCCACAAAGGCCTGCGGGGTGCATCCTTCGACGTATGACTTGAGATTCTTGATGTCGTCGGCATGGAAGAGGAAGGAGTTCTCCCCTATGACAGCAGAGATTGAGCCGTCGGCACTGGTGAGTTTCACATCGTCGCGGGTGCTTGGCACATGAAGCAGCACGCAGTCGAGGGCCTCATTGAGGCAGGTGCCGAGGTCGGCAGCACGACCGGCAGGAGTGAAGACACCGTTGCAGGCATCGATGAGGTCTTTCTCCAGCTTTTCGTCCCACTCGGCCATGGTGTAGGCAGGGTCTTCGGCTTGTCCGTAGTATTCATCCCACGAACTCTCGCTTTCCTGCCATCCCTGGAACTTGTCGAGGAGTGTTGGAGATAGGTGCAAGAATACGTCCATCATTTGCCTCCTTTCGTGGCGGGTTTGGCTGTGTTTGGTTGTGCAGCGGCTTGTTGTGCAGGTTGTGCGGCGATGCGCATCTTGTTGAAGTTTTCCTGCACCCGCTGCGCGTTCCAGTTGAAGAAGCGGGTGAGATAGTCGTTGGCGGAGGTGGCGTTGCCGTTGCCGTCGATGATCATTGGTATGGGGAGCGGGTTATAGACCTTGCGCGAATCGTCCCACGAGCCGTGCAGGTCGCAGCTGTTCTTGCATTCGATGTCGCCCCAGGGGTCGAAGGTGATGAATCTGTTTCCGCCGTCGGCATACATGAAGCCTTCCATGTCGAGGTCGGTGGTGATGTCGGGGGCGTTGCTCTTGGAGATGTTGGGACGATAGAAGACAACTTCTTCGGCTCCCACCTTGCGCTTGTCCTCAACGACGTGGGCGACGTAGATGACATTCTTTCCCATGGTTCGCATCTGCTGGACGAACTGTTGGTATAGCACCTTGCGTGTTCCGTAGGCCTTCATGCTGGGGGTGCCGTCCCGCTGTATGAGCTTGGGGTAGGCGGTGCGCACATACTCCATAGCGGTGTCCATGAGGCGGTCGATGGAGTCGACGATGACGGTCTGGATTTCGGGGCTGTTGCGCAGCTCGTTGATGGCGGTGTTCACGTCCTCCCAGCTGTTGGGGGTGAACGAAGGTATTCGGTGTGAGTAGTTCACACGGTCGAGGCCGTTTTCAAAGTCCATCAGTACGGGCATGGGTGCCGAACAGGCCAACGTGGTTTTGCCGCATGAGGGCATTCCGTAGATTAACATCGAGAGGGTCTTCTTTGGTTCTCTCTCCTCAGGTTTTTTAAAAATTGACATGGTGTTAAAAATTTTGGTGAATAAAAAATTTAATTAGAATATTTTTTCTTGGAACATTGTTTTGTCACTATCTGGCGGAGGTAATCTTGCTCACTGCTTCCGGAGGTATGGCTGCGGCATGTTCCGCAAGGGTCTGTATTCTCATGGTGAAGATGGCAGAATACGCCGTCGAGTGAGCAGTGGATGCAGTTGTCGCAGTTCGTCATAGTCAAAGGGTGAGAGATTTGCGGTCGAAAAGGAGTTTGGATTGCTTGCTTTCGCCTGTCTTGATGTGCGGGTAGCGGTTGGGGTTCTCGAAGACAATCTGACGCAGACGGCCGGGGGTGATGTTGAGAATCTTGGCGGCCTCGGCGGTGGTTACCAGTTCGGGGGCTTCCTGTTTCTTCATCAGTTTTGCAAGGACGATGGCGGTCTTGTAGGCCAGCTCGTCCATTTGACGTGTAGATAATGTTATTTCCATGATGTTTCTTTATTATAGAGGTGTGTGGTCGTTCGCCGACCGTAGGGCCAAACCCTCACACCTTTGCTTATTAATACAGCAATCTTTGTCTTCTTTCGTATTCCAGCAGGCTCTCGCGCAGGGTGGGCATGCATACGCCGCGTTTGCGGGCTTCCCAGATGCGGTCGGCCTCGTCCATGCCGTCACGCCATGCCTGCTGCTCCTCGGGGGTGAGGTCGTCCCAGTCGTGCCATTTACCATCTTTACCGATAGCTGTCATGGTCAGTCCTCCTCGATTTTGAAATTTGGGATTGCTTCTATGGCCTTGCAGCTGCCGATGGGGATGTCGAGGCCGTTCTCGTTGCAATAGTTGACGAGGTCGCTCACCTTGTCGAAGTCTTTGCTTTCGACTTTGCCGTTGTTGTAGGTCACCACAACACGGCACTTGATACTGTTGTTCTCGAATAATGCGAATGCTTTCATGATAATTTATTTAATTGGCGTTACAATACTTTCTTTCCTGCCTTGCGGGCCTTGATGATGATATACTGCACCTGGTATATGAGCATGCCCATTTGCAGACCCACTGCGGTGTAGCACTCTGTGGGGCTTAGCTGGGGGTTCTTTTTTCGCTGGATGTTGTAGGCCTCCAGCACGTCGGCTTCCAATTTTTTTCGCTGTCCGCTCTGTCTTGTTGGTGTTTTTGTATTCATGGTTTTATTTATTGATTTTTTTCGTATATTTGCATTTAAATTACATTGAAATTTGATGCAAAGATAAGACATTTTTCTCAATCTACAAGAAAAAAAATTAAATATTTTTCTTATTACGATATAAAATGCTGAAAAATAAAACAAATAAAAATTAAAATATTTTACAAATATGGACTCAAGTGGCAAAAAAACGCAAGAAATAAGTAGTAGAATTGACCAAATTCGGCAATATTTTTGTAATGGTGTCAATGTGGATTTTGCTGCCAAAATTGGCAAAGACCCTACCTATACAAGCCAGTTATGCACAGGAACAAAGTCAATAGGTAATAAAATCATTGAAAAAATATTAGAAACTTTTCCCGAAGTGTCTAAGACCTGGCTCTATCTTGGCGAGGGAGAGATGCTACGCACTGATAACAGCACCCAACACAACACAGTATCGGACAACAAAGGCATCATCGTACAGCACGGCGGAGGAGGAGACATCTACAACAACCACGCAGACCTAATGCAGGTGGTGCTGTCCCAGCAGAAGACAATACAGGAGCTCACCGAGCAGAACAAGATACTGACACGTTTAATTGCGGATAAGCTATGAGCAAACGTGATTTCAAAGATGTAATATCTTCTATTGGTTGCATTTTCGTCTTGCTACTTTATTGTATTTTTTTGTTTTTGATTATACATAAATCAAATGTACGTAAGGAAGAGAATGATAGAAAGGCTACATTGGTGAGAGAGCAATATAACGATTCTATGTATAAAAAAGATATGCAAGATAGATTTGAGGACTATGTACGAATTTGTAAAAACGGAGAAGACAGATGGGGATGTTTTGAAGACTATTTTTCGTACGCTCAAAATCTTAAACAAAATCTAATCGAAAAAAATAGTGTAATTGAATATGTATTAAAACATGAGGATTTTTTCGAAGAGGATTCTGTTTCGTCATCAGGAATAGAGTGGGATTTAAACTATTGTGCTTGGATATATTATAGACTATCAGTGTCTTGTTTGTATCAAGGAGACTTTGATGAGTTTGTGGAAAATCTTAATGACCCAACCTCTTTTAATAATTATTTCGAGTGTGCAAAATTGATTGGTTTGGTTGACACTTATAAATTTTTCTTGAAGAATATTGTTGAAGAAGATGAATGTTACTATGAAGATATTGAATATAACTACTAGTCGTATATCGAAACGGATTGTTTTTTCAGTTGTGTTATTGTTGATGCTTATTACGTTGTCTTCTACGTCACCAATACCATCATACTCATCATCGAATGGTGTGTACGTTTACATTTGCACTGGTCCAAATTCGAAACGCTACCATTGTACATCACATTGCAAAGGATTGAACAGTTGTAGCAAGGAAGTAAAAAAAGTGACCATCAAACAAGCAAAGGAAATGAAACGTACTCCGTGCAAGATGTGCTACAAATAAAATCAATATGATTTTGTGAATAAATTTGCAAATACGAAAATAAATTTACAATGATAAAAGACAGAATCATCCACTTGTTGGAGGTGAAGCGGGCAAAGACTGAGGAGACCTTCAAGGCGTTAGGAACCACGTCGGCCAACTTCCGAGGCAGGGCAAAGGAAACCCCAGTCAACTCGGACATCGTGGAACGGCTCTTTGAAATGTTCCCAGACCTTAACCTGGAGTGGCTCATCACTGGTGAGGGCCAAATGTTCAAACAGCCTACGCCCAAGGACATGGTGTCGCTCGAAAGATATACCGACATGGTGCGAGAAAACGAGCGTCTGCGAATACTAAAATCAGAAAAGACAATGAATGAAAATGAAAAAAACGATGTTGCCTTCAACAAGATGGCACTGCTGTCCGAAGCAATACACGGAGTACAGGACGAGTACGAGGAAGATGAAGACGAATACGACGAACTGAAAGCATCCGCCTTTGAGGTCCTTCTATTGAACCCAGGATGCGATCTCGGTGAGTGGACGCGGATTCTTGTCCAAGAATACCCATCCGAAGTCGTGGACGCTTACGGCTGCAACCCTCCAGAAACGATGGCATTATTGTCAGATTTATGGGATGCACCCTACGAGGACACCGCCAGCGGTTTGGAGTACCCATTTGAGACATGGGCTCAATGCTTCTGCAACGAAGCTGCTGTTCAGATGTACTATGACTTTATTGAGACAATGAAAAATGTAAGCGCAATGTAAGCGCAACATATTATTGCAAACAAAACAATGTTGATATTCAACAATATACAAAATTATTATAATCCCTGCCTCTCCGCAGAGAAGATAAGGAGCTATCAGTTTTGCACTGACGGCTCCTTTCTGTTTTTCAGCATTTTACAATTTTACTATTTTGTTTTTCAGCACGTTCTGTCCTTATTAGGGGATAAGAACGTGTAATATTCAATATATTGTTATGTATTTTTATATATCGTCATATATCGGGTTTTGTAGTCGCATGCGCTTACACTTTTGTAATCGCAGACTTTTTTTGATATTTTCATTAAGTTTACAATAAATCTTACACATCATGGGAACACCAACAATGAAATTAATCTATGACCGCAGACATCGTGCATCTAACACGAAAGAGGGCGCAATAGAGCTGCGCATAACCTACAACCGCATCCAAAAACACGCTACTACCGGCGTTAGGGTTCTGCCCAAGCAATGGAAAAACGGACAGGTGGTGAACCGGCTCGATGCTTCAGAACTGCAACACACCCTCGACCTATTCGTTGCAAGGGCAAGAAAAGTTGTCAATGAGCACCTGGAGGATGGTACACTCGACATGCAGACCATCGTGGCTGTTATAGGTGGCAAGGAGAAACAACAAGCCAGCGAGAATGTCCCTGACAGGATTCTACTCATGGATTACTTCCGTGAGCGTTCTGCCATCCGCAAACATGGCCGTACTACCGACAGTCAGAAACGTTATGACAGGTTTATCAAATGGTTTGATGAATGGGGATGCATGGTTACATTCTCTGACATAACGGAGATTAATATCCTCAAGATGGACGAAGCTCTTACTGCCAAGGGCATGTGTGCATACTCTAAATGGAATAACTATCATCGTTTCCTCAATTCGTTCATACTCGATGCAATGAATGATGGTTATATGCGCAAGAACCCATACAAAGGCATCTTTATTGATAGAGCACCTACAAGCGATGCTCTTGACAAATGCCTTACCAGGGAAGAATTTGACAGGGTTGCCAAGCTGGATCTACCTACGAACTACCTACGACATGCCCGAGACCTTTTTGTGTTCCAGACTTACACATGCCTATCATACACCGACCTTGCATCTTTCGATGCTTCAAAGGTGCGTGAGGTGAACGGAAAGGAGATGTACGTTGGCAGACGTGGCAAAACCAATCAGGAATTTGTGTTCATGTTGCTTTCCCCAGCAAAGCGAATATTGGATGCTTATGGAGGCAAGCTCCCTCTGATGAGTAATCAGAAGTACAACCAGCAGCTAAAGAATATAGGTGTGTTGGCTGGTATAAAGGGGGCATTGAGCAGCCATTGGGCCCGCCACACCGGTGCAACGCTCTTATTGAATAGCGGTGCCGAAATGGAGATTGTCAGTAAGGTTCTTGGTCACTCTACCACCACAATCACGAGGAGGGTATATGCAAAATTGCTTGACGAGACTGTGGCCGACGCTATGGACAAGATGGAGAGTGTTTATTTGAACGGCAAGAAGAAATGATAGTACACCTGCTATGGCGTTTCGCCATATCAGATTGGCTATTCTATAGGTAGAATGAATAGAATAAAATAGAATGATTATTCGTCTGCTGGTATTTCCTCACCAGCAGCGAGACGAGTAATGCGGTCTGTGAGTGTCTTGTTGGCATCCTTGACGGACATGTCGGCAGAGATGGCTTGCATCTTTGGTGTGTGATAGGCTAACAGTTCGACCTCGGCTTTCACTCGATCGGGTGCCTTCATACACAATAGGTCTATCTCAAACATCGAGAATACTTCACCATGGTGTTTTTCCTTCCATTCCTCTTCGAATGGAGTATCTTCTGCATTTATGTTCTTTGCAAAGTAATCAGCAGAGTGCTCATGCAATAGCACCTTTATTGGGTTGTCCTTATTTGGAGTGCCTTTTACTCGGCCTCCTGTCTTCTGTTTTCCTTTTTGAAACGGCATTTTCTCAACTTATAATTCGTGTGCAAAGATACGGTCGTATTTTTGCAGCCGAATTATAAGTTGAGAATTATAAACATTTCAAAAAGGAAGAAACATGGCACCAGCAGTATTAGCAGCATTAATATCAGCGGGCGTGAACCTGGTTAAAGCAGGTGGAGACCTTTACAGCAAGAATAAGGCTTCGTCCGCTGCCCAGCAGGGTATTCTGTACCAAAAGGACAAGGACGGCATTATCAACAATGAGGAAAGCCGTTTGCAGAATTGGTATGACCGAAACTATAACGCAGACATCACACAGCGGGCAGATGCTCAGCAGCTCTTGAACTACACCGCAGAGCAGATTAAGAAGCGCAACAAGCAGGCCGCTGGTACAGCAGCCGTGATGGGCGGAACTGAGGAGAGTGTGGCCGCAGAGAAAGCCGCCAACGCTTCTGCTATGGCCGAGACGGCAAGCAAGATTGCAGCAGAAGGTGCAAACCGCAGGGATAACATCGATGCTGCCTATCTTGAAGGTATGCAGGGAATAGCCAATCAACGCCTCGGGCAGAAGGACAAGATGAGTGACATTGAGCTCGAACGTTCCAAGCAGATTGCGGGAGCAGGTTCCGCACTCGGTGGCTTGAACATCGACGTTGGAAGCATCGTGAAAGCCTTTGGCGGTAGCGAATAATGAGTATGAACAAGTAAATAGTAATAAACATGCCAGGAAGCAATACACACTCCACGAATTACGACGATGAGAACCATCAGAAGCAAACTGAAGAGAAGACCATCGGAGCCAAGACCACACCACCCGAACAAACTGACGGTGGTGTGTCGTCGTATGATGAGATCATAGACAACATCAACAAGGAAATTGCCAAGAATGAGAAGCAGTACAACGAAGACCGCAAGATTGACGCCGTGGTTGCCGCCATCAACGGCATAGGTGACATGGGCAGGGCATTGGGTAACATATATGCCACTACCAAATATGCACCAAGTGCGTTTGACCCATCTACCGCCGCATCCGGGAAGTATGGCGCGATTGCTGCAAAGGCCAAAGCAGACCATGACAAGTATCGTTCTTCCATGATGAAATATCTCGACAAAGCGAAAGAACAGAAGCAGATTTTCAATTTCAACCAGGAGAAGCAGAAACTCGCTCAGGAGAAATGGGAGAAGGAGGAAGAAAGAAAGAACGCCCTCAACCAAGCGAAGGTGGAAAGCTACAATGCAATGACCTTGTACCGCGAAGCCATCGCCAACAAGAACGATGCCCTTGCCAAAAAGTATGAGGCTGATGTGTTGTATCTCCAAGCGAAGCAGAAGTACCTCGAACTTGGTTACAACCTCAAGCAAGCAGAATCGCAAGCCCGTATTGATGCAAATGAGGCGTTGGCCGAGAAGCGCAGAAGAGAGGCCAATGGGACGACCACCAGCACCACGATAGAGCGAGACATGCAAGGTAACGAGGTTGGCCGGACAACGACCAAGACGACTAACAGTGGTGGCAATGACGGTGATGGAAAGAAGCAGAACCCAATGGGTGGGAACAATCAAACTGGTAGCGGTAAAAAGAAAAACCCTATGGGATAGGAAGTTGAGTATGGATGCTGAAATAGTGACACACAATTTGACACGCAGATTGACAAACAAATGACACACAAATGACACACAAATGACACACAAAACACTCTTGCAACAATCTGTAAGTGTTAACGTTGTAGAGATATAGACGGGTTGATTGACACAGCAATTGACACAGCAAATGACACAGTAATTAACACGCAGATGACACACGCAGATGACACACCAGTAACACACGACGAAGAAAACATCCCCCATACCCCCTATAAAGAATTATCAAGAATATAAGAAATAATATAACCCCCTATAATCCCCCTTGGGGAAAAAACGAAACGATATGAACGACGGCGACAACAAGCGAAAGTTATATGATGCCCTCAGTAAGGATTACGACATGGGAACATTTGAACAGTTCTCGACCGATGTCGAGGATGAGGGCAAGCGAAAGAAACTGTATGAGGCTATCAAGGGCGAGTACGACCTACCCGACTTTGATGGCTTCACGCGTCAGCTGGTTGGAGAGCGTGGTCAGGTGCAGCAGCCAGCCGCTACTCCTGCCAAGCAGGAAGCGTACAGTCCCTACCAGATGGCACAGGGCAACACACCGACCTACAACTATGGAGGACAGATGCCATCGGCACCGAGACCTTCCACACCCAGGAGCAAAGGTAATGCCCAGCCGACACAGACGG
>JAZUKS010000098.1:0-2156 GCA_045643405.1 Bacteroidaceae bacterium | reverse complement strand
CAAAACGTTTTGTTGGTTTTAGGGTTAGATTGATTTCCAAAATTCTGTCTCTTACTTGCTTGCAATTCATCAACTTTCAACTTGGCAGAAACATTAATAGTTTAAAATCCTTAGTTTTTGAATAATGCACAACGGGTATATTGATATATAAGTGTATGTTTCGTTTGTCAAAGTAGGGTGTGCCGGTCTCCCATATCTTGACATCGGGGCAAGTCAGACAAGCCTTGGCCGATGAATCCGATGTAGATGATGAGGAGCAGGAGGTAAGTCATTTTTCTAACGTGTTTAGATGTTTGTGCCTTAAAAGAATAAACAAATACAAAATAGATACTTATATCCAAACTACCAAATTAATATACCCCAATGGTTATAAATGACTATTGTGTATTGAGTCCAAAGGCCAAAACTTTGCAATCGATAATCGGATAATATTCATTGAAAATAAATAATAATGGACAAAAACTCAAACACTTTTCTGGAATCCAAGCCACGCTATGAGATATCCATAATACATTCTTTGTGCTGTTAAGGTCGGTTTCTGAGAGCAAAGTGCTGAATTCGCCGAAGGCTAGTAGCGAGACGCGAAGCGCGAGTCCAAAGGATGCAAAGCACAAAATAACTTAGGCGGGGGGCGTAAGCCCCCTTGAAGGTTGTGGTTTTTAAAACCGGAGCGCTTACGGTATTCTATGTTTATTCTAATGATTGAGATACATAGGGTTTGCACCTTGTGCTGGTTTATGTCGTGCTTTCAGCACTTATTTCCGAGTCATGTTTTTACCCAAATTTTATCATGCCAGCCAACTGCAGGAAGTAGTCGTTTGACCAGATGTCGAGTTCACGGCGTTGCTCGTGGCTGATGTATGGCAGCACGTCTTGCTTTACGTTGTCGATGTCGGATGTTGCTAACTTGTTGCGTAGTTGTTGCATAAAATCCTCCCGACTTACATCCTCACCGCTGAACTCCTTAATGCGAGCCTGAAGGTGGTTGAAGTCGAGAGCTATGCCATTGCGCACATACCACTCAAAGTCATACCAATCGCGCCCCTTGATGCGACGTTGCCATGCTCGATAAACGAGTGCGTGCATCTTGCCTGCATAGAGGTCGGGTAGGGTGAAGATGCGCACTGAGAATGAATAAGGTTGCATCAACAGACGTTGCTCCGTGGAGAACTGAAGGGGAGGATTGGTGTCGAGCTCAATCTTCACCTTTAACATCTTGCGTGTTTGGAATTTGATGTCGTACGCCTCAGTGTCCTCTTTCAGAAAAGCTGACTCAACTCGTCCGAATGCCTTCTTGTCCTTTTTAACTATCTCTACGGGCATTCCGATGGCGCGGAACTCATCCACAATAGGTTGAAAGTAATTCTCTATGTGAACGTTGGAGTCCTTCTCAATGAGCGAGAAGTCCATGTCTTCCGAGAAACGGTTTAATCCATGGAAAATGCGAAGGCAAGTGCCGTCGTAGAAGGCTGCGTGCTCAAAGAATCCTCCTCGGTTCAATCCCGCAAGAGCAATCTTTTGCATCACCTCTCGCTGAGCACTTTCACGCGCATCATCGGTCATTGGGTGATACTGTTCTACCAAATCATCAAATATTGCCATATTTCTTCACTATAGTAATAAGGTTATTTATCGTCGAAGTCTTTCTGCCGCATTCAGCGCATGCCTGCAGGATGTTTACGTCCATCTTTCCCAGTTCGTCCATGTCGAAGCGAATGTCCTCCTCCAGATACCGGTGCAAGGCAATGACGGAGAGGTTGGGTACGTAAAGGTCGTTGAGAATGGTGTCGCAGAGTGCCTTCTCGGGCGAAGCAATCAGAAATGTTGCGCCATCGCTGACAGCCGATGTGATGCCAATTGGGTAATAATCCTCTGGCACCTGTTTGTAAGTAAAGAATCCAAGTTTGTTCTCGAAATCACGACTTCGTTTAAGGGTTATTGCCGTGAGCGTGTGAACGCGTTCAGGTATCAAACCATAGTAACTCAATGCCCACTGCAGCGAGACGTATGAAGGTCCGTAGATGTGATTGGAGCAAATAGGGGCAGACGGCGGAAAACCGAGAATGCTGCCATCCACCACATACAATCCTCTCTTCAGACGCACTACCTCGCCAGCATGTTCCATGGCCGACAACTTCATTGTTGCCGACTTATAA
>JAZUKS010000097.1:0-39309 GCA_045643405.1 Bacteroidaceae bacterium | reverse complement strand
AAGCAGATTCTCAAGAAGAAGATTCTGCTTTATGTGTATTGATGTACTAAAAGATGTGGAGGATTGCATTCCGTTGCACTATGATCAAGGGGACGGTCGCGGGCTCCCTCAAAATCAGAGAGAAAATCAAACGGAAAATCTTTGATATTAATACTTTCTGTCGTTTTTGACCGTTCTTGCTCTTTTTGGGTTGAATAAACCTTTGCGTCGTTGCGTTCAAGAAACATTTCCTTCATTTCCCTCCATTTTTGTTTGTGTTCTTTTCGTTTTGCGAAGCGATATTATTTGTTTGTTTCGGAAAAAAGTGTTATCTTTGTCATTGAAATCTAAAAATGAAAAACTAAAAATTATATTGCTTATGAAAAAACAATACTTCAGTTTGTTGGTGGGATTTGTGTGCAGTCTGAGTGCTGTGGCAGAAGAAGTGGTTGTGGATGGTCTGCGCTATGATCTGGACACAGAGACCAAGGACGCCAAGGTGCTGGCATTGGAGGATAAAGAGGCCACGAGCGTGGTGATACCCGAGAGCGTCAGCAATGAGGGATACGACTATACGGTGACAAGCATTGGTGTAAAGGCTTTCTGGGATTGCGGAACCTTGAAGTCGCTGACGATGCCCAATACCGTGACCACGGTTGGCAAGAATGCTTTTGCCTATTGCAAGAACCTCAAGACGCTTGTACTCAGCAACTCGCTGACAAGCATCAGCAGTGGTTGCTTTACCAACTGCTCTGGACTGACAACGCTTGACATTCCGGCGTCGGTGAAGGAAATAGGCAGTTGTGCCTTTATGAACTGTACGGGTCTGACGTCGGTACTCCTGCCCGAGGGCGTGACGAGCATTGGCAGTGGCGCTTTCGGCTATTGCTACAAGATTGCATACGTGACCATTCCTGCTTCAATGGAGAAGATTGGCGACGAGGCTTTTGCCGGTTGCGTGGCCATCAAGGACATCTACTGCCTGGGCGAGCAGGCTCCCGAATTGGGCAAGGACGTGTTTGCTGAGACGCATATAGACAAGGCTAACTTGCACGTGCCCGATGGGGCTATCAGCAACTATCAGGATGTGGCCCAGTGGGGTGCTTTCTCTGCCGTGTCGCAACTCGAAACGGGTGTGCTGATGGTGAAGGGTGCAGACTCGGAAGGCGCCAGAAAGTACGTAAAGAATGGAAAGATTGTTGTACTGAAGGGCGCTCGCTTGTATGGCATCGACGGTGTTGTTGTACGGAAAGGTTAGTGGCTATGGACCATGCTGAAAGGTTTGTGGTTATAGGTTATAGGTTAGAGACTATGCTGAAAGGTTGGTGGTTATAGGTTATAGGCCATGCTGAAAGGTTCTTCTGCCCTACGAGCGAAGCATCGGGCAAGCCCGATGAGCGAGTGGTTATAGGTGAGAGACTTGCCTAAAGGTTAGTGGTTAAAGAGGTGCCCCCTGCCTCATTGAGTGGTAGAGGGGGCAATCCCACGGTAGTGGGCCCAGTGTGAACGGATGGCGGTAACGTAGTTTGCCGTCTCTGTGCCACGAAGATAACCGAAGCGCACCACGGGATCGCGATAGTATTGTGGTTCGGAGAGTAGCAGGATGTACTTGCTGACTTCACTCCAACGGTGTTCGTTTCCGCCATATTTCTGGGTAAGTGCCATCGCATCGCGTATGTGTCCCTGACCGCCATTGTAGGATGCCAGGATGAAACTGATGCGCTCGTCGCGATCAGAGATGTCGGTAAACGCATTGTCAAGGTCTTTCAGCAGTCGTGTCGCAGCCCGGATGTTGGCATCGGGGTCGAAGACCTGGTTGGATACGCCATAGTGCGAGGCGGTGGATGGCATGAGTTGCATAAGTCCCTGTGCGCCTGCCCATGATACGGCCTGAGGGTCGAAAGCAGACTCCTGGAAGCATTGTGCCGCCAGCAGTCGCCAATCCCAACCGCAAGTGTGGGCATGCCTGCGGAACATGCTGTCGTAGTCGCTGATGATGCCACGTTTAGCGTCCTTGACCTTAGGACGTGGAGTGTGGTGTGCTGTGAAATTGGATTTCTTTTGTGTCAGTTTTTGTTGCTCGGCAATGATGCGTTGCTTGATGGCCGGGTTGTACCATGCGTTGAGTGCCTCGGCCAGTTGTGGCGACGAGGCACGTGTAATCCATCCCTGTGCCTTGTTTCCGTTGCTGGCACTATCCTGGATGGCTGTTGTGGTATAACCGTCGATATGGGGTAGGGGAAGGGCAATGACATCAGCCTCGCCCAGGTCAAGGCGACGAAGTAGTTCGGTGGTGTCGTGTGCAATCTCCATACGGATGCGCAATCCGTGCTTGCGTGCAAAGTCGGCAATGAGTTCGTATTGAAGTCCGAAACTTTGTCCGCGAAATTCAAAATATGTTTGTGGTCCGGAAAGGGTGACGGCAATGATTTCTCCGTTTTCCTCAAGTTGTGGAAGGTCGGGGCACGACGCCTCGTTGTCCTCCTTCGTGTCATGGAAAATGGCCGATACCTCTTTGGGTTTCTGTGTACAGGAACAGACTGCTGTCATCGTCCAGGGGAGGAGACAGCATAGGAGAGACGGAAGAAACGCGTGCTTTTTCCGTGTACTCAGTATCCTTGTTTTGCGTGTATTGTCTTGCAAGTTGAATGGTTTTATTTTGCCGGTCAAGTCTTATCGAGATGTAATGAATGTTCGCAAGATATCGATGGCTTGCTGGTTACTGCCACCCTGCGGAATGATGAGGTCGGCATGGCGTTTGGTTGGTTCGATGAACTCCTCGTGCATGGGTTTCAGTACGTCCAGGTAGCGGTCGATGACCATTTGCGTGGTACGTCCTCGCTCAATGGTGTCGCGCTGGATGACGCGAATGAGTCGCTCGTCGGGATCGGCGTCGACAAATATCTTGAGGTCCATCAGATCGCGCAGTTTCTTGTCCCATAGTGCCATGATGCCCTCGATGATAATGATTTCGCAGGGTTCGATGTGGATGGTCTCCTCCAGACGGTTGCTGACAAGGTAACTATAGGTAGGTTGCTCGATGGACTTGCCATTGCGCAGGTCCTCGATTTGCTGTGCCAGCAATTTCCAGTCGAAAGCGTCGGGATGGTCGAAATTGATTTTCTTTCGCTCCTCCATGGTGAGGTGGGTGGTATCGTTGTAGTACGAGTCCTGTGGAATGAGCGCTACCTTGTCGCTGGGAATGGAATCTATGATTTTTCGTGCTACGGTGGTCTTTCCCGAACCGGTGCCACCTGCTATGCCGATGATGTACATGGTTGAAATGAAGCACCCCTATGCCCTTGGGCATCTCCCCCTCTATGGGGAGAAAGACTTGGGGGATGGTTATTGATGATTAAAGATTAAAGATTGATGATTAAAGATTGATGATTGATGATGATTTGTGCAAAATTGCTACGTCATAACTGCAAAAACATTGGTGAGAGCAAGCCCTCAATATTAATAATGTGAACTTTTTAAAAAATATAGCGCAAAATTAGTATTTTTTTCGTATATTTGCACGCGAAATTAGAAAAAATTAGAAAATAATAGGTATAAAGTTATGTTAAGAATTGCAGTTCAGTCAAAAGGTCGTTTGTATGAGGACACGATGGCTTTGCTGGCAGAGGCCGGCATCAAGGTGAGTTCTTCAAAGCGTACCCTTTTGGTACAGAGTTCGAATTTCCCCGTTGAGATTTTATATTTGAGAGACGACGATATCCCTCAGAGTGTGGCTACTGGTGTGGCTGACCTTGGTATCGTTGGCGAGAATGAGTTCGAGGAGCGTGGTTATAAGGCTGACGTCGTTCGTCGACTGGGCTTCAGCAAGTGCCGTCTCTCGTTGGCAGTGCCCAAGGCAGAGGATTACCAGGGTTTGCAGTGGTTCCAGGGCAAGAAGATTGCTACCAGCTATCCCGAGATTCTGCAACGTTTCCTCAATGAGCAGGGCATCAAGGCAGAGATCCACGTCATTACCGGTTCGGTAGAGATCAGCCCGGGTATCGGTTTGGCTGATGCCATCTTTGATATCGTAAGTTCAGGCAGTACCCTCGTCAGCAACAACTTGCGCGAGGTGGAGGTTGTGATGAAGAGCGAGGCTCTGCTTATCGGCGACCCCAAGATGTCGGACGAGAAGCGCGAGGTGCTTCAGGAACTGTTGTTCCGCATTGAGGCCGTGAAGGCTGCCGAAGACAAGAAGTACGTGTTGATGAACGTTCCCGCTGAGAAGTTGGACGAGGTTATCAAGGTGCTTCCCGGTGCCAAGAGTCCTACCGTGATGCCTTTGGCTACTCCCGGATGGAACAGCGTTCACACCGTTATCGATGAGAAGAGCTTCTGGCAGATTATCACCCAGCTCAAGGAGCTTGGTGCAGAGGGCATCCTCGTTATTCCTATTGAAAAGATGATTCCTTAATCTCGGGATTTGAAATGAATTGCTATAAATATCCACAAGAAAGTGAGTGGGCTTCGTTGCTGAAACGCCCTTCGAAGGAGGCATCGCAGTTGAATGCCACCGTGCAGGGTGTGCTCGACGATGTGCGTCAGCGTGGCGACGAGGCTGTGAAGGAATATGAAGCACGCTTTGACCATGTGGAACTCGATGCCCTGGCGGTAAGCGAGGAGGAGATGGAAAAGGCAGAGCTTCTGGTTGATGAGGAACTGAAAGAGGCTATCAAGCACGCTCACAGAAACATCAAGGCCTTCCATGCAGCTCAGCGCTTCACCGGCGAGAAGATTATGGTGGAGCCCGGCGTGACCTGCTGGCAGAAGAGCATTGCCATCGAAAAGGTGGGATTGTATATTCCCGGTGGTACGGCTCCCTTGTTCAGCACCGTTCTGATGCTGGCCATTCCTGCCAAGATTGCTGGTTGCAAGGAGATCGTACTCTGTACTCCTCCCAGCAAGGACGGTAGCGTGAATCCCGCCATCCTGGTGGCAGCCCGCATTGCCGGCGTGAGCAAGGTGTACAAGATTGGTGGCGTTCAGGCCATTGGTGCCATGGCATACGGAACCGAATCGGTTTCCAAGGTCTATAAGATTTTCGGTCCTGGCAACCAGTACGTTATGTGTGCTAAGCAACATGTGTCGCTTCACGATGTTGCCATCGATATGCCTGCCGGTCCCAGCGAGGTAGCCGTATTGGCCGACAAGGACAGCAATGCAACCTTCGTTGCATCTGACCTCCTGTCGCAGGCAGAGCACGGAGTGGACAGTCAGGTGTTGCTCTTCACTACCAGCGAGGAGTTCGTTGCCAAGGTTGAGGCAGAGTTGGAGGTTCAGCTCAACGCCCTTCCCCGCAAGGAGATTGCCGAGCAGGCATTGACCCACAGCAAGATTATCGTGGTGAAGGATGACGAGGAGATGATGCGCATGTGCAATGCCTACGCTCCCGAGCACCTCATCATCGAGACTGCCAACTACGAGCAGTTGGCTGCTATGGTTGTGAATGCAGGTAGCGTCTTCATGGGCAGTTACACGCCCGAGAGTGCCGGCGACTATGCCAGTGGTACCAACCATACCTTGCCTACAAGTGGCTATGCCATGGCGTATAGTGGCGTGAACCTGGATAGTTACCAGCGCAAAGTCACCTTCCAGCATATTACTCCCGAGGGCATTCGTGGCATCGGTCAGACCGTTGCAGTCATGGCTGACAACGAGCAGTTGGATGCGCATGCCAATGCGATGAGAGTGAGAATGAAGAGTGTAAATAGTTAACAAAGAGAACTATGTCTTTCAATTTAGAGAATACAGTACGCCCAAACATCTGGAAGTTGCAACCCTACAGTTGCGCCCGTGATGAGTTCAAGGGACGTCCCGCAAAGGTGTTCCTCGATGCCAACGAGTGCCCCTACAACGGTCCCTTCAACCGCTATCCCGATCCATTGCAGGAGGAGGTCAAGGAACGTCTGTCGGTGGTTAAGTCGGTTCCTGCAGAGAACATCTTCCTGGGCAATGGTAGCGACGAGGCTATCGACCTCGTATACCGCATCTTCTGCAATCCGCAGAAGGATAATGTGGTAGCCATTGAACCTACTTACGGCATGTATGGCGTATGTGCCGATATCAATGACATCGAGTACCGTCGCGTACTGCTTGGCGAGAAGTATGAGTTGTGTGCCGACAAGGTGCTTGAGGCTACCGATGCCAATACTAAGGTCATCTGGCTTTGTACACCCAACAACCCCACGGGAAACTCGCTCGACCGCAAAGAGATTGAGAAGATACTTGACAACTTCAATGGCATCGTGGTAGTGGACGAGGCTTACAGCGACTTTGCTCCCCAGCGTCCTTTCCGTGTTGACATTGAGCGTTGGCCCAATATCATTGTGCTCAATACTTTCAGCAAGGCATGGGGCTGTGCCTCTATCCGCCTCGGTATGGCGTTTGCTTCGACCGAGATCATCGGACTGATGAACAAGGTGAAGTATCCCTACAACATCAACTCGCTGACCCAGCAGAAGGCCCTCGAGATGTTGAGCGACCTGGGACGTGTCAATCAATGGTTGTTTACGGTTCGTGCAGAGCGTAGCAAGATCATCAACGCCTTTGCCGAACTGCCTGTTTGTGAGGAGGTTTATCCCACCGATGCCAATTTCTTCCTGGCACGTGTAAAGGATGCTAATGCCATTTACAACTATCTGATTGATAATGGTGTGGTAGTACGCAACCGCAACCGTGTAACCCTTTGTGGCAACTGCCTCCGCATTACCGTCGGCACACCCGACGAGAACACGGAGTTGCTGGCGGTCATGAGAAAGTATAGATAATAAAATGAAAAAAGTCCTTTTTGTAGATAGAGACGGCACTATACTGGTGGAACCCGCAGACGAGCAGATTGACTCTTTTGAGAAGTTTCAGTTTGTTCCCAACGCCATCAGTGCCCTGCGTTTCATCCGTAAACATACTGATTATGAATTGGTAATGGTGTCGAACCAGGACGGATTGGGAACCGATGCGTATCCCGAAGCCGACTTCTGGCCTACCCATAACCTTATGCTCAACACCTTGAAGGGTGAGGGCGTGGAGTTTGATAACATCCTTATTGACCGCTCCTTCCCCGAGGACAATCTGCCTACCCGCAAGCCCGGTACCGCCATGCTTACCGCTTATATGAATGGTGAGTACGACCTTGCTAACAGTTATGTCATTGGCGATCGTCAGACCGATGCCCAGTTGGCTGTCAACCTCGGTTGTAAGTCGCTCATCCTGGGTGATGGCATGGACTGGGAGAAGATTCAGGAACTCGTCTTTGCCGGAGAGCGTACCGCTGAGGTGCGTCGTGCTACCAAGGAGACAGACATCCTGGTAAAGGTTAACCTTGACGGTAACGGCAAGAGCGATATTGCAACAGGCCTGGGATTCTTTGACCACATGCTGGAGCAGATTGCCAAGCACGGTCAGGTGGACCTTACCATTCGTTGCAATGGCGACCTGCACGTGGACGAGCATCACACCATTGAGGATACCGCCCTTGCGCTGGGTGAGTGCCTGCTTACTGCCTTGGGCGACAAGCGTGGCATTGAGCGTTATGGTTATTGTCTGCCTATGGACGACTGCCTGTGCCAGGTTGCACTCGACTTCGGAGGTCGTCCCTGGTTAGTATGGGATGCAGAGTTCCATCGCGAGAAGGTGGGCGAGATGCCTACCGAGATGTTCCTGCACTTCTTCAAGAGTTTGAGTGACGCATCGAAGATGAATCTCAACATCAAGGCTGAGGGACAGAACGAGCACCACAAGATAGAAGGCATTTTCAAGGCTTTGGCTCGCGCTATTCGCATGGCCGTGAAGCGTGACGTTGAGCATTTTACCTTGCCCAGTAGCAAGGGAGTGTTGTAAATGGCTAACGAGAAATTCTCTTCGCAGTTACTCTCGCGTGCTGTTGATGAGTTTGGCAAACTACCAGGCATCGGGCACAAGACTGCCCTTCGCCTGGTGTTGCACCTCTTGCGACAGGACGAGGAACAGGTTACGGGATTTGCCGATGCCGTGACGCGTTTGCGCAAGGAGGTAAAGTACTGCCATATCTGTCATAATATCAGCGATACGGAGACTTGCTCCATCTGTGGCAATCCTCGCCGTGATGCCTCCACCGTTTGTGTGGTCGAGAACATCCAGGATGTGATGGCCATTGAGAACACGCAGACCTACCGTGGCTTGTATCATGTGCTGGGAGGTGTCATCTCACCAATGGATGGTGTTGGACCTGCTGACCTTGAGATAGCATCGCTGGTGGAACGCGTGCACGAGGGAGGCATCGAGGAAATCATCCTGGCGCTTTCGCCCACTATGGAAGGGGATACAACGAACTTCTTCATCTTCCGCAAGTTGGCTGACGCCAACGTGACGATTAGCGTCATTGCACGAGGCATTGCACAGAACGATGAACTGCAATATACCGACGAGGTGACGCTGGGCCGAAGCATCATCAACAGAACTCCGTTCAAGAGTTGATGGAGAATGAGAGGAGGACCCTCTCCGTCGCTTTGCGACACCTCCCCCATAATGGGGAGGAGCTGGCGCGATGAGGGTGGTTGATGATTGATGATTGGTGGTTGATGATTGATGATTGATGATTGATGATTGATGATTGATGATTGATGATTGATGATTGATGGTTGACGGTTCTTTCTCCGCTTCGCTATGAAAGCATCGGGAAAGCTCGCTGAGCGGACGGTTGATGGTTAATGGTTAATGATTGATGGTTAATGATTGATGGTTAATGATTGATGGTTAATGATTGATGGTTGATGATTGACGGTTGATGATTGATGGTTGATGATTGATGATTGATGATTGACGGTTCTTTCTCCGGTTCGCTATGAATGCATCGGGCAAGTTCGCTGAGCGGACGGTTGACGGAGGATTTTTTGATTGTCTCTTGAATAGAAAATAAAATGAATAATTTAGATAAGAAACTACTCATATTATATATAGTAACCTTGCTCATCGGAATAGGGGGCTATGTGTATTTTGAGTTTGTATCGCCACTCAAAGAAGCACCCTTGGCGGGAATCGAAGGCTATGAGAGCGTGAAGTATGGGGCAGAGGTGATAACCGACCTCATTGCTATTGCCTTCGTTTACCTCTCGGTACGACTGCTGGTCTTCCCCAAGGTGCAGAAGAGCATTGCGGACAACAAGAACCGTTATGCACGATGGGCTTATATGCGATGGGCTATGCTGGCCATTGTCATATTCTTGGGTGAAGGTGTACACTACCTGTTCCTGAGTCCTTCGACCGTGGGATGCCCCATCATTGGAGCCTTGTCCCTGATCTTCGTGTGGCCCACCAAGGGAAGGAGAGAGCGTGAGATTCAGTCCGCTATGAGAGCCTTCCCCGTAACTTGTCCGTAAGTGATAACAAAAACAATGAAACTAAGCATTATCATAGTTAACTACAATGTCAAGCGGTTCCTGTACCAATGCTTGCAAAGCGTAGAATCGGCCATCAATGCGGTCGGTTCGGAACTTGCCGGCTGTGCTGACATATGGGTGGTGGATAATGCTTCACATGACGGTTCGATAGAGTTCCTGGCGCAACACTTTCCTAATGTCCACTTTGTGCGGAACGAGGAGAATGTAGGATTCTCGAAGGCCAACAATAAAGCCATTCATCTTTCGAGCGGAGAGTACGTCCTGTTGCTCAATCCTGATACCATCGTTTCGACCGATGCCATCGTCAAGAGCGTGAAGTGGATGGACGAGCACCCCAATGCCGGAGCCACCGGTGTTGCCCTTCATAGTGCCAAGGGTGCCTTTGCATGGGAGTCGCGCCGAGGAGTACCCACGCCATTGGTGTCGTTCTGCAAGATTTCCGGACTGAACAGAGTGTTCCCCCGCCATCGCATCATCGGTCGTTACTATATGCGTTTCCTTGACCGTAGCGAGGCCTCCAAGATAGAAATCCTCAGTGGCGCCTATATGATGCTTCGACGCAAGGCCATCGAACAGGTGGGAGTGCTGGATGAAGACTTCTTCATGTATGGCGAGGACGTAGACCTTTCGTACCGTTTGCTGAAGGGAGGATGGAAGAACTACTATCTGCCACATCCCATCATTCATTATAAGGGCGAGAGCGAGCACCCAAGTACCATAAGGTATGTCAATGTGTTCCATCAAGCCATGATAATCTTCTATGCCAAGCATTTCAGTCGTCGCTATTTCCTGTCGGGATTGCTCATCCGACTGGCGGTTTACTTCAAGGCTTTCCTGACGCTGGTAAAGCACTTCGTGAACTGGATGCTGAGCGCATTGCCCAAAAAGAAAATCACTCCACACTTCTACTGCTATTGCTCGGATGCCAACAGGGAATTGTTGAAGCAACTTGTTGAGCAACAGGGAGGTGTAATGAAATATGTGAAGCATGGTGAGGTTCCGGTGCCCGAAGGTAAGGTGTGCTACTACCTCTTCGATACCACCTGTCACACCTACGATGAGATACTGGATGTGCTCATCCAGCAACATGCACAAGTGCCACAGATGGCGCTTGCTACCTACACGCCCGAAATAGGCATACTGTTGCCATAAATGATGATTGCTATGAACTGCCAGTTGAGAGCCCTTGAACCTTCTGACCTTGAACTTCTCTATGCGATAGAGAACGATGAGGTTTTGTGGCCATGCGGTTCGACCACTGCTCCTTATAGCAGGTATGCCTTGCAACAGTACATTGCCACGAACATGAATGACTTCTACCAGGATGGTCAACTGAGATTGGTGGTGTGTGATGGGGATGAGCCCATTGGGCTTGTTGACCTATTCAACTACAATGCCAAGCATCAACGGGCAGAGGTGGGCATTGCCATCCTTCCGCAATATCGCGGAAAAGGGTGGGGCACCTTGGTCTTGCAGAAATTGGAGCAGTATGTTCGTCAGCACTTGCATCTGCATCAGTTGTACGCTGTAACGGCCATTGATAATGTGCGTGCGCAAAAGGTATTTGAAAAAACATCTTACGAAATGAGTGCCATATTCAAGGACTGGATATCATGTTCCAATGGTGAGTACCAAGATGCCATAATCTGGTGCAGGATTCTATAATTAGCCTATGCGTATTGTCTATATCGTAAAATATATTGCCCAATTGGGTGGACTGGATCGCATACTGAGTTTCAAGATGAACTATCTGGCTCAGCATGGCTACGAAGTACACCTTATTACCTACGAGCAAGGTAAGCATCCTATCTCTTTCCCTTTGGACGAACGAATAGAGCATACCGATGTGGATGTGCGCTTTTTTACCCGACATGGCAATGGATTGGTGAAGCGAGTCAAGCAGTATTTCGATATGCGCAGGACCTTCAAACAGAGGGTTTATGACAAGGTCAAGGAGATTGATCCGGATGTCATTGTTACGCTTACGGATTCGTACACGTTGCTTGACATCCTGATGAAGATTCCTGGAAGATCCTACCGTGTGATTGAGTCGCACGTGGAGCGAAACTCCTTCCAGAAGCGTTTCGACTTCAAGGGAAAGCCTGGACTATATCAGCTTGCTTCGCTCTTTGACAGATATATAACACGCAAGATAAAAAAGGCAGACTGCTTTGTCACGCTGACCCAGCACGATGCTGAAGCCTGGCCCGAACTGAAGTTCGTCAAGGTTATCCCCAATCCGTTATCGTATATGCCCGAATCGCGTTCAACGCTTGAAAACAAGCAGGTTCTCAGCGTGGGGCGTCTGGATTGGCAGAAAGGATACGATATGTTGGTGGATGTGTGGAAGATTGTGAACCAGAAGCATCCGGACTGGACCTTGAAGGTGTTTGGCGACGGATCGTTCAGAGAAGAACTCGAGAAGAAGACGCACGATTGCGGACTCGATGCTTCGATGAAATGGGAACCTGCCACTCCTCGCATCTTTGATCTTTACTTGGAGAGCAGTATCTATGTGATGAGTTCGCGCTATGAGGGATTTGGCTTGGTGTTGACCGAGGCCATGTCGTGTGGCGTTCCTTGTGTCAGTTTCAATTGCCCGTTCGGACCTTCCGAAATCATCAAGGATGGAGAAGACGGTTTGCTCGTCCCCATCGATGACGTACAGAAATTGGCAGACTCAATATGCCGTCTTATCGAAGACGAACAACTTCGCAAGTCGATGGGTGAGAAGGCGGTTGAGAATGTACAACGCTATGAACCACATAGTGTTATGAAACAATGGGAAGTACTCTTTACCGAACATAAATGATGGCAATATGAGTTGGTATAGTACATACGAAAGATATTACGAGAAGAGTTGGAAGGAGGTTCCTGAAACGGAACTCGACAACTTGCGTCAGGCTTTGTCGGAGGTGGCTCAGGAAGAGCATCCTGTGGCAAGTGTGGTGTTTATTGCGCACAACGAAGAAAAACGCTTGTTCAGTTCGCTCTCGTCCATCGTTATGAACGACAAAGAATTCCCATTCGAGGTTATCGTCATCAACAACAACAGTACCGACAGTACGGTTGAACTGCTTGAAAGGGTAGGTGCCACCTACTATAACGAGACAAAGAAGGGACCGGGGCATGCGCGTAATTGCGGACTTGACAAGGCTCGTGGAAAGTATTATATCTGCATTGATTCTGATACGATGTACCCACCTCACTATGTAAGTACAATGGTCAAGGCCCTGCAAAAGGAGGGTACTGCTTGTGCGTATGGTCTGTGGAGTTTCCTTCCCGATGCCAACCACTCAGCCTTCGGTTTGTGGTGGTACGAGAAGTTGCGCGATATGTACTTGCGCTTCCAACAGATCAAGCGTCCCGAACTGAATGTAAGAGGCATGGTCTTTGCCTTCCCTACTGAACTGGGAAGGAAGTATCGCTTTCGTACGGACATCATTCGTGGCGAGGACGGTTCGCTGGCTCTCAACATGAAGGCTGACGGCAAGTTGAGGTTCGTCACGTCGCACAAGGCTCGTGCCGTAACCGGACATGGTACGATTGACCAGGACGGTGGTCTTATGCAGACATTCTCGCGTCGTTTCAAGAAAGCCTTCGCTAATGTCTTCGGACTCTTTACCAGCAAGAAGAAATACGAGGACAAGGACTCAAATATGATCAAGCCATAAAGCAGACGGGATTATGAAGATAGTATATGTTTTAGGTGGTAATTATGACGCTAGCGGAATGTGTAGTGTCATTACGAAGAAAATCAATTGGTTGGCAGAACATACCGATTGGGAGATTACGGCTTTGCTGACGGAGAGTCCCAACGGAAGGGAGTTTTATTTTCCCATTCATCCTTCGGTGAAGATTGTCAACTTCAACCTAAACTATGACGAACTGGATGTAATGCCCAAGTTCAAGAAATTCAAGCATTATCGTGCCAAGCAGAAGCATTACAAGAAACTGTTTACCGACTTCCTGATGGAGTACAGGCCCGACATTGTGGTTTCTGCTATGCGCAGAGAGGTTAATTTCTTGAATGATATCAAGGACGGAAGCAAGAAGGTGGGTGAGTTGCACTTTTGCCGTAAAACCTACCGTGTGTTCAGTCATCCCAAATTGCCCGCTTTTGTCTGCAAGGCAATCACCCACCATTGGCAATCGCAGTTGCTCAAGCAGATCCATCAGTTGGATGCCTTTGTGGTGCTTACCGACGAGGATAGAAGAGCATGGGGTGGCGATGCCTTTAAGAATATTCATGTCATTCCCAACTTCATTCAGAAGATGCCCGAGCAGGTATCGACATGCCAGAACAAGACCGTTGTGGCAGTAGGGCGTTACACTTCGCAGAAGGGTTTCGATATGCTGTTCAAGGTGTGGAAGAAAGTCGAGGAGAAGTGCCCCGATTGGCAGTTGCAGATCTATGGTGCAGGAGAAAGAGAACCTTATCAGCAATTGGCAGACAACTTGGGTCTAAGGAATGTACACCTTAATGGCACTACAAAGCAGGTCAATGATGTCTTCTCGAATGCATCTAT
This sequence comes from Bacteroidaceae bacterium, assembly GCA_045643405.1. Lineage (GTDB taxonomy): Bacteria > Bacteroidota > Bacteroidia > Bacteroidales > Bacteroidaceae > Physcousia. The sequence goes on along the minus strand of JAZUKS010000097.1, from coordinate 25,427 downwards.
CATGGCGTTCAGTAGTCGCTATGAGGGTTTTGGCATGGTGCTGATTGAAGCCATGTCATGTGGTGTTCCTGCCGTCTCATTTGCCTGTCCATGCGGTCCCAGTGATATCATTCAGGATGGTGTGGATGGTTATCTCATACAGAATTTTGATGAAGATGCCTTTGCCGACAGGTTGATTGACTTGATGAACGATACTGACAAGCGCGTCTTTATGGGCAAGGTGGCACGCAAGAATATGACTCGCTTCCTGCAAGATGACATCATGCAAACATGGAAGACATTCCTGGAGAAGATTCTCTAAAACATTCTCTCTTTCTTATAAAAGTGCTTCATAGGAACTGATCAACTTATTGATGCAGGTTTCCATGGAGTAATTCTGGATGATGTGATCACGAAGTTTGGGTTGCATCGTGTTGTCTTGTAGGGCTTTTACAATACTCTCGCCTATGTTGTCAATATTGTAAGGATCGACAAGATAGGCTAATCCGTTGTAGTATTCCTTGGGACCACCCATATTTGTTATCACGATGTTGCAGTTGTGAACCGATGCTTCAAGGGCAACCAGACCTACACCCTCGTTGATGCTGGGAAGGGCAAATACCTTTGCCTTGTTGTAGAGGTTGATCAGTTCCTCGTCCGAAACGAATCCCAGTACTTCGATATTCTTCGTATTGCCGATTCGCTTCATCAGTTCTTCCTTGGATTCTGCACTACCTGTACTACCAGCGAGTTTAAGGTTGAAACCGTATTTCTTGGCCGATTCGATTAACCTGTTGACATTCTTTCTGGGTTGTGTCATGGTACCCGTGAAAAGGCAAAATGGTTCTTTCTCGCATTCCTGACTCTTGTCGAAACGGTAAGAAAGGGGGATCTTGGCAATCTTGTCGTCTGAAATGCCATAGCCCTGGGTCAGATATCCCTTCTCGTATTCCGAACGCACATAGAAGGTCTTGATATCGTTCTTTATAGCGCGAAGCATATAATTCTGACTGTAAAGGCGCAAACGTTCGCAACCGAATCTTGTGGCCAGTTTGTACTTCCACATGGGGGTGATAGAGTCAATGATAGGCGAGAACACGAAGTTCGGATTTAACCGGCTTCCCCAATGAATGATGTCATAATTCCATAAACCAAAACCGAAAACATGAATGATATCATATTTCTTCCAGTCATAATGATTCCATGGATTGATGAAGTCCACATTATGACCTTTCTCAATGAGTGCGTATGCCCATTGCTTGGCCTGCATCTTAATTCCGTCGCCATCACCGTTGAAGCATGCTGTGGGTGGCGCTATATATGCTATATTCATTGTTTCTGTGTTGTTGTTTCTGTATTTACGATATTTCTTCTATCACCCTCTCCATCTGGCACTTCCAACTGAGGTGGGTGATGGTTTTGCGTATCTCTTCGGGACGCATCACTTTATGTCCGTTGCCTTGTTCCTGTCCCACTTCGTTCTGTAAGCATCCCTTTGGACTCGTTGCCTCTACATAGTCGATGATGCATTGCATGTTGATGGGACTCTCGTCAGCAGGGGCTTTGATGATGTATGGCTTGTCCTCGAAATCCTCATCGTGCTCACTATAAATGAACGGAATTCCTCTTACCGCATACTCTCGGTTCTTGAGTGTCTTGATGTCGGTAATGCCCGAACGATGACGACCTAATGACCCAATGGCAAAGTCTGAGACGTCGAAGTAGTGATTCAGTTCGTCGCCATACATTGCCCCATGGAAGATGATGTGGTCGGAAATGCCATAGCGGTCGATAAGTTCCTTGAAACCAGGCGCATGCTGACTGCCATGCATCTCGCCATCCCCCACACCACCAATGATGTGGAACAGGATGTTCCGTTTTCCGTTGTTCTTGTAGTATTCGCCAATGCCACTGATGACACGGTCAAAGGCATGCCAATAGTGTACCTCGGCAACTCCGATGAGATGTATCGTGTCGTCCGTTTTCTTTGCCGGAACGCGAACGGGAATCTTCTCGAAACTGATGCCATTGCTGATGCAGATAGTCTTTTGCCCGAATATCTCCTTGTCGCTCGAGAAGGTAACGATGCGTTCGAGTTTCCTGGCCAGTTTCTTGCGGAAGAGTTTGTCAACCAGCAATTCCATCCTCGTAAAGAGTGGGAAGCCCACATATTCCTGATCGTAGGGATAGGTAGGAATCTCCATCACGCATTTGATTCCTGCTTTTTTCAGTCGACTGAACAGACTGATTGTCCAAGGATTGGCATTGTGGAAAGAACGGCAATACACGGCATCCACCTTCTTCTCGATGCAGAACTTGTATACGGCATTGTAGCATACTCGTTTCTTCATGGGAGCCAGTTTGCTTGAACCGAAGTCTTGCAGTATCTCGTCGTCAATCATACGGCAACGGTGACCGTTCTTCAAGATGGAATAGGTGCAGACATAGACCTTATGTCCCGATTGACGAAGGCCGTCAACCTGTGCCTTTATCTTCTTCGTGATTCCGCTCGTCTCCGAAAAACCGTGATATATGAGGAATAGGATATTCATGTTCTTCTTCTTCTTTTTTAAGGTGTTAAGCCTTGCCGTATCGTTGTATGGTTGCCTTGAATAGGTCTTCCCATTGTTGCATGATCTGCTCGGGAGCATACTGGGCGGAACTCTCTTTTCCCGCTTTTCCGATACGTTCCCGCAGTTCGATGTCGTTCATCAGTTTGTCCAGGCAGGCAACATAGGCATCGATATCGTTGTCGGGAATGAGGAAACCGTTCTGCCCGTTCTTGATAATGGTGCGCGGACCATGAGGACAATCAAATGAGATGCAGGGTAGTCCGCACGACATGGCTTCGATCAGTACCATTCCGAAGCCCTCGAAACGTGAGCAAAGGGCATAGATATCGCTTTTCAGATACTCGTCCTTGATGTTCTGCACGGGGGCATGCATATGGAAAGAGTCCTCAAGATGCTGTTCCTTGACTATGTTGCTGATCTCGTCGTGCATGGGACCGTGACCAAACCACTCTACGCTCCATCCAGGATGTGCATGTGCCAGTCGTTTCCATACCTCAATCATTCTGTCTGCTCCCTTTTCAACAGACAAACGTCCTACCGAGATGATTCGGTGATTGTCAAGTGTGCTGGTATCCTGTACCTTGAATGGTAAGGAGTTGGGTATGATCTTGGCCTCTCTTATCTTCTTCCAACTGTCGGCATCGTGCTCGTTGAGTACGACAAACTCTTTCAGTTGCTTGATGGATTTCTCCATCTTTCTCGTCCAATGGTTGGCAACCAGACTATACGGAAATCCCTTTGCCTTCATCAGGTAAAGGTTGCGCATGTACTCCTTGGTGGTGTGCGACTCTGCCATCTTGATGCTACCGTCTTTCAGGTCGTTGAGGAAGTCAAGGTCGCGTCCGCAAGTAGAGATGGTGATTTGTGGTTTGATTTTTCTCAGCGTGTCCTCCAATCTCTGACGGTATTGTTTCATCAGTCTTCTATAACAAAGAAAACGCTTCACGGTTCCGTAGTGGTACTGCTCGTCAAAGTCGGTTTCAAGGTCTATGTGGTGCACCTTGTCCGAGAGAGGAAAGACGGGAGGACGATGTGCCTGAGAGTCGGTAATGATGTATACCTCATGTCCTAATGAGTCGGCCAGGTAGTTGGCTTTCTCTGTTAGCACGCGGTCAACTCCTCCAAAAGTTGTCAATGCTGTATAAAGGTATGCTATTCTCATAATGCTCTCATTTTTCTATAAGGGATATCCTCTGTCTCTTATTCTGCAAATTTAGTTTTAAAATTCGATATGACCAAATGAATGGTGTTTTTTTCCTAAACTCCACATTTTTTGCGCATTTTTGTTGGGAATAAATATAAAATGACTTAATTTTGTTGCAATAAACAAAGGTAAGGAAATATGAAGATAGCCATTATCACGTCAGGTCTTTTACCTGTTCCGGCCCAAAAGGGTGGAGCGGTAGAGAATCTCATTGACTATTACATACAGTACAATGAGAAGATGGGAATCCACGATTTCACTGTGTATAGCGTGAAACCGCCTCGTCCTGTGCAAGATGGCAAGCATGTGAAGTATCATTTTGTGGATGCCGACTCCTTTATGTACCGAATGAAGCGCAAGTGGTATGTGCGTGGTTTCAAGGAGGAGTATTACGATGCTTATTTGCAATATTTCCTGCACAGAATCCTGCATTCCGTGGTCTCGGGTGGCTTTGACCTGATACTGTTGGAGAACCGTCCCGGTTATGTGCTTGAACTGTCGCGCCATACTACGGTCCCTCTGATGGTGCATCTGCATACCGACACGATGTATGGCGGTGGCATAGAACTGGACAAAGAGGTGTGCAAGCGTTCTGCCAAGATCATTACCGTTTCTGACTATATCCGCAACCGTGTTCTCTCTGTTGGTGAGACTGTGTGTGCCAAGAGCGTCATCAATGGCATTGACTGCTCACGTTTCTTCTCTGCCGACACCTTGTCTCGCCAGAAAGTGGGGTTTGCTGATGACGACTTTGTTGTTGTTTACTTTGGTAGGGTAGACAAGATAAAGGGCGTGAAGGAATTGCTCATGGCAGTAAAGAACTTACAGGACCTTCCCCAGGTGAAGTTGCTTATCATTGGTGCCAATTCGTTCTCCAATTCCAACCTTGAAGATGAGTATGCCTTGTCGTTGAAATCGTTGGCAGAATCCATGCCAGGCAAGGTGTCGTTCACGGGATTTGTACCCTATGACCAAATGCCTTCCTACCTCAAGACGTGTGATGTGGCTGTGCTGCCCTCGTTGTGCGACGATGCCTGTCCGCTTTCTGTCATCGAGGCTATGGCGTGTGGCCTTCCTATGGTATCTACCGTGGCTGGTGGCATTCCCGAACTGTGTGGCGATGCTGCCATCCTCTTTGAGCGTAACGAGCAGTTGGTGGAAAACCTTTCCTCGGCTATCCGTCACCTTTACGAAGACACGGCATATTGCAAGCAGGTGTCGTTGCAATGCCTTGAGCGCAGCAAGCAGTTTGACAAAGACTTGTTTGCGGAGAAATTCCTTCGCGAACTGTAACTCTATCTCCCAACAGAGGGGAATCTGTGACCAATATGGCTTTGGTTTCCTCCTCTTGCGTTTTTTTATTTTGGCATCACTTCGTGGATGTCTGAGGGCGTATAGCCTAAGCAGAACAGTACGGCCACAGCTGTGAACATGAGGATGATGATGGAGCTGTATATGGTGCTAAACATTTTCAGACGTGGGAACCATTTCTTGTTGTTAAGTCCCAATGTCTGCATGGCGCTCCATGTTCCGTGGTTTAGGTGGAACCATAGTGCGCAGAGCCATACAAGGTAAATCAAGGTATATACATAGCCTGAGACGGAATGCTCTCCAATGCCATGGAATGTGTTCACAATGTGATAGATACCATTGGTTGCCAATCCATCGTCTGCAGTTCCCGCCAGTTCGGCAAACATCATGTTCGCCCAGAAGTGATAGAGGTGCAATGCAATGCCAAGCACTACCACGGCGCCAAGGCTGAACATGTTCTGGCTTGACCATTCCACATCATCGGGACGTACTTTCACGGCATATCGTTGGGGACCTCGTGCCTGAAGGTTCCAGATGACCAGGTGAAAGGCAAGGACGAAATGGACGAACACCAGTACTGCCAGCACGATGGTTGCCGCTACGGCATACCAGTTTGCTCCCAGAAACTCACAAATGGCATTGTAGCCTTTGGCACTAATGAGAGCCACTACATTCATTGAGGCATGAAAGGTGAGAAACAACACCAATGCTACTCCTGTCACAGCCATAATTACCTTACGGCCAATAGATGATTTCATTAACCACATATCATAGTCCTTTAATGGTTTTGTACTAATTCCTCATATAATCCTTGCAGACGCTTTCGTATATGCAGAACTGCGTAATGCTTTCTTGACAGGAACGTGCCTTGCGATACTCCTGTCAGCTTGGCAGCCTCTTTCACGCTAAGTCCTTTTATCTCTGTAAGTTCTATTGCTTCACATTGCTCCTTGGGCAGTTCGGCAAGTGCCTTGTCAAGTTCTTCCCATACCATGTCGCGCAGCATGAGCATTTCCGGGTTGTCGTTGTCGGTGACAATCATGATCTCTGAAAGATCGCTCATAAACGATTCTGAGTCCTGCCTGCCTACCTGTGGCATTTCGCTCTCACGTTTTTTCTTGCCATGATTGACGATGAGGTTGTGAGCTGCCGTGTAGAGCCATGAGCTTATCTTTCCTATCGGGTTGTCCACGATGTTGAAGGCTCGCAGAAACTGGTAGAAGGTGTCCTGCACTATGTCGTCGGCATCATCACGGTTGCTCACCTTCGACCTTACGTATGACTTCAGCCGAGGTGTATTGTCCTTTATTATGTCTTCCAGATTGTTATTTGCCATTACAATCTGTCTCTGTAGTATTGTTGCACTTCCTGTGTGCTTCTACAATCCGCTCACGCTCTTCCGGGGTCATGTTCTCCCAGCACTCACGCAACTTGTTACCGCAGCCATGATGCATGCCATGTCCGTGTCCACATCCATGATGTCCGCCACCAAATCCTCCAAAAAGTATTTTGCATAGCAAAAGCAGTCCTGCTGCTTGCCAGAAGTTGATGGTGCACAAACCGAACAAGTCAGGCATCAACCAGTTCCATAGCAGCATCACGACCCATCCAAACAGAGCGGTGAATACTATGAGAAACAAGGGTATAAACACCAAATGTTTTTGCAATATTGTCATAATCTGTATGCTAATTATTAGTATGGTTTTCTTTGCCTTCTACTATCTATAACAACTAACTGATGCAAATATTTTATCGTTAAGGTGTTTTTTTGAAAAAATCTTGGTAAGTATTGTTCATGTTGTGCCAAAACTACACCTGAAGTAGAACAACAAAGACAAGTGCCTTCATTTCACCACCGTTTTTGTGATGAGAATGAAGGCACTATTTCTTTATGCTTTTAGAGTGTTTTTACCACTCGAGGTCCGTCCAGGTGTATTCTTCGTATTCTTCCTTGACGTCGAAGGTGCCTGGAAAACCAAAATCTATGTAGCTCGACTCCAACATAGGGGATGATGGCAGGATGGTACGATGCTTTATCTCTGGCTTCTTATATTTTTTTTTCATCATTTCCGCTACTTTTTTCATTTTACGACATACTTCTTGCCATTCTTAATGTAGATGCCCTTCTTTGCATTGCCAACTTTACGACCACTGAGATCATAGATTCGTTGTTGGCTCTCTGGTTCGTTGCCAGACATATCTTCTATGCTTGTCTCCCACATATCATCCTCGCCAAAAACGCATATTTTTATTTCGTTGAAATTTATCTGATTTCCATTACGATCAATGGCTTCAATATACCATCGATTACTGCCCAAATTATTGGTTTCAGATGCTGCTTTATGAAGAGATCCTCCTCCCAAGGCGTAATAGCCATTGGCTACCATCGTTGTGCCAGGGATTGGAGCATAGCAACCTGTTATATAAAAATGTGTATTCCACGAACTAACCACACATCCATCACCATCTGTTGGCGATACTTTTGCATTCTTCATTACTATTTCTTTATCTCCAACGCTCTTTGCACGAATAACGTATGGTGTGTTGGCTTGCGTGCGTCCACTCTTTATTTTTACAATTTCAAGAGCCATTCTGTCTATCTCGCCATCATCATTATCGTCATACTGATGTATGTCATTCAATCGTGCAATTTCGAAATCATCCTTCCAGTTGTCATATTCAATAGAGAAAGGAACATACAAGGCTTGCCAATCAGTATTGTTGAACTTACGTTTGTATGTGAGTTGTGGTGCTACAAAATCGACAACCATGTCAAAATGTTCTTCATCGTAGAAGTTAAGGTTGTCGCATCCCAGTTTCACGTAGTCATTTCCATAGTAGCCATTTTCAGGAAGCGTAAGCGTCATGTTCTTAATATATGCTCCATCTGTTCCTCCTGCACTCATCTCATCTTTTGAATATTTAATGCTGAGCTCTCCAATGACCTCGTTTTCGAATGTGCCAGAATATGTGTTTGTCACCTCGCCACTTTTGTTGATGAGTTTCTTGCCATTTACACTGACTGTCAGATAATCGCAGTCTTCTTCACTACTTACAGAATAGTCAAAGCTTAATGTAGAACCTGCAGGAATATGAACTTTTGTGGTTCTTGAGGATGTCGTGTTATCTTCGTGGTTAGTAGATTGCCAGTCTGCGAATTTTTGTATAAGAACACCTTCAAGAAAAATAATATTTCTAAATTTTTGCTGGAATGAGTCTCCTAATCCTTGCAACACGTGTATCTTTTGGCTATAAGAAAATCCATAAGAAGGAATAGAGTTCCCCAACCAATACACTTCGTTGCCTATTATGCTCATATTTCGAACATTATTGCCAACATATTGGTTAATATTTGGCCCATATATTGATATATGTCGGCTATCGTATATACTCATTTGAGCCCTAAATACCTTAGCACTATTTGGCCACTTTATGATTTTTATAGATTTACAATCACCAAACATATCCATATCAATAGTACTATCTTCTGTTCTGTTTCTATAATATTCTGTGCCAAGATAGCTGCCATTATAGCTACTATAATCATAGTAATATTTATCGGAATATACGATTGTGCTCTCAGATAAATCTAAAACTTCAAGCTTTCCTTTAGTTTTAGGATAACCATTCAAACTAGAAGAATAGGTAGTTTCATGATCTGACGACATTCTCCCTCCAAGAAAGCACAGAAAGACGATATCATCGCTATCTATTGATCCTATCACTTTTAATGAGGTAATATCATATATACCTATTCCGGAATTCATAACGACTCGTTCCAATTGACCAGGCTCATTCACTACTGCTGTAAAATGTCTCGAATACATGTTAACAGATAACATGCAAAATAGCAAAAATAAAAATCTTCTCATAAGTAAAGTAATATAGTTATTTAAAATATGATTTATCTCGTAAATTAATTGACTATGCTCATCATCTAAAAATCGGCTTTTATTTGTTCTATTGTAATGATGCGCGATATATATTCGTCACTATTTGTTGGGAAATGAATTTTTAAAAAAGAAATGAAATCTTTTCTGTCACTTTCCGGAATAATTAGATAACGAACATCTTCTGCACTAACATTTATCCTTTGGCTATTTGTTGTTTCGCTTAGCCTATTGTTCTCCACATTATAAAAATCCTTATTTTTCTTTTTGGGACTTGTGTATAGTACAAGATGTACTTGTTCTGTTATGTCGGGAATATACCTCCATTCGCGTTCATTGTAAAATTTCGGTCTCTTCGCAGTATTATAGTATTGTGCTTCAATATCATTGGCCGTTACTCTTTTCGTCCTGTAGAGCAAACATTCCTCAAATGGCATTTTAGAGGAGGTTGATACCTTATCATTTTCTAAGTTTTTAATAAACTTCGATAGTTTGTCACAGATGTCATTTTGATCCGTGGTATATAAGACAGGGGTTATTTTGTGCTTTTTTGCCCAACTCTTTGTTACGCCGATTCCATATTTTCCATATTTCGACATGTGGAAGCTAATCCTGCTAAGTGGAATGTCGCAAAAGCATATCATAGGAATGGATATGTCCTTCCCCAACCATCCGTACTCTGTACAAAACCTTGGCCATAATCCATTTGTCAATGCATCTTCCAAGTATTTCAACTCACCATAAAAATGGAATAAATTTGTCGAACTGATTGGCATGTTTGATGGTAATTGCCTCCTTCATCCCCCATCATTTGGCATTGCTCTAATATTATGACACCAACCTATACAAGAAGAGCGTAGGGAATGTCCTTACTCATCTTGTTACTGGTATCGCCAAACACCATCTCGGAAATGAAAAGATACACTACACCTACGCCGTTATGCAGCTGCAAACGGTGTAGGAGCCGTATGCGTACGTACTACATACAGGTTAGGCGTTCTATACATTTCATCCTTCCGATTTGAAATTGGCGATTTCGTAACAAAGGATAAAAGCTTGGAACGCTTTCTTGGTCATTGTGGCTGTCTAGGTGCATTTGAAATACACCACGTTCCACATGACGAAGGCAAAGTTATACATAAAAAATAAATCTACAAAATTTTTCAAAGAAAATCTGCAATTATGACAAATAACTCTTTGAAGAAGGTGAGCCGGATATCGAACTAATTACAAACTCGTCTTCGTGTCCTTAATAAAGGAATCCCGGAGAGGCCACATATCCTTTGCGTCTCGGCGTCTTAGCGTTTAAATCAAACGTTTATGCCAAAAAGTATATAATGGCCAGACATAATGCCTTAATTTCGTCTGTTTCCACCAAACCAATTGTTGGTGCAAAAGATGTATGAGATTTTTTACATCAGTCAAAGATGCCTTTAGGATCTTACAGCTTGCACTCGGCCTTGACATACTTGGCTTACGTCTGGCTTACGTCAAAACACGTAAGCCAGACGTAAGCCAATTGTGCGCTCATAGGGTGCTGATTGGAGGAAAAACGAAGGGAAATCGTATCAGATTTACATCTGCAACGGTACAAAGCATTTGTGCGTTTTGTAAATATTTTCATAAGATGATTAGTTTCTTATGTCATCCAAGGATTGGGCTGTTCGCCCATTAAAGTGGCATGCGAACTGCGTTCTCCTTGATGGTAAAGGATACGGCAAACTTTAACTTTCGATGGGTATCGAAAGTGCTGCTTGCATACTTAACCTTGCTAAACATAATGTTTAGCTTGTGTAAACATCATACTTACGAAGCATAAGTATCATGTTTGTGCTTACCCTTTGTGGAAGTGCCCTAACATGCGGTGGGCAAAGTCCTTGGCTCCCTTGGCAAAGAAATAGTAGATGGTGCCACTTGCCACCAAATAGATGACTACGCTGCAGGCAGAGAAACCCATCCATTGCCAGATGCTTTCGGCAGGACGGAAGGGTAGGAGTGTACACAGGTATGATACACCAACGACAACTCCGACGGTAAGGGTGTAGAGGGGAATGGCGCCTTGCCAATAGGCTGAAACGGGATGCTTGAGGCCTTGACTGAAGAGGAAGTAGGGCTTCCAGAGCATGGAGATGCACGACATGCTGATAATCTTGCCAAGCAGTATGCCCACAATGCCAAGGAAGTGTCCGGCAACGAGAATGATACTGATGTTGAGCGCAAGCTCTGTCCATGCGGCCCATGTGTCCGAGTACAATCCGTAGGCATAGTTGTACATGTCAACCACTCGCTTCGTATTCTCGATGTAGAAATACGTTACGAGCAGGATGAGTATGAGTTTGTCAATGACATATTGCGGTCCCAGCCAAATGCTGATAAATGGTTCTATGAGGTTGAGGATGACGAAGGCGAGAAAACCCGACGCAAAATGTCGCAGGCTCATCATCTCCCAGAACACACCCAATAGTTTCTTCTTGTCACCTTCGGCCACGAGGTTGCCAATGCTGGCACTAACGCTGTTGAGAGCCGTGTTGAAAAGTACTGCCACCTTGCCGATGATCATCGTGTAGTTGCTATAATAGGCAACCATCTTCAGGGATACAAAGATGAAGATGAAGAGTTCATCGCTACGCCCAAGAAGGAAGTCCTTCATCTTGTGAACAAAGATCTGCTTGACGTTCTTGATGACCTCCGGATACTTCTTCAGTAGGGCCTTTCCCTTACTCTTATCTGCTTTCAGCCAGGGGTACTCCTTGTTGATCTTGATGTTCAGCACGATGCAGGCAAGCAGTCCGAAAATGAACTCGGTAATCGTCCACAAGTAGATGTTTTTCAGATAGTAAGCCAATAATATCTGAAGACCGATCTTGATGAGCGTTGCCGTCTGCATATAGATGCTGATGAGGTACTCTTTCTGGTCTGCCGTGAGCAGAATCTGCCGGTAGTTGATGAAGTATTCTATCAGCGAACTACCCATGAACGAGTAGTAGGCAAAGTATATGAAACCCAGACTCAGTTCCGTATCGGTAAACACGAACGGGAAGGCTATACTGATAAGGGTGCCTGCTCCTAAGACGAACAAACCGACCGTCCTGTATAGGTAACCCATCAGGCACATTATCTCGGTCGTCTTTTCCCGGTCGTTCTCTTGCAGGGGTTTGTAAAGGAAGAAGCAGATGCAACTGCTCAGTCCCAGTTCTGCCAGGTTAAGGTAGCCAAGGATGCTTCCCAAGGTTCCTGTCAATCCAACGAACTCATCGCCCAGACAGTCCAGGAATACCTTTCTCGTAAAGAAGGAGAAAAACAATGACAGAAAGTAAAACAGCACGTTCACTTTCGCATTGAGTATACTTTTTGACGCTCTTCCTGCCATTGATTCTTGTTAATTTATTTTCCTGTAGATTTCAAAAGGAATCTAGCCCAATTCTTAGCGCTTACAAAGGTAGTGTATTTTTTTCGTATCATCACCCATGTAAGTGACATTTTTGTTTTTATTGGTAAAACCTGAGCCGTATAGAATACTTTGTCAAGCGTATACCGTGCAAATTTGCGAACGAGTTTTCTGTGTTGTGGGCAGACGTCCTTGCTCCATTTCATCAACTCATCAATCACCACAAGGTAGCAGTCCACGTTGCGTCGGGAGTATTTATGCGTCATTGTGCTGTTGGCTCTCACCCTATGCTTGACGAGGTTCTGCTTCAGGCAACCTATCTTTTCCGTCTGGATGGTCAGTAGCACGGTGAACAACTCATCTTCATGGATGATACCCGGATAAAAGGCAAGATGCAGGTTCTTGAGTTGCTCGTGCCTGATAAACAGCAACCAGGGCACGGCACGATGTGTGTAGTTGTCAAGCAGAGAGTGCATGAGGTCTTTTCCTGCATAGTTCTTGCCTTCTTCATAGATGCCGGTCCTCTGGTAGTCCCACACAAGACTGGGTGTCCCTTCTTCGCAGAATATCTCTCCGTCGAAGAAGATGAAGTCGTATCCTCCCTTCTCCATGTACTCCATGCAACGTGCCAGGCATCCTGGTTTCAGGATGTCATCGCTGTCCATAAAGTACAGGTATCGTCCGGTGGCATGCTTCATACCTGTGTTTCGTGCCACACTCTGTCCTTGGTTTTCCTGCGAATATACTTGTATGCGAGGGTCCTTCTCCGACATCTTGTTCAGTATCTCAAGACTGTTGTCGGTCGAACCATCGTTGACACAAATTACCTCCATGTCATCAATGCCTTGTTGCAAGACGCTCTCGATGGCTTCTTGCAGGTATTTGCCCGTGTTGTAGACGGGTATTATGACACTTAATTCAGTCATTTTAGGCTCTGATTGTATATTTCTGTAACCGTGTCCGACACTCTTTGTGCATTGAAGCGCTTCTCTACCATTGCGTATGCCTTCTCACCGTGCTCCCTCATCATTTGGGGATTGTTGAAGTATTCCTGGAAGGCTTCGGCATTGGCTTCGGGACTGTTGAAGGGTACTATCGTACCGTTTATGTGGTCCTCAATGAGTTCCTTGGTTCCGTCGGTAGGTGTTACTACCACTGGTTTCTTCATGGCCAATGCTTCGAGCAATGCGATGCTCAGTCCCTCCCAAAGACTTGGCAGGCAATATACGTCCACGGCATTCAGTATGGCGGGGACGTCGGTTCGGAAGGGCGAGGTGACGATATAGTCCGTCATCTGGTGCTCCTTGATGTAACTCTCCGTTTCGGCTTGCATGTCGCCTTCTCCCACCAGCAGACCCTTGATGCGTGGTTCCTTGGCATGAGCCATCTCCACGGCTTTCAGGAAGTCGAGGGGTGCTTTCTGCAAGGTGATACGGCAGATTTCTGCTACGACGAAATCATCCTCCTTGAAGCCGAATTCGCTTCTCAGATGGCTGTATGTGGCATCTGCATTGAAGCGTTGCAGGTTGATGCCGTTCTCAATGACAACGCAGTTTTTCAGTCCGAATGTTTCCTCGCCAGTCTTGCGGTTGCTTTCCGATACGCAGATAATCTTCTTGGCATAATGGCATATCAGTTTCTCGCTCCATCCTCGGAGTTTGCGTATAATCCACGACTGGTCTTGGTGAAAACTCCATCCGTGAACCGTATAGATAAGCGGAATGTGCAGTTTGCGTGCAGGTTGTAGCATGTTGGATGCGGCCCTGCTACCATGGGCATGGATGATGTCAATCTTCTCTTGCTCCACTACCTCGCGTATCTTTCGCATTGCCTTGCTGTCGAATGCTTTCTGCGTTTCTATGACGTAGCACTTGATGCCTTGCTCACGAAGCGTGTCTATCATGTGTCCTCCGGTAAACGCCATGGCGATGGGGGTGACACGTGACTTGTCGAGGCATTGGATGAGGTCCAGCACATGCGACTCTCCTCCTCCAATCTGCCCTTGTCGGATGACTTCCAATACGCGTATTGGGGTATTCGTGACTGTGTTGTTGCTATTGCTTTTCATAGGCGGAATTGTTCAACGCTTTGATAACGAGCATATAACTCTTCTATCTGTATTCTATTACGAGCACCTTCTGGGTCTTGTCCGTTACCTTGTACAAGTCGGATGCCCTGCGCCCCATGACCCACAAAATCTGTCCGTCTGCGTCCGTCAGAACGTATTGCTCCTCCTTCTCAAACCTGTTCAGTTTCATGTCTGTCAGTAGGTCGCTGACCAGTTTCGAACCTTTCATGCCGAAGGGGGTGAAGCGGTCGCCAGTCTTTGTCCTGCGAACGTGCAAGGGTTGCTTCACCACGTCTTTGTCCAGGTAGAGGTAGTCTTTCCTCATCTCTTTTATTTGGCTTCGTTCTATTTCTTTGGTGAGCAAGACTGGTTCCGTGCTGATCTCGGATTTTGCCTTTAGGATGTATCTGTCGTGGTCTTTCAGCAGTCTGTGGGTGGTCGATTCAACCATCTTTCCAGTCTGTCCGTTCCAGATGTTGTCCTCTTGTGTGGCATTGAACCCGCAACCTGCCAACGCTTCGTGCAGTTCCGTTTTGAGTCCGAAGGTCATGATGGTCTGGTCTTGCTGGTTCAGCCCTCTTTCGTAGATGGTGAGTGCCTCTTGCATGTGCTCTGCCGTCTTGGCAAGGTTGTTTATGGCTTGCGGATTGATTTCCTGCAACAAGGGCAGTACGTCAAGGCGGATGCGGTTGCGGAGTGCTTCCTTTTCGAAGTTCGTGCTGTCGTCAACCCATTGCTGTCCCATGCTGATCAGATATTCCTCCACCTCCTCTTTCGAGGCATCGAGTAGGGGACGTATGATGTTGCCGTTCTTGTAATGCATACCGGCAAGTCCGCGTATGCCCGTTCCGCGTATCAGGTTGAGCAACAACGTTTCTGCTTGGTCTTTTTTGTGGTGTGCCACGGCAATGGCTTGGGCATCTCGCTCTTTCAGCATCTTCCCGAACCACTCGTAGCGCAGGTCTCTTGCAGCCATCTCGATGCTGATCTTGTGGCTTTGCGCATAGGCCAGGGTGTCGAAATCCTGGGTAAAGAGCGTTATTCCTTTCTCTTTGCATAGCGTGGTGGCAAACTGCTCGTCGCGGTTTGATTCTGCTCCGCGTAGGTGGAAGTTGCAATGCAAGGCTTCTACCTTATAGCCCATGTCATGAAGTACCAATAGCAAGGCCACCGAGTCGGCTCCACCGCTCAATGCCACCATTGTCTTACAGCCCTTCTGCATCAGTTGGTGCTGTCTGATGGTTTGCTCAACCGTCTTGGGTAGTGTACTTCTCATGTGTTGCTCTCCGCTTGCAAATTAAAGACAAATCTGCTTTCATTCATTCGAACAAAAGCAGATTCGCACTTATATCTTGGCTACGGTTATGTAGCGTCATAGCATTAGTTCCAGAAATTTACGCTGGGGTTCTTCACCCATTCCATGAACTTGGGATACTTCTGCTCGATTTGCTGTCTCTCCTCAGCCCAGTCAACGGTAATGGGAACTGCAATCTTGTAGGGAACCTTACCCTTGGGAGCGGAAAGAGTGTAGGTGATGGCATCCTGGATAACCTTAACCTCGATGTCGTTGGGGTTTGCACTCTTGGGAGTAAAGCGCCACTGTACGGCAGGTCTCTCCTCGCCAGCGCCGGTGTTGACCATGGTGCTGGTTTCTACGCCAAACATCTCGTGTACCTCTTTGCCGTCAACATACAAGGGGATAGTACCACCGGCAGCCTGGAGGGTGATGATACCGAAGTCGTTGCCGTGCCAGTACTCGTTATAGTTGATGTAAACGTCGAATACAACGTCGTTGAAGTCGAAGTCGTCGGTTGTACCAAGGTCCTCGCACATGATGCGCTTAGCATCTCCGTACTTTCCGGGAATCACCTTGATAATCCAGTCGGTATATACGTAGTCACGCTCTACCTGCATGTTCTTCTCGGGACCATTTGCGTAGAAGTCGAAACCTACATAGTAACCCAATCCAACACCGGGAACATTGATGGCAAGCAACAGATACTCGAAGTGGTTCTTGCTGTCTCGGCTGTTGTGGTAACCGAAGGTGTCGGTACTGCCGTCCATGATGTACATGGCACCTTTGTTGGTGTCGTTGGTGGTGCTGTTGAAGTTATAGCCATGATCCTGGCCGATGATGATGTAGTCCATCTGATCACCGCCAACCACATCCTGGTTGTAAGCGTCCTTGTACTGGTCCTTGCCCTTCCATACGTGCTGAACAAAGAAGTCGCAGTAGTGGAGGTCCATCGAGGTGGCATTGCCCTTGATGTTCTTGAAGTAGTTGTAGACGTACTCTGCCTCGTAGTTGGTGATGTTGTCGGGCACATTGAGGTGGTAAACGCTTTCCCACTCGTTTGAGTTGGGTGCTGATACTCTGGTCTGCTCCTGCTTGATGCAAGGGATGTCCTGGAATCCCCAGTCGTGCTCGGTGTTTACCTCACCGTACTTCTTGATGAAAGACTGGTCAAACAGTGACTTTTGCAACTCTGCTTCGTAATTGGGGTCAAACTTGTAATCATCATTGCTACATGATGAGAACGCAAGTCCTAAGACTGCTGCACCGAAGGCAGCGAAGATTTTTACATTCTTCATTTTCTTCATTGCGATAAATTGTTATCCGGTTATATGCTAATAATTTAAAGTTTTTTTTCCGAATGGTGATTGATTAAAAATCAGGTTGTTGTTTTTTGGTAACTCTTTCATCCGTTTTGAATCAGAGTTTTCCATTGTCTTTCAGTTCGTTTCTTTCGTAGTCGTGGGCTGTTGACTATGAAATTTTTGCAAAAGTATACATTAAATTTTAATTATACAAATTTATGTGCTTTTTTTTTCAAAATTGATAGTATTTCATTCGTAAATGATAGTTTAAGCCATATACATCCCTCCCTACGAGACAAAAAACATCACCTTATCTTTCCCTGCGATGCTCTACGATTTTGTGCTCAAACCTAAGAGGATACAAAGGGAATGGTAAGGTGCTCCCTTCTCGAT
This sequence comes from Bacteroidaceae bacterium, assembly GCA_045643405.1. Taxonomy (GTDB): domain Bacteria; phylum Bacteroidota; class Bacteroidia; order Bacteroidales; family Bacteroidaceae; genus Physcousia. The sequence continues at coordinate 8,023 of JAZUKS010000097.1, read as the reverse complement.
TGCGATGTTCCGCTCTTCCTCCAAGTAGTTTATGCTCAAAGTCCAATCAAATTCCAATTAAAGTCCAATGAAACTCCAATATCTTCTTTATATCTTTGTAGTTTCTTTGTGATTTGATTTGTGTTTAATTAAACTCACACTACACGAACGTAAGAGGAACCTTGTTTTCTGAACGAGAAATCCGTTTTGCCAGGTAAATAAATTCAAAAAGCAATAGAAAATTGGTCGAAAATACTTTAAGTAGATGACTATGCCTTGCATTTATTGATGATGACAAATTATCAAAGCATTTCTGTGCCAAGTTGTTTTTTATCATCACTTATGCATTATTTGTGAATTCCTTTTTGAGGTGTTTACAGATATTCTTTGTACCTTTGCACATCAAATTCGTCAGAACAACTATGGAAGGAACTTTTGGATGGCTCAATTGGAGCATACTGATACTATATCTTTTGACTATGCTTGTGCTTGGATACCGTTTCAAGCGCAGGACTGCTGGTGCTGACGATTTCTTCAAGGGAGGTGGACGCATTCCTTGGTGGGCTGCAGGAATGAGCATCTATGCCACAATGCTGAGTGCCATCACTTTTATGGGTATCCCTGCCAAGGCGTATAGTGGCAATTGGACTTATTATCCGATCTTGTTCTCCATCTTGTTCGTTGGTATTTTCGTGGCGAAGTATTATCTGCCTCATTTCAGACGATTGAACCTTACGAGCGCTTATGAATATCTTGAGGTCAGATTCAATCTCAGTACACGTTTGCTGTCGAGCGCATTGTTCATTATTTTTATGATTGCACGTATGGCTTTGGTGCTCTATCTTCCATCGCTTGCCTTGTCTGCCGTGACGGGTATCAACGTGCAACTCTGCATCGTGCTGATGGGAATGGTTACCATACTGTACTGTACGATGGGAGGCATGGAGGCCGTGGTGTGGAGTGACGTTATCCAAGGCTTTATCCTGGTGGGAGGAGCCCTTCTGGCAGCCATCTTACTCGTTGCCAATACAGAAGGCGGATTGTCTGGTTTTCTTGATATTGCATCAGAAAATGACAAGATGCGCTTGTTTGAATGGTCGTGGGATTATCGTAGTGTCACGTTCTGGGTGGCTATTATCGGAGGTGTTGCCAATAACCTCATCTCGTACACCAGCGACCAGACGGTAATCCAGCGTTTCCTGACTACCAAGGACGAGAAGAGTGCCAGTCGTGGCATCCTGCTCAATGGCGTGATGTGTGTCGTTATCAATGTCGTGTTTTATGTTATCGGTACGGGTTTGTTTACGTTCTATCTGACACATCCCGATGAGGCTGCCATGATACCCGAAAAGGCAGATGCCTTATTCCCTTATTATGTGATGTCGGAAATGCCTGCCGGAGTGGCGGGACTGCTCATCTCTGCCATCTTTGCAGCTGCCATGAGCACCATATCGAGCAACATCAACAGTGTGTCAACGGCATTTTCGGTGGACTTCTATAAGCGTATGAAGTTGAAAAAGGATGGTGATAAGGTGGGTGTAACTTGTGGTGTGAACGACAGGGATATGCTTCGTGTGGCGCGTATCTCGAGTGTGGTATGTGGTGCCGTAGGCGTACTCCTGGCACTTATGATGGCGTCATGGAATATCGCATCGTTGATAGACTATTTCAATACGATTCTGGGATTGCTTTCGGGCGGTTTGGGAGGATTGTTCTTCATTGGTGTGTTTATGAAGAGCGTGAAGGGCAGGTCGGCACTTGTTGGTTTTGCCTGTGGTACAGCCTTTGTGTTCTGGCTTCATTTCTGCACAGATGCCAACCTCTTCCTGTATGGTGCCGCAGGCATTGCCGTTAGCGCCATGGTTGCGTGGGTGGTGAGCAAGTGCAATCTGTGTCGTGAATAACGCGCCCTGCCATTCTTCTTTTCAGGCTCCCTCCAGCACGTCTTCTTCTTCGTCCTGATCCGTTTCCTTGGGTTCGGACTTCTTTTCTTCTGCCTTTTTTGATTTGGCTTCCTTTTCCTTGGCGCTCTTGCTGTCGCGCTTTTGTCGTGCTGAAATGATCTTTTCTGCCTCTTTCTCAGCTTCTTTTTCTATCTTGGCGCGTTCTTTCTCTGCTTTTCTGGCCTCTTTTTCGGCTTTATCCTTTTCTGCCTTGGCTTCTTTGTCAGCCTTGTCTTTTTCTGCCTTGGCGGCTTTTGCCTTTTCTCTCTGAGCCTTCTGCTTCTCCTTCAGTTTCTTCTCGTTGGCGGCTTCGCGGATGGCCTGCTGACGAAGGGCTTCCTTGTCACTTATGCGCTTCTTGGCACCATCCTTGGCAGAAGTCTCTTCGGCATCTTTGGTTGCCTTCACGGCTTCTTTTTCAGCTTTTTCTTTCTCTGCCTTAACAGCTTTTGCCTCCTTTTCGGCCTTTTCCTTTACCTCTTTCTCGGTTTTCTTGTCTTTTTTGCTCTTTTCTTCCTTTGCCTTGGCATTCTTCTCATTATTCGAAGGGGTAGAAGGCGCAGGGGTTCCTGCAGTTGCCTGACCCTGTTCCTCTTCCATGCCCATACTTCTCTGCCTTCTGCGTTCTTCTCTCAGCATCCTTCTCTTCTTCTCGTCCTCCAACTTCTGACGGTAGCTGGCAGATTTGCGCACGAATGGCTTGGGGTAGAAGTATTTGCCTTCTTTCTGTGCCTTCTTTAATGTTTGCTTGTCCTTCTGGATTTGTGCCTTGGCACGCTCCAGGTCGCGGGTGAGGGCACGCAGTTCACGCTCTTCTTCCTTCATCTTTTGCCTGGTGACGCGTTGCTGTTCCTTCAAGAGTCGGATGTCATCCTTGAGGGCATCAACAATCGTATCGTTAGGGTGGGTATGCGCATTAGCACCGAAGGGAATGGCTACCCAAGCGATGATGAGCAGAAGAAGAGTGTGTAACTTTGTCATTTTCTTTATTTTTTTTCGATAGGTTTTGTGGTTTTGTGGTTTTGAGGTTTACAACCTTACAACCTCACCGTCTTTGCAAGATGTAAGTGTTATCATAGCGGTTGCTAATGCAACGAAAAATACGTTTTTGTTCATAGTTTTGTTTTTTGAAATTATGTGTAATTTTTGCAAAGTTACTAATAACTGTTTGATTAAAACGTTTAAATTGCCTTTTTATTGTGTGTTTTGCCCGCTTTTTAGTGCAAAGTACCTTATTATTGTGTGATAATTTTGGAAGAATGAAAAAAATAATGTAATTTTGCGCCCGAAATTAATAAAAAATAAAAAACGCATACATTTAAGAAATGGCAATGATAAAGATTACTTTTCCCGACGGATCGGTAAGAGAGTACGAAGCTGGTGTTACTGGCTTGGAGATTGCACAGAGCATCTCAAGTCGTTTGGCTCAGGATGTAGTGGCATGTGGTGTGAACGGTGAGACCACCGAATTGAATCGTCCCATCAACGAGGACGCTACCATCAACCTCTACAAGTTTGAGGATGAAGAGGGTAAGCATGCCTTCTGGCACACCAGTGCCCACTTGCTGGCAGAGGCTCTTCAGGAGTTGTATCCTGGCATCCAGTTCGGCTTCGGTCCCGCTGTGGAGAATGGTTTCTTCTACGATGTCTTGTTGCCCGATGGCAAGCAGATTGGCGAAGGCGACTTCAAGACCATCGAGGACAAGATGATTGAATTGGCTCGCAAGAACGAGGATGTTGTCCGCAAGGAGGTTAGCAAGGCTGACTGTGTGGCTCAGTTCAAGGCTGCTGGTCAGGCATACAAGGTAGAGCATATCGAGCAGGACCTTGAGGATGGTTCTATCACCACTTATACTCAGGGTGCTTTCACCGACCTTTGTAAGGGTCCCCATATTATGTCAACCGGCATCATCAAGGCTGTTAAGCTGATGAGCGTTGCTGGTGCTTTCTGGCGTGGCGATGCTACCAAGGACCAGATGCAACGTCTTTATGGTATCTCATATCCCAAGCAGAAGATGCTCACCGAGTATCTGGCTATGCTGGAGGAGGCTAAGAAGCGCGACCACCGTAAGATTGGTAAGGAGATGGAACTCTTCATGTTCTCTGAGCGTGTAGGTAAGGGTCTTCCTATCTGGTTGCCCAAGGGTACCGACCTCCGTCTGCGATTGCAGGATATGTTGCGTAAGATCCAGAAGCAGTACGGCTACCAGGAGGTAATCACTCCCAATATCGGTGGTAAGAACCTGTATCAGACTTCTGGTCACTGGGATCACTACGGTAAGGACAGCTTCCAGCCCATTCAGACCCCTGAGGAGGGCGAGGAGTACTTGCTGAAGCCCATGAACTGTCCTCACCATTGTGAGGTGTTCGCCAACAAGCCCCGTTCATACAAGGAGTTGCCTTTCCGTTGCGCTGAGTTCGGTACCGTTTACCGTTATGAGCAGAGCGGTGAGTTGCACGGATTGACTCGTGTACGTTGCTTTACCCAGGACGATGCACACATCTTCTGCCGTCCCGATCAGGTGAAGGACGAGTTCATCAAGGTTATGGACATCATCCAGCGCGTATTCTATACCTTCAACTTCTCTGACGAGAACGTAGAGGTTCAGATTTCTTTGCGTGACCCCAAGAATACTACCAAGTACATCGGTAGCGACGAGGACTGGGCAACTGCTGAGCAGGCTATCATTGATGCTTGTGCAGAAAAGGGTATGAAGGCTCGTTGCGAGTTGGGCGAAGCTGCATTCTACGGTCCCAAGCTCGACTTTATGGTTAAGGATGCTATCGGTCGTCGCTGGCAGTTGGGTACCATCCAGGTTGACTACCAGTTGCCTCAGCGATTCCAGTTGGAGTACGTTGGCGAGGACAACCAGAAGCATCGCCCCGTAATGATTCACCGTGCTCCCTTCGGTTCAATGGAGCGTTTCGTTGCCGTTCTCATCGAGCATACCGCTGGTAAGTTCCCCTTGTGGTTGACTCCCGACCAGGTTGCTATCCTTCCCATCTCAGAGAAGTTCAACGACTATGCTCAGCAGGTGAAGGAGTATTTCGACCAGCACGACGTTCGTTCTTACATCGACGACCGTAGCGAGAAGATTGGTCGCAAGATTCGCGATACCGAGGTTAAGCACATTCCTTATATGGTGGTTGTTGGTGAAAAAGAAGCCGCTGAAGGTCTTGTAAGTTTCAGAAAACAGGGCGGTGGCGACCAAGGAAGCCTAAAAATTGAAGAATTTGTGCAGAAAATTGCCGAAGAAGTTCGTCAAATGACAGAAAAGTGCTAACTTTGCATCGCAAAACTTTATATATCAGTATTTGAAGATAGGGTGAAGCAATTTAAATAATAAAAAACCAAAGCAAAAAAAGAGACAATTTACAGTTAATGAAGAAAGACAACGTAAAGAATCAGTATCGTATTAACGAGCAGATCAAGGAGCGTGAAGTGCGCATTGTAGGAGACGACATTGAATCAGCCGTAATGCCAACACACAAGGCAATTCAGTTAGCCGAGCAGAAAGGTGTTGACTTGGTTGAAATTTCACCCAATGCCCAGCCTCCTGTATGTCGACTCATCGACTATAGTAAATTTCTCTATCAGCAGAAGAAAAAGCAGAAGGAGATCAAGGCTAAGCAGGTCAAGATTGAGACGAAGGAAATCCGATTCGGACCTCAGACCGATGATCATGACTACAACTTCAAGCTTAAGCATGCTCAGGGTTTCCTGAGTGATGGCGATAAAGTGAAAGCTTATGTATTCTTCAAGGGCCGTAGCATCCTTTTCAAGGAGCAGGGTGAGGTGCTGTTGTTGCGCTTTGCTGCCGATCTGGAGGATTATGGAAAGGTTGAGTCAATGCCTGTGCTCGAGGGTAAGCGCATGACGATGTTCCTCGCTCCCAAGAAGGCTCCTGTTGCTAAGAAACCCGAAACCGCAGCTCCTGCCACTCCTGAAGCAGAGGCACAGCCAGCCAAGAAGGCTCCCCAGCAGAAGTCTAAGAAGGAGTACAAGGGTCCTAACATGGAAGGTGAGAACTGGGACGACTAAAAAAGATACGCGTAACGCCCTGGTATATGCGTTGCCGTACATTATTAATAATTAATTAAAACAACAAAAAAATGCCAAAAGTAAAGACTAAGTCTGCAGCAAAGAAGAGATTCGTGCTGACAGGTTCTGGCAAGGTAAAGCGTCATCACGCTTATCACAGCCACATCTTGACAAAGAAGACCAAGAAGCAGAAGAGAAACCTCGATCACAGCGCTATCGTTGTTACCGAGAACATGAAGCAGGTTCGCGATTGCCTCTGCTTGCGTTAATCCTCAAAGTCAGGTAGAAGTTTTTCACTTAGTTATTAACCGAATGTTAAGCCTCAAAGTGCCTATGGCCGCTTACATTCAAAAAGAAACAAAATTATGCCAAGATCAGTAAATCATGTAGCTTCAAGAGCTAAGAGAAAGAAGATTCTGGGTTTGACCAGAGGTTACTATGGTGCCCGCAAGAATGTTTGGACCGTTGCCAAGAACACTTGGGAGAAGGGTCTTACCTATGCATTCCGCGATCGTCGTAACAAGAAGCGTACCTTCCGCGCTCTGTGGATTCAGCGTATCAACGCTGCCGCTCGTCTCGAGGGTATGAGCTATTCTCAGCTCATGGGCGCTCTGCACAAGGCTGGTATCGAGATCAACCGTAAGGTGCTCGCTGACCTCGCTGTTAACCATCCCGAGGCTTTCAAGGCTATCGTTGCTAAGGTTAAGTAAGCAGAGTCTACTGAAGAAAGAAAAACGGGCTTCCCTTTGTTGGGAGGCCCTTTTTTTGTGGAAAAGCCGCACCGATGATGTGATGAAACTCCGAGTGACAAGATTTGAGCGCCCGCACCCTTTGTAATCCACCGACTCAGAGGTTACCCCTTTCGGGGCGTGGCCCGCCATTGGTGTGCGTAAGCATTCTCGGTTTTCTGTATAATTTGATGAGTATCCCAGTCAAACCGATGCGGCTGTATGTTTAATCTACTATTCCTGACTGCGAATTCGTAATTGTTTGGTTCTTCGTTCCTTGTCCATCGTACAGGCTCAGAAGTGATTCGCTAATCCAGAATTGTGAATTATTCTTATTGCAAAGATACAGCAAAAGCCTTGAATAACCAAATTTTCGAGTGCATTTTTTTGTTCTTCGCCAATTTCTTCGTACCTTTGTCGAGCCAAAATAAGTATTATAATAAATAAGGTATGAAGATAGAGTTATCCGTCAACTATCGCACGGCTTGGGGCGAAGTTGTATGCGCAGAGTTTACCATACAGAAGAGTAAGGGCAAGGATGTACATCGTTCGTTGGAACTTACCACGAGCGATGGAGATCAATGGACCGGAGAGGTGAATCTCACAGACAAAGATGCCGTCAGTTTCTCGTACAACTATGTGGTTAAGAGAGGTGATGGTGTTGTCCGTCAGGGATGGCTGGCATGTCCTCGCAGTTTTCATTTCGATCCCAAAAAGACCATTCGCGTGCGCGATTTCTGGCGTGACATGCCCATTCGTGCCCATCTCTACAGCTCAGCCTATTGCCATCTGAATCAGCAGGGTATGGCACTTCATGCCGACATTCCCTATTACGATAAGACCCTCGTGCTTCGTGTCGAGGCTCCACAGCTTACCGAAGGACAGGTGCTGGCAGTTGTCGGCAATCTGCCTGTGCTTGGTGCATGGGATGCAACTCATGCTTTGCGCATGCAGCCCAGTGCGCTCCACGAGTGGTGCCTCTCACTCAGCGCAAGCTCTATAAGTACTCCTTTCGAGTATAAGTATGTCGTCCTCAACGAGAAGACTGGCGAACTGTGCTATTGGGAAGGCGGCGATAACCGCTCGTCTGGCCAGCTATCCATTGCTGATGACGAGGTTGTTGTTCTCTATGACGAGGAACTACATATCGAAGACCTACACTGGAAGATTGCTGGTTGCGTGGCACCCGTGTTCTCGCTTCGTAGCGAGGGCAGCCAAGGTGTGGGTGACTTTGGCGACTTGAAGCTTATGGTCGACTGGGCTAACAAGACGGGTATGAAGATGCTACAACACCTGCCCATCTACGACACCACACAGACAAACGACTGGAT
>JAZUKS010000096.1:0-38120 GCA_045643405.1 Bacteroidaceae bacterium | reverse complement strand
AAGGGTCTTAATCCTTGTTATAATGGAATATGCTCTCTGAGAAAGTCATTATAGACTTGTATGTTACTTCTAATAGTCTTAATCCTTGTTATAATGGAATATGCTCTCTGAGTAAAAAACATCGACGATATGACAACAATCACATCGTCTTAATCCTTGTTATAATGGAATATGCTCTCTGAGAGAAAGAGAAACCCGAATAAGAGTTCAAGAGAGATTGTCTTAATCCTTGTTATAATGGAATATGCTCTCTGAGCTGTCGAAAAAATCATGATATCTCTACTTAGTTTAAGTCTTAATCCTTGTTATAATGGAATATGCTCTCTGAGAATTGGTACAGTCTTGGCATTGGTAGTATGCTTGGTCGTCTTAATCCTTGTTATAATGGAATATGCTCTCTGAGGCTCGTACACTTGTGTCAAGAGCATTTGCTCGAGGCGTCTTAATCCTTGTTATAATGGAATATGCTCTCTGAGCATCCTCCGGCATCATGGCAGACACGCAGAGCACCCTGTCTTAATCCTTGTTATAATGGAATATGCTCTCTGAGTTTTTCCAAATCTATTTAGTGTTACTTTTGTAGATGTCTTAATCCTTGTTATAATGGAATATGCTCTCTGAGGACGGGTAAAGAGGTAATCACAAATAGTTTCAGTGTCTTAATCCTTGTTATAATGGAATATGCTCTCTGAGTTGATAGAAAAATCAAGAGTATGGTTAGAGTAACTCAAGTCTTAATCCTTGTTATAATGGAATATGCTCTCTGAGTGTGAAGCTTACAACAGAATGTCCTGAATTTCTTGAGTCTTAATCCTAATTATAATGGAATATGCTCTCTGAGCAGAGAAATCTGCTGTAGAAGCTGAAGCTAAAGGGTCTTAATCCTTGTTATAATGGAATATGCTCTCTGAGGCTATGTAGATAGTCTTGAGCTGGATGGTTTCGTTAGTCTTAATCCTTGTTATAATGGAATATGCTCTCTGAGCTTATGCGAGAGGGAACAATGCGTGCAAAAGTTTTACGTCTTAATCCTTGTTATAATGGAATATGCTCTCTGAGAGGTAATGAGCATTTAGACTGATTTATAGAGCATTATGTGAAAGACCGAAAATAATAGTTTACAAATCCAGAAAAAAGGTGTCCCTTTTTTGGGGTTGCAAAGGTACTGCTTTTTCTCAATATGTCAAAGAACGAACGAGTTAAAATACGTTAAAAGTAACGCTTTCAATGCTATCTTGCACTATTTCAAGCAACAACGATGCATGCAGGTTGCGAATACTAACGTATTGCGAACAAACCAGGCCATAAACTGCAACCTTTTCACACGGCATTAGAATTGGCAAACTAAAATGATCACTGGGCAAAGATAACACCTTTTAATTATATAAACAAGAAAAAACGCAAAAACATGTGCCGAAAACCCCGCAAAGCATCAACGACACACACCTACAAATGAAGTAACAAAAGAAAAATCGGGCTTTCTTGCCATTTTTCTACTTGAAAGACTTGACAAAGGCTAAAAAAGTCAGTATATTTGCATACGAGAATCACAAATCTTTCTCTTCGTTCTTTCTACACACTTCCTCCGTTCTGACCACGGAGATTGTCCATCGATTCTCCATCGATTGTCCATCGATTGTCCATCGAAACGATGGAGAACCTATGGGGATGAGATGGAGATGCAATGGCGGAAATTAGGGGGAAGAACGGAAAAAAAACGAAGAAACGGCAAGTGAATATGTCTGAAAAAGAGAAAACATACATTAATACAAAACAATTATGATTATTGACCCACTATTTCCCATAAAGGGCAAGCTGGATGGACTGAGAATCTGGCGAAGCGGAAACAAGACCGTAGCAGCAGTTATTAAAAAAGATGCCAAGAACCCACGCACAGAGGGACAGATGCGCCAACGCATCAGGATGAACAACATACTCAGCGTGTACAGAAGCATCAACACAGGTTTGAAGGAGAACTTCGAGGGCATCATGGGCAGCAAGAATGCATCAAGCTTCTTCCGTAGCTACAACCTGATGCGCAAACCGGTGTGGCTGACATACCGACAAAAACTGTACAACCAGGGAGTGCTGGCACCCTACGTGGTGGGGCAAGGCAAACTGCCAACCATCGCATACGACTTTGTTGAAGGGGCATTCGTCTCTGACCTTGCCATAGGTGACCTTAACGTGGGGCCAGACACCACGGTAAAGGAACTTGCCCAAGCTGTATGCGGAGGCAATGAGGGATGGGCCGCAGGCGACACACTGCAGGTAATGCTATTGAAGCAAAGAAGAAACAACACCCTAAGTTCTGCAAAGCAAGACGATGCCGACGAACTTGAACCCATTCAAAGTTGCATTCTGACCATACCCTTGCAAAAAGGATGCAAGGAAGAACTGTCCATGCTGCCATTTCACAACGTCACGCTCCCCCTCGGCGAAAAACTAACCATAAGAAACCACGATGGTTATCTTGCCGTGGAGGCAGCCGATGCCAACGAATATATATATGCTTTCGCCTTGATTCACGGCAGAGGGGAAGGCGAGAAACGCCTCTGCTCGTCGCAGGAATTGCTGCTATCAGACAACCAGATGTACGAGATTTACGCTTCGGACGAATCCTTGGAAAGAGCTCTTTCTGGCTACAAGCCCAAGAAGAGATAGGCACTATTGCAGCCGTGGAAACAGGCAGATTGCTGCGAATAGAAATGTCAAGGTGTCAAAAATGTCAAAAACAAGTTGCATTTTACAAAAAAAAGCACACCTTGACATTTTTTTCGCAAAATTATACTTGATTTAACAAAAAAATGCTATATTTGCAAAACCTTAAACGCAGAACCCTGAAAGATGGAATTGTCCAAAATAAAGATACTCACGATTGTGTTTGACGCAGAGATTGCCCGGCATGAAATACCGGCCTTCCGAGGAGCCGTAATAGGTTCTATGGAAGGCGAGGCTCATTTGCTGTATCACAACCACAAAGGCGAGGACGGATACAGGTACTCTTACCCGTTGATACAGTACAAGCGCATCCGGAAGAAGGCTGCCTTGGTATGCCTGAACGAAGGTGCCGATGTCATAGGTCAGTTCCTCTCGGAGGGGGCAAGGGAATACCGGATTGGCGACCACATGGTGACCATGACGCCCGCTATGCTCAGACCCACACAGCCCATCATACAGACGTGGCAAGGCGAGTTCCCTTACAGCATACGCAGATGGTTGCCACTGAACACCGAGAACTACAAGCGCTACCAGCAAGCCGAAGGCATGGCAGAGCGAATAACCTTGTTGGAAGGCATCCTCAAGGCCAACATCCTGTCGATGGCAAAGGGACTTGGCATCCATGTGGAGCATGAGATCAAGGCCATCATCACCCACCTTGACGAACCGCGTATCGTCAAGAACAAGGGTGTGAGCCTCATGGCCTTCGACGCAGAGTTCAAGAGCAACTTCACCCTACCCGACTTTGCCGGACTGGGCAAGAATGCCAGCATCGGCTACGGGGTGGTGACGAGGTTCCATCATAAAAACAAAGAAACAACAATCAATAACGAAGAATAATGTCGAACACAGAGAATTATACAAAACTATTTGTCGGCGGTGACTTGTCTGGCATACAGAAGTTCCTGTACAACATTACCTCCAAAAAGGCGGCAGTCAGCCTCAAAGGCCGGTCGTTCTACCTTAGGGAATACATGGAGAGCAAGTGCAACGAGCTGACACGGCTGTCGGCTGTTGCAAAGGGCAGCCCAGAGGTAATATACTGTTCTGGCGGTAAGTTCTACATCATTGTGCAGAACAGTCACGAGGTGCAGGATGCGCTGAAGGAATATGCAAGGAGAATCAAAGCCGAGATTTGGAAAGAGCATAAAGGTCAATTGTCTATCAACCTCAGTTGGGTTCCATTTAGTGAGAACGCGGATGGAAGCATCAATGCGAATGGTGAGAAGAAGCAAAAGTTGGGGTATCTTTGGCAATGCATAACCGAAGACTTTGCACGACAGAAGAACCAGAAGTTCCTTGAGGAGATCAAAGAAAACTACGATGATTTCTTTGATGTGATAGAGGTAGGTGGAAAGCCGAAAGTGTGTGCTGTGACGGGTATCGAGTCGGATGACCTTGTAAAGTTCAACTACAAGGATGACAAGCCAGATGATGAAGCCATCTACGTTCTACCTTCCGTGAGAGCGCAGATCCAACTGGGTGAAACCCTGCGCGAAAAAGAGCGGACACATACCTTTGAAGAGTATGCAGAGGACGACAATGGTGACACAACCTACCTTGGCATTCTGCGAATGGATGTTGATGGACTTGGAAAGTTGTTTGCCAAAGGATTTGAGACGATTAGCAAATATAAGAAATTCTCTAACCACCTGGATGCATATTTCACAAACAGAGAGAGCCAAGAGAGCCGCCTGCATGAGATACAGCAAGCACCCACATACAGAGACTACACAAACATATTGTATGCAGGAGGTGACGACATCTTCGTGGTGGGTCGCTGGGATAAGGTCATCGACCTTGCAGCTGAAGTACGTAATGATTTTGTGAAGTACGTAAATAGCGAGGGGGTATCCATCTCGGGTGGTGTGGCTATTGTACATCCCAAGTTCCCTATAGCCAAGGCAGCAGAGATGGCTGGCGAGGCTGAGGACACGGCCAAAGAGCATGTATATACGGACGAGAAAGGTGTAGAGCATCAGAAGGACAGCTTCTGTATGTTCGGCCAAGCGGTATCATGGGGGAACGAGTTTAAGTACGTCAAGAAATATAAGGAGGAATTTGTCGACCTTATAATCAACTTTGACATGCCTCGTGGTATTCTGCATAAGATTATGACTTATGCCGCAATAGAGGCAAGGAATGAGGAGAGAAATAAAAAAGACCAGACACCAGACTATAGTTACATCTGGCATTCGGCTTACTACCTGACAAGGCTAATTGAGCGACAAAAGAAAAATATCGAAGTCGTAGAGTTCTGTAAGCAACTGCGTGACAAAGAGCTCAATGGCGCAAAAGGCAGATATAGGCTGATGGCAATAGCAGCAAGATGGGCGGAGTTAACATTAAGAATGGAAAAATAATTAAACAATAATAATAAATATGAGATATCCAGAAAAAAAACTTGACCCAAAATGGGTTCATTCGCCGATTACACCAGAAATAGTTTCTTGGTGTGACTCATTTGGCCAATTTTTGGCTCCAAGAGATAAAAACGACAAAAGTGCTCTAACTTCTTCACAACTTCGACGTTTTTTTGGGGAGGTAAAAAGAATAAAGTTACAAAAAACACCTTCGATGGCAGACATTGCCATGCTTAATCCTATGCTTGCCTATGCTGTAGGTCGTGACATGAAGAACGGAAGATGTGCAACAAGAATTCAGGAACTTCAACAAGAATTAAGTGCAGCTATTAGCGTGATTAAAACAAAGGAAGATTTTGAAAATTTCACAAAGATTTTTGAAGCCATTGTTGCATATCATAAATATTATGGTGGTAAAGATAGTAAAAATTAAAAAGTAGTCAACAATGAAACAGTTAATTAAGAAAATAAAGATAAACACCACCCTCACACTCCTCACTGGTATGCATATTGGTGGTAGCAAAGAGAATGTAGAAATTGGCGGCATTGACAATCCCGTCATCAAATTGGCAAGCAAGGACGGACAACCCTATATCCCAGGAAGTTCATTGAAAGGTAAGATGCGTTGCTTGCTTGAGCAGGTTGCAGGAGCAACGGAAGTCGGAATGAACGATGAGGTCAACAATCTGTTTGGTTGTACAGAGAACAATGGTGGTAGAAATCAGCCATCAAAGATAATTGTTCGTGATGCTTACCTGACAGAGCAATCTCTTAAGAGGCTAGAGAACTGTACTTCATTAGATATGCCCTTTACAGAAAACAAGTTTGAGAACACAATAAAACGTGTAGAAGGTGTAGCCGAGCATCCCCGTCAGACTGAGCGAATCCCTGCTGGTGCGGAATTTGACGTTGAATTCGTCATCAACGTATGGGATAATGATAGTGACGAAAGCAACCTGGTCAATATGCTTAAAGTCGGTATTGCCCTCATCGAGAGTGACTACATCGGTGGCAGTGGCTCGCGTGGCTATGGCCAAGTGAAGTTTGGCGAACTACAAACGGTTGAACTTTGTGCCAAAAACAACTGGAAGGCATAACATTTTGTTTTAGAATACAGATTATTTATGACAAAACTTAATATCTGTAAGTTACACTTTACAAGTCCACTTCATATTGGCGACAGGAAGAATGATGACTATGGCATCAGCCAGAAAACCATTCCTTCTGACACCATGTATGCTGCGCTGACAGCATCACTTGCAAAATCTGGAGAAAGCATCTCCGCCAATGGTGATTTAGGATTTGCCATCAGTAGTTTGTTTCCATATTACCAAGAGTCAGCCGACACTAAGCCAATATATTTCTTTCCCCAACCCTTGCAAGCGAAAATGCCGCACCTTGAAGACTTGGGCGAGCGCAAGAAGGTAAAAAAGGTGAAGTGGATAGACACAAGCTACTACGAAAAGGTGTTAGCAGGAAAGAAACTGTTCGATAACAGTCGTGAGGATATCTGTAGTATTCACGATGAGTATCTCTCAAAGCTAAAGGTACCCGAGAAATTTGTTACAAGCCAAGTCATACAGCGTGTAACATTAAAATCACGCGTAGCGGAAGAGGATGCTCTACCCTACTATGTAGACCGTGTGTCATTCAAAGACTATGCAGGCCTGTACTTTATCTTCGTAGGAGACAAAGAAACTCTGGAGAGAGCAATGAATTTGCTAAGCCTTGAGGGAATAGGCACGGACAGGAATGTGGGTAATGGTTTTTTCGAGTATAAGACAGACACTATCGATTTGGACTTGCCACAAAACGCAGACCATGCAGTTTCACTATCATTGCTGATTCCCGAATCAAAAGAGCAATTCGAATCATTGATTGCCTCAGACTTGGTAGCCTACGACATAGAACGTCGTGGTGGATGGATTACGACCTATCCCTTCCAAACCATACGAAAGAATGCAATCTATGGACTTGTTCCTGGCAGCGTGTTTGCAAAGAAAACGAATGAAATGGAAACCATCGGGCGTATTGTTAACCTTCGTCCCGATGTGGACTTCACAGAGGGAAAACTTCATCCAATTTGGCGTAGTGGAAAGTCGATTTTACTACCCATCAAAGTTTAGAATGTATGGAAGTTAACAATAAATACTACATAAAACTTACGGCTGTTACTCCGTTTTCAGTCGGTGCAGGTAATGAGGAGGAGTGGGTAAAAGGTGCTGACTATGTCATAAAGGATGGCAAGGTGTACGTTTTAGACCTACATCGAGTGGCAGAAGTTGGGATTGACATAAGCAAATTGAGTGGATTGTTCCTGTCAGGAAACCAGGAAGGGATAATCAACATACTTGGCAGAAAGATAGATGAGATTGCCATGCGCATCTTTGATCTGCCATGTTCAACAGACAACAACATCAAGGCTTTCGAACGTAGTCAGATGCACGATCTGCCTGTTGTGGCTGGTAGCTCTTTGAAAGGAGCCATTCGTTCCGTTTTGTTCAACCACCTACGGGACGCAGAAACCAGCAACGAAGATGTATTCGGCACAATGAGAGATGGAACCGACTTTATGCGCTTTATCAAAGTAGGTGACATAGAGATGCCTTCCACCGAACTATTCAACACAAAGATATTCAACCTTCAGAGTAATGGGGAAAGCTGGAGTGGTGGATGGAAGCACGCAAAAGAAAAAACCGACAATTCATACAACTCAGTTGGCTTCAATACGCTATATGAATGTGTTGCACCTAATGTTAGTGGAATAGGTTCTTTTGTGCTCGGAAAGCAGCAGTTTGAGCTGCTGCTAAACGACCTAAAGCGAAAAAAAATGCCCGACGTTGTTCATGGAGAAAAGAAACGCCAGATTATCAATGGTGGCATTAAAGAATTGTTTGCCATCATAAATGGGTTCACAAGGAATTACTTACTTAAGGAAAAGGCTTTCTTTGAGAAATATTCTGCAGCAGAAAGAACGGGGCAAGTGCTGGATAGCATAGACAATTTGCTGCAAATGATACCGGAAGACGATTCCTTCTGCTTGCTCAAGATGTCTGCAGGCGTTGGTTTCCATGCCATTACGGGTGACTGGCAATATGAAGACTATTCCAGAACAGGACTTCATACGGATGGCAGAAACAAAGGAAAGCAGAAGTATAAGTCAAGAAAGATAGTAGAACAGAAGGACGGACTCTCATTGATGGGATTTGTAAAACTATCTGTTTCTACAGAAGACGAATATACAAGCTACGTGGATGGATTGAATGCTACTTGCACACATCGTTTACAGGTTATAATTGACAAAAAAGCCCAAGCCCTCGCCGAAGCAGAAGCCAAAAAACAAGAGCACCAGAAGAAGGAGAGTGATTATGCTAGACTTTTATCTGAAGCCAAGGCTGCAGAGGAAGCAGGTAACTATCGCGAGGCTATCAGCAAAGCAGAAGAAGCACAGAAGATTTTCGAGAATCGTCCCGAACCAGATGACATTATCGTACGTAACAGGTCACTGGCATCACAGCAAGAATTCGCCGACAGAAAAGCTGCACAAGAAGCAGCTGCTGCCGCTGCTCGTAATGACAAATATGGACGTCCATTAGCAGAGGTTCTTTCTGGTGCAAAATACATCTCACAAGAATTGTCAAAATGGGTAAAGATAGATGGTAACGCATTCGGCGAAAACGAATATAATGTTCTACTGGAAGTATTGCAGCCATTGGATGCCAAACAGAAGAAAACGGCAATCAAGAGCAAAAAGGATGTAATCAAGGCCATTGGCGAAGACTACGCCTCTCGCCTATTCGCAGAACTCGGAATCAAATAACAATCTATGGCAAAACGTCATCACCTACAAATAGCCTTGGTAGGCGGGTCACCGACACCCGTCTACCAAGGTGTATTACATCTCAAACCAGACCAAGTTTTGCTCGTGCACTCGCAAGCATCAAAGGAGACTGCACAAAATATTCGTAAGCAACTGCCAATGTACGCGGATAAAGATGTACTGATGTTCGAGATGTCGGACAATGACCTTGAGAAGATGTACCAAACAGCAGAACTCATAGAGCAATCAATACCCAAAGGCATCACCGTGAGCATGAATATCACGGGAGGCATGAAACTATGGTCGGTTATCTTCAACAATGTGTTTCGTCGAAAGCGCAGAAGTTGCCACACCTTCTTCATCGGTCAGAACGGTACATTCTTCGACCTTAAAGAGAAGGTAAGCAAAGGAAAAGTGGAATTTGACATGGATGCCCAGTTCAAGATTCTTGGACATTCGCTGGATGAATACACTACGCTATCGGAATACACAAAGGAGGATTATGATGTGCTGAACCGTATACAAAACTGGGGGTTCAGCGACAGATACCATTATCCTCTGTTTAAACTCACGTCTGAATTTGTTGAACAGTACAAGAATGCTCACAAGAATACCGATTTCATTAATGACTTTATATATAAAGACAAATACAATAACACCATCTCTTTGAAAGCTGCATCGCATACTTTTGACATAGTACTGATGGGGAATGCTCAGACATTCTCTTCGCCTCATGCTGAACATATCGTTTTGAATACTGGATGGTTCGAACTTTATACAGCACGACTAATAGGGAAGAGATATGGTGAAGAAAACGTCAGGCTCAACTGCATCTTCCGGAACACCCGAAAACTGCCTAAGAACGAGATAGACATTATTGTCAACACGGGTCAGAAACTCATCTTTGTGGAGTGTAAGACGCAGGTGGCCAAGTCGGTCGATGTGGACAAGTTCAATTCTGCTGTTAGGAATTATGGCGGATTGGGAAGCAGACCTCTGTTCGTAACTAATTCACCTATGACTTCTGATGCCAAAGAGAAGTGCATTGACCATGGTATCACGATCTTTCATTTCAATGACCCCAAAACTCCCATATCACATTCAGAAAAAGTGGAAGCATTGGCAAAGGTTATCGAGGAACTGAACAAGACGTGGAACTACAAATAGTTTCATTCTATGTGGTTGCTTTATTCCTTTGCGCTTTGCATAATAAGAAAAAATGCATTATCTTTGCATGCAAATAGTTAGCAAGGTAAGATTATGGGTACATACATCAACAAAGGAAACGAAGGATTCCGCCGAGCCCTTAATGGCGAATACGTTGACAAGACAGGCATGATAGAGGTCATCAACAAGGCACTCAACACCGAGCGTTGCTACACTTGTGTGACCCGTTGCCGCCGCTTTGGCAAAACCATGGCCTTGAACATGCTATATGCCTACTACGATAAGTCTTGCGACAGTCGTAAGCTATTTGACGGGCTGAAGGTAAGCGAATCTCCATCTTTCGAACAACACCTCAATAAGTATCCTGTCATTCATCTTGACATTACTAACTTCATTACGCGCTATAATCATGATGCCGAGGTGGTAAAGCACATTCAGCATGACATGATGGAAGACATTGCTGAGGCTTATCCAGAGGTGATGAGGAAGGAGAATGATGACTTGATGGAGTTGCTCATTCGTATCTATCAACACACACACGAGAAGTTCATCATGCTTATTGACGAGTGGGATGCTATCTGCCGTGAGTACGAAAAGGACTCTCCCGCAATGGAGGAGTATCTGAACCTGATGCGCAGGCTATTCAAGGGTAGCAATTCGGCAGATGTCTTTGCAGGAGTGTATATGACGGGCATTCTGCCCATCAAGAAGTATAACACGCAGTCTGCCCTTAATAACTTCCGGGAGTATTCTGTGGTGCAGCCTGGCAAACTGGCGGCATACTTTGGCTTTGTACCTGCTGAGATAGAAACCCTTCACAACGAAGAAGGACTGGATCTCACGGAACTCAAAAAATGGTATGACGGCTACAAGATTGGAGAAGAGACATCTGTTTACAATCCCTATTCCGTAATGGAAGCTCTGGCAACAGGCAAGTGCGGAAGCTTCTGGGCAAGGACAGGCGCCTACGACTCTGTCTCAACCTACATTGAAATGAATTTCGACGGGCTGAAGGATGACATCATCTACATGCTGGCTGGTGGACGCTGCTCGGTTGACACGACAGGTTTTCTTAACGACATGCATGATGTCCGCTCGAAGGACGATGTCCTGACTGTTCTCATCCATCTGGGCTATCTGTCGTACGATGACGAGGAAGATGAGTGCTACATCCCCAACAAGGAGGTGCGCATGGAGATAGTCAACGCCGTCAAGAGCCGTCAATGGAAGGTGGCCAGGGCATTGGAAGAGTCAAAAAAACTGCTTCGTGCTACTCTGCAGGGAGACGAAGAGGCTGTGGCCCGAGGAATAGACCTGGCACATGATGAGAACACAAGCATCCTCTCCTACAACGACGAAAACTCTTTGGCGTGTGTGCTCAGCATTGCCTATTATGCTGCTAAGGACAGCTACATCATTCATCGTGAACTGGCCACGGGAAAAGGTTTTGCAGACTTAGTACTCATCCCGCGCCGCAACGTGGACAAACCCGCTCTTGTATTGGAACTGAAATACAACAAGAATGCAGATGCAGCCATCGACCAGATAAAGTGCAGGAAGTACCCCGAAAAGGTGGCGGAATACATAGGTGACATCTTGCTTGTAGGCATCAACTACGACAAAGAAAGCAAGACGCATACATGTAGAATAGAAAAAATCAACAAGTAAAAAAAAGACCATGGGAAGAAAAGTTTTTATATCGTTTTTGGGAACGGGAAATTATGGATTTTGTAAATATTACAGAGATGATTATAAATCTGATGAAATCCGATTCATACAGGAAGCTACACTAGAGTATCTATTAAAGAAAGGGGATACGAATAATGATGCTTGGAATAGCAATGACGTCACTTATATACTATTAACAAAAGACGCAGAGAATACCAATTGGGTTAACAATGGCCATATAAACAAAGATACAAAATTGCCCATCCCATCAGAGGGACTTCAAACACGTCTAAAAAAAATGAGGTTTCCTATGGAGGTTAAGACCATTGACAAATTACCTGATGGAAATAACGAAACTGAAATTTGGGAAATTTTCAATCGCGTTTTTACAAAAATTGAAAATGGCGATCACCTTTATTTTGACCTCACACATGGCTATCGTTACCTTCCTATGCTAATCTTGGTCCTCGGTAACTATTCTAGGTTTTTAAAAGACGTCACCGTAGAAAGCATTACTTATGGTAATTACGAGGGTAGAAACAAAAAAACAAATGAAGCTCCCATAATCAACTTAATCCCATTAGACAATCTACAGACCTGGACATTTACAGCTGGTCAATACATAGAAAGTGGCAATACAAAGAGGTTACCAGACGACGAACTTTACCTGCCATTAAAAAATGTGATAGCAGATTTCCATACATGCAGAGGTATTGAAATAATTAAGGGGAATCATATCAAAGAAGCCAAAGAAAAGTTGGATGAAGTTCTTGCTAATTGCCCCAAAGCAGTTGTCCCAATTGTAAAAGCAATCGAAAAAGATTTGCAGGACTTTTCATCTACGACGAACGTAAAAAATGGTTATCAAGCGGCTTTATGGTGTAAAAAAAACGATTTAATTCAACAAGCAATCACTATTCTTGAAGAAACAGTTATTTCTAATGTTTTGTTTGCAGAAGGTATAAAATGGGATGTAAAAAAGAATAGAGATATTGTTTCTAATTGTTTTTCGCTCATACATTACAAGTCAAAAGATTACAGATATAGAGAAAAAGAAGGCACTGAAAAAAGAAAGCAAGAAGAGCAATTAGTTGAACAAATGTATAATTCTACCCTATTGAACAAGTTAGTTGGCCTAATGGTAAGAATCAAATCTTTAAGAGATGATATAGATCATGCCGGAATGAGGGAAAATGCTCAAGCAAGTAAAGATTTCAAGGATAAATGTGAAGAACTATTTGACAAAGTGAAAGAACAAAATTTATGCTAGTCAACCTCTCTAACCATCCACTTAACTCGTGGTCAAATACACAGACAGATGCCGCCTTGGCAGAGTTTGGCGAAATCATAGATTTCCCCTTCCCTAACGTTGAACCTAATTGGGATGAAGAAAAGATAGCCACACTTGCTGATCAAATCTCAGCAGACATCATAGAACATCATGAACGGGAGATATCTGCCGTTCACGTGATGGGTGAGTTCACTCTTACCCATGCTCTTATCCAGCGTTTCAAGAAGAAAGGCTACACTTGCGTGGCATCTACTTCAAAACGAATCGTAGAGGACCTTCCAGATGGCAGTAAGAAGGTGAAATTTGAGTTCTGCCGTTTCCGTCGTTACGAATAAGCGGTCGAAGGTACATTTATGAAGAAAAAAGCGAAGATGAGCAACAGCATACAGTATCGTCTGCCTATCTGGCGCACGATGCTCTTGCGAGATGAAGGGGTAAGCTATGACGAGATGTTCACGGCTTGCAGAATGTACCTTGAGGACTCGGAAGACCCAATGAGCACTCTACGCAAAGACAAGAAAATTATCCAACAGTTACTTGAAGATAATAATTGCGCAGAAATTATAGAAAACAAGATAAAACGCGTATCACGTTTCAAACTCTCAAAGGATGTGGATTTGCTTCGTCTGCGTCAGGAAAAGTACTATGGTTCAGAGCAGGTGGCATTGACGGGAATGCTGGAGCAAATGAAGGGCGTGTTGCCGGAGAGCGTTATAGAGGAAGTAACACGCAGTATCCGTAAGTTGAAACATGAACAGGAAGAAAAGGCAGAAAGACCCATCGTTGCCTACGAATACAATATTGGAGTCAACCAAGACATGAAGTTCTTCTACCCTATCTACAAGGCTATCCGCGAGCATAGGGCATTGAAGGTCGTAAAGCACAAGCTGAATGACGAAACGCCGACAGTAAGAGTATTCTACCCTGAGTTCTTGCGCCAATATAATACACTATGGTATGCATTTGGTAAAGAATGCGATGAAGAGGGCAATACAATTACTTCTCCAGGGCGCATCCCCCTACATCTGATAACGTCTGTTAAAGATTTGCCAGTCAAGAAGTACCCATTCCGAGCTTCTGGAATTGAGGACTATCTGGATGAATACTTCTCTGAGATAATTGGAGTTGATAACATTGCTACAGCAGAGGTGATGGACATACGTTTGGCTGTGAAATCATCTATCATTGCCCGTCTGGAAAACAATCCGATTCATGAAAGCCAAGCTCCCTTGAAAAATGAAACGTGTCCCATTCCTGGCTATAAGTGTTTCCGTATTCAGGTAAAATATAATAAGGAGTTAATGAGAAAATTGCTACAGATGGCTCCGGATGTCATTGTCCTTTCACCAGAAAAACTACGCAAGAGGGTCATGAAAGAATTGGAGAAAAGCCAAAAACTATACTGCATGAAAGAATAAGAATGTGTGAAAAAAACATTTCACACACAAACACAAAATATTGTCGTACCTTTGCAGCGCATTTGAGAAACAGCGCAAGGATTTCATGCTTGGGAATGCGTCCTCCGTGTGAAAAAAGACATTTCACATAACATATCCTAAAAATGTCGTACCTTTGCACCGCGTTTGAGAAACAAAGCAAGGGGTTCATACCTGGAAACACGCCATTGTGTGAAAAAAGACATTTCACATAACATATCCAAAAAATGTCGTACCTTTGCACCGCGTTTGAGAAACAAAGCAAAGGGTTCATACCTGGAAACACGCTATTGTGTGAAAAAAGGCATTTCACATAACGGTATCCAAAAAATGTCGTACCTTTGCACCGCGTTCAAGAGAAACGTATGTCCTAAACTGGTTGGGGACGAGAAAACAAACAACTGGATAATCTTAATCAATGGAGGGTACGACAGCAACTACACCAACAAAATTAAGAAGAGAAAAAAAAGTATTTGAGAACTTGTTGAAAGGTGCTTGCAATGATGAAGCAAAAAAGCAGGTTACAAATGAGTTCTTAAAGAGTGCAATTGGCAAATCAGTCAGTAAGGCAACATCACACGGATGTCGAGCTTCGGTTGATACCATATGCAAAACAGAGCTAGGGAAAAAAATCGTATCACGTACTTCTACCGGACTGGCAGGGAAGGCTGTATACGGAGCAGCATCTCGTTCTGTTATGGCAAATGCCATGAAGACAAACACGATTGCGGCAGGGGTTGGATTGGCTTGTACTTCAGCTAAGGATTTGTATGACTATGCCACTGGGAAAAAAACGGGACGAGAACTCACAAAGAGCATTGGGAAAAATGCAGCTGAGGCGAGCGGAGGACTTGCAGGAAGTGGTATTGGCGCTATCATTGGATCTTGCATTTGTCCTGGACCGGGAACTGCTCTCGGGAGTTTTCTTGGAGGACTAATAGGAAGTATGGCGACAAGCAAACTCTTTTAGCAGTTTCATCGTACCTTTATGAGAAACATGGTCCTAAACCAATAGGAGGACATAAAAGAAAACTATTGGATAACCATTAATCAAAGGAGGACAAGACAACCGTTCCAACAATGATTAGCCCAAGTTCAAGGGCGTTAAAGGGAGATAAAAAAGACGACGTCGTCAAGTATGCAATTCGTTTTGCAAAAGGTGTGGCCAAAGCAAAAAAACAGGGTAAAAACTGGAAAGAGGCATTAAAAGATGGCTACAAGGAAATGGTCACCTAACAAACACTATCTTCTGCAAAATGAAGAAATGGGATGCGTTAATCTTGGGAAGAATATGCATTCCAAATCGTGAAACAACAAATTGTTCTATTAACCATTTAAATTTGGAGGGTACTACAGCAGATACACCAACATTATTTACAAAAGAGAGCATCAACGGCACAGTTTATGCCATAGTACGTCAGAACAACAGCAAGGAACTCAAGATAGTGATGCGTCCTTATAAGCTGAGTCATCAGCCGACGGAGAAGGAACTACGTGAGTTCCATCGCTATTCCCCCTACCTCAACTGTGCTTATAGTGATTATCTGCCCTTCCTGCCCATGGAGGAACATCTCAGTTGTCCTAATGAAAGAGCAAATGCCATTGCCATGAAGGATACAATAAAAGAGATAGAAAAGGAGGAAGATGTCGTAGCCTGCTCGCACCGCTATGGAGGCTGGACAGGGATAGAGTGGAACTTCGGTGAGGACGTGAAATACATCATCTCCACAAACTTCGGATTTGGCAGTTGTAGCTACTTTCATCTATTGGTGAAGTATAAGGATCTGCTGCTGACTCCTTACACTGATTACATCCGCTATCGCTATGCCGAGTTTTCGTCAATGCATCGATACACCTATGCCTATGCAGTTAGTGAGGATGAATGGAAGAATGTCATGACAGATGCTCTTAACTTCTATAATGACATTGTGTACAAGAAGGAGGGATATATCTTCAGCTGGCTGATTGGGCACCTGGAACGTATGACTTCGGGAATTGAGGAACTCCGAACCGCAATCTCCTTCAGATTCGAATCTCCTTGCAACGGGTCAAGCACGGACGTAACTGGCGATGAGCTGACATTGGTCAAAGCGAACAAGATTGCCAACTCGCTAGACTTTGTGGAGAATATATCCGTGTTGCCTGTACAAGTCATGCCGAAACGCTATGTGGATAGAATCCTCAAAGTCTGCAGCATCTACTTGTCCGACCTCATCCGCCTGATTGACAAACTGGAAGCGGAAAAGAAAATCGCCGAGAGCAAAGTGGAGAGCCTTACCTCTATTGCAGATTATGCAATCTATGCAGATATCCGCAAGCGCTGCTACTATCGGATGAATTGGCACTATAATAGCAAGAAACGCGCCATGCTACGCCTTCTCCTTCGTTTACAACATCTCTCGCTGCCTCGTCTGAGCAGAGATGTGCGTAAAATGAGAATCGAAGCACTGAAACTGGTCATCAAGGAAGTAGAAGAGACTCAAAGAGTAATATCGAAACTTGATCATTTGCTTTATAACTTAATCTCTTGTCGTAACAAGATTGAGAACTACTTCGAGAAGGAAAAAAGCAAGACGGCATAACTCATCCTGCAGAGAAGCAGAGCCAGATTGTTCAAAAGAAACAATCTGGCAAAGCAAAAAAAGTACACAGCATTTGATGCCTAAACGTGAAAAAAGGCATTTCACATATTGCATGAAAATATTGTCGTACCTTTGCATCGCGTTCAAGAGAAACGCATGTCCTAAACCGACTGGGGACGAGAAAAGAAACAGTAGGACAATCGTTTAAAATGTTACTGCAACCGCAACAACGACATTTTTCTTTATTGAGAACTATTTCGCAAATGCCCTGAACGGCTACTTTGCAAGTGTTAACACCTCCAAGAAGCCAAAGCGCGGAAACGTGTTCTGCCCGGAATGCGGACGTCCCAAGCAGCTCTTCAAAAGTCAGAAAGAAGCAGAGCTCTTCTTGCACTACAACCAAGAAAGCATACTGGAGGAATCTGGTTACTGCCCAGTTCGTGCATACTATTGCAAGATGTGCGGAGGCTGGCATGTGACAAGTCAGCCACTGGAGTTACGAAATGACAAGGCAAAAGTGCATGAGAGGTACGACTTGTATGTTCAGCACAAAAAAGCCACAGCACGCAAGCAGAACGTCAGCAACAAACTTGATCAAGTGGAGGAGTGCCTAAACATAGCAATAGGGAACTACAAGAAGAAGAATATGAGGAAGGCCCGCAAGCATCTGCAAAAAGCATTCCGAATCTTCCAACAGACGATGAAAACTGAGTTCTTTAAGTCGCGTAAACTGGCTCTTTTTAATCAGATCTCTACATGCTACGATTTGTGGGCTGCATAAGTGAGACAAGAGAGATGTCAAATATAATCAATCACTATTAAAACCTTTTTATCACCTTCAATACAACACCAACAATTCAGCTGACTATAGGACAGCAGAGTGCATTTAATGAGTTCGTAAAGTTTATCGAGGATGACGCATGCAAGGCTTACGTCCTGAGAGGATATGCGGGTACTGGAAAGACTACTCTGGTCAAGACCTTCATCAACGAACTCAAACGTCGTGAGAAGGACTTTGTACTGCTTGCATCAACAGGCAGAGCCGCAAAAGTACTGACAAATGCAACAGCTTGCCAGGCCAGCACCATACACGGGTTAATTTACAAGTTTCAAGATCTGAATCAGGACATGGAAAAGGTATCTGAAGGTTTTGAGACAGGTAAGTCGGATGACTCTGGACAGCTTTACTTAAATTTCGATCTTTGTCCGATCGAAACGAATGAGCAATGCGTATATCTTGTTGATGAGTCCTCTATGATTTCGGACGAAAAGGATTCAAACGACACACAGGCTGTATTTGGAAGCGGTTGCTTGCTTAGTGACCTGTTTGACTATGATCCAAAAGGCAAATTTGTGTTCATTGGTGATGCATGTCAGTTACCTCCCATCTCGCAGAAGATATCTCCCGCCTTGTCTGCTGGTTATTTGGAGAACAAGTTCAACATCAACGTCCGTGAAACCGAACTTACAGAGATAGTACGTCAGTCTGATGGCAACGACATTGTGGAGTCTGCTCACCGTATGCGTAAGCTCTATCTACAGCCTCAGCCATGGAAATGGGCAAAATTTCCTTTGAAGGGTTACAAGAACATCCATGTGCTTAATACACCTGCAGAACTCTACAAGGAATATCTGAACGTGGTGAAAGAGAATGGTTTTGAGGAAGCTACGTTGTTGAGTTATTCCAACAGACAATGTTGCGATGTGACAGACATAGTACGTCCTGCCCTGGGTATTGCCGGGAAGAAACTGAGTGTGGGTGACCTTTTGCTAGTAACGCAGAACAACTATGTGTCTGCTCTGATGAACGGTGATCAAATTATCGTTAGAAAAATCGTGTCAGAAACAAGGCGTGCAGGACTCACGTTTGTTCTTGTAGAAGTAGAGGAGATGTTTTCGAAGAGAGTATATTCGCAATACATGATTGAAGAGGTCGTGTATGGCAGTTTTACTAATCTTACTCAACAACAGCAGAAGGCTTTGTACGTAGATTTCTACCATCGCATGAAAGACAAGAACATTAAGCAGAAGGATGATGCTTTCCGCAAAGCAATGCTGAATGATCCGTTCTTGAATGCCATCAGAGCCGTGTATGGGTATTCTTTAACCTGCCATAAAGCTCAAGGTGGAGAATGGAAGAAGGTTTTCCTTGACATTCCACGGTCGTTCGCACTAAATGAAAAACCGTATGTATACCAGTGGATGTACACAGCCATGACTCGTGCAAGAGAAGAATTGTATGTGGTAAAAGACTTTTATTTAATGTAAGCGTTAGCTTGCGGAAACTAAAGAAATGGAGAAAAAAAAAGTTATATTAGCACTAAGGCACCATTGTAACGAATCTGTAAATTTAGCGCGTTACACACGTGCACATTGATAATTTCGTTGCAAAGCGATGAAAAAAAGTGCTAATTAGACACGTAGATGATAATTTCAAAAAAAATAATTGTACCTTTGTACACAAATTCTTCAACCAGGTAATACCATTTAATATGAAAAGAATCACCACATACGCCCTTGCCTTGCTGATCAGTCAAGGTATGTATGCACAAACCGATATGGACTCGTTCATCAACGACTTGCTTAGCAAGATGACCGTGGAGGAGAAACTTGGACAGTTGAACCAGCTTACCGGTGATGATGTCAACACCGGTGCTCCCTCGCAGACACGTATCGGCAAGGAACTCATTGCCGGACGTGTGGGTTCGGTGCTCAACGTACAAGGTGTAGACAAGATACGCGCGTTGCAGAAGGTGGCCGTGGAAGAAAGCCGACTGGGCATCCCTCTCATCGTGGGAATGGACGTCATCCATGGCTACGAGACGCTCTTCCCCATTCCCATCGGCCTCTCGTGCACATGGGACCTCAAAGCCATTGAGCAAAGTGCCCACATTGCTGCCACCGAAGCCGGTGCCAATGGCATTGCCTGGACATTCAGTCCGATGGTGGACATCAACCTCGATCCCCGTTGGGGACGCATGGCAGAAGGTAACGGCGAAGACCCCTTCCTGGGCAGTCGCATTGCCGAGGCAATGGTGCGTGGATATCAGGGCGACTATAGTGGCAAGGACAATATCATGTCGTGCGTAAAGCACTTTGCCCTATATGGAGCGGCAGAGTCGGGACGCGACTACAACACGGTAGACATGAGCAGATTGCGCATGTACAATCAATACTTTGCTCCTTACAAGGCCGCCGTGGAGGCTGGAGCAGGGTCGGTGATGACATCGTTCAACATCGTGGATTATGTGCCTGCTTCTGCCAATCGCTGGTTGATGACCGAGGTATTGCGCAACCAATGGAAATTTAACGGATTCGTGGTAACGGACTATGCCACCATCACGGAGATGCAACAAGGAGGATGGAGCGTGGGCGACGTAAAAAGCGTGTCGGCTCGTTGCCTCAAGGCTGGTGTGGACATGGACATGGTGTCGCAGGGCTTTGTCGGCACCCTCAGTCAGTCGCTCAACGAGGGCAAGGTCAGCATGCAGGAAATCGACCAGGCTTGCCGCCGCGTGCTGGAAGCAAAATGGAAACTGGGACTCTTTACCGATCCCTATAAGTATTGCGACAGTCAGCGCGCCAAGAACCTGACCTACAGCAAGGAGCATCGTGATGCGGCCCGCAAGATTACGGCCGAGTCGTTCGTATTACTACGCAACGAAGGCAACGTACTGCCTCTCAGCAAGAACAAGACCATTGCACTCATCGGTCCCATGGCCGACAACAAGGACGATATTGCCGGCACTTGGTCATTCTCTGCCAAGCCCGAAAAGTACAAAAGCGTATATGAGGCCATGAAAGAAGCTGTAGGCAAGAAGGGCAAGGTACTCTGCACTCAAGGTTGCAACCTCTTGGAGGATGCTCAGACTCAACAAACCGTCTCTCAAGGACACGGCATAAAACCCATTCCCCGTGTGGATGAAGAAACTGCCAAGGCAGAGGCTTTGCGCATTGCCCAGCAAGCCGACGTCATCGTGTGTGCCATGGGCGAATGTGCATGGATGAGCGGTGAGGGAACCAGTCGCACCGAATTGGAGATTCCTGCTCCACAACGTCGTCTGCTTGAAGAACTTACCAAACTGGGCAAGCCCATCGTATTGCTCAATTTCACCGGTCGCTCTACCATCTTGAAGTGGGAGTCGGAACACATCCCCGCCATTATGAACGTATGGTTTGGCAGCGAGTGTGGCGATGCCCTTTGCGATGTGCTCTTTGGCGAGGTTTCACCCTCTGGCCGTCTCACGATGACCCTACCCCAGGCAGTGGGACAACTACCTATATACTACAACCAGTTGCAGACAGGACGTCCCGTACCCGACGGCGAGCCCTTCCGCGTATTTGCCAGCAACTACATCGAGCAAACCAATGGTCCGCTCTATCCCTTTGGCTATGGTCTCACCTACTCTACCTTCGAGTACGGCAAGGTATCACTGAGCCAAAACGAGATGTACAGTAACGCATCTGCCACAGCCAGCGTGGAGGTTACCAATACAGGAAAGCGTGAGGCTTCGGAAGTGGTACAACTCTACATTCGCGACGTAGAGGCCAGCATCAGTCGTCCACTCATGGAATTGAAGGGATTTGAGCGCATCACCCTCAAACCCGGCGAAAAGCGTACCGTGACTTTCACCATCACACCCGAACTCCTGAAGTTCTACAATTCTGACTTAGAATATGTCCTCGAACCCGGTGACTTCACCATCATGACGGGTCCCGACTGCAAGCACGTAAGCCAGGCAACACTTAAAGTAAAATAAAATACATGTTCCTGGCCTGTAATCAAAGAAATTATATGTTCTAAGCATCCACATCCTATACCCAACAAAATGAAATTGATAAAGAAAACCCTGGCCATAGTGTTGCTGACCATCAGTACAAGCACGCAGGCCCAAAACCCTTACGACCATAAACTATGGTATGAGGCTCCAGCCAGCATCTGGTTGGAAGCACTGCCCATCGGCAATTCACGAATGGGTGGCATGGTGTACGGAGGTACCACCACAGAACAACTGCAACTCAACGAGGAAACGTTCTGGAGTGGTGGCCCGCATAACAACAACAGTACAAAATCGTTGAACCGACTGCAAGAGGTGCGCGATCTCATCTTCAAAGGACAGGAGAAAAAGGCGCAAGACATCATTGATGCCGACTTCATAAAGGGGCCTCATGGCATGCGCTTCCTACCTTTGGGTAATCTGAAGGTGACATCGACAAAACTGCTTTCGAAGAACGTTACCGACTACCACCGTGAACTCGATCTGCAACAAGGCATTTCAACGGTCAGTTTCAAGTCTGCGGGGTTCCAGTACACCCGCACCACCTTTGCCTCGCTTGCAGACAGCATCATCGTGATGCGCATTACAAGCGACACCCTGATGAACCTGAAACTGACATACGACTGTCCGCTTAGTACCAGCACAACCTATGGCAAAGACTACCTCAACGCAACCGTGAAAGGCGAGGGACAGGAAGGCATCTCTTCGGCTCTGACCGCAAAGTGCCGCGTGGAAGCAGAGACCGACGGCACACTGGCCAAGATGTCATCGTACGTATCGGTTCGCAATGCCAAGGAAGTAACACTATACATCTCGGCTGCCACCAATTTCATTGCTTACAACAATACGAAGGGGAATGCCGACACAAAGAACAAACGATTGCTGACAGCAGCCCGTACCCATTCGTATGAAGAACTGCTGAACCGTCATATTGAGAAATACCAAAGCCAGTACAACCGTGTGCGCCTGGACCTCGGTACGCCCATGCCCAACAGCGAACTGCCCACCAACAAGCGTTTGGAGGCCTTTGCCAAGAAAACTACCGACCTGGGTATGGTAACCCTGATGTTCAACTACGGACGCTATTTGCTACTGAGCAGTTCACAACCGGGCGGACAACCAGCCAATCTGCAAGGTGTATGGAACGACAAGAAAGATGCCCCCTGGGACAGCAAGTACACCATCAACATCAATGCAGAGATGAACTACTGGCCCGCAGAGGTCTGCAACCTCTCTGAGACTGCAGAACCCCTATTCTCGATGATTCGCGACCTCAGCGTCACAGGTGCCAAGACAGCAAAGACGATGTACGGTTGCCGTGGTTGGATGGCTCATCACAACACCGACATCTGGCGCATTGCGGGACCTGTTGATGGTGCCTATTGGGGCATGTTCCCCAATGGAGGAGCATGGCTTGCCACTCATCTGTGGGAGCACTACCAGTACACGCTCGACAAGGAATTCCTAGAGGAGTGGTATCCCGTCATTAAGGGAGCAGCCACCTTCTACCTCGACTACATGCAGGAACATCCCAAATACGGTTACCTTGTAGTGGTTCCATCGGTCAGTCCCGAGCATGAGCCTATGGGTAAGTCATCGCCCATCATTGCCGGCTGCACCATGGACAACCAGATTGCGATGGACGCTTTAAGCAATGCACTCCATGCCGCTGAGATACTGAATGTTGACGAGAAATATCGTGACTCTTTGCAGAATGCCATAGATAAACTTCCTCCCATGAAAGTAGGCAAGTACAAGCAATTGCAAGAGTGGTTGGAGGATGCCGACAATCCCAACGACCAGCATCGCCACATCAGTCATCTCTATGGATTGTACCCATCCAACCAAATCAGCAAGATCAGCACCCCCAAGCTTTACGATGCAGCCAAGGTGACATTGACACAGCGTGGTGACGAGGCTACGGGTTGGAGCCTGGGATGGAAGACCAATTTCTGGGCACGCATGCTTGATGGCAACCATGCCTACACCATCATCAAGAACATGCTGAACCTGCTGCCTTCGGAAGACGATGCCGACGTCAGCAAGTACCCCAAGGGCCGTACCTTCCCCAACCTGTTCGACGCTCACCCACCCTTCCAGATTGACGGAAACTTCGGCGTAACAGCAGGTATTGCCGAGATGCTGCTACAGAGTCAGGATGGTGCCATTCACCTGCTTCCAGCCCTACCCTCTACATGGAAGACCGGTAGTGTAAAGGGACTGCGTGCACGTGGTGCTTTCGAGGTAGACATAGCGTGGGAGAAGGCGGTGCTTACCAGTGCTACCATTCGCAGTCTGAAAGGAGGAAGACTGCGTGTTCGCTCATACGCCAAACTCTTTATCGAAGGTGCAGAACTTGTGGAAACCCACAAACTGGGACTATCGGGCAAGACGTATGCTTACGATTACGAAATCGACACACAGGCTGGCGATGAAATAACCATCGGCAATGCCACCTACATTATGGCACCCGAGGAGGACGAAACCTCCAGCAATTCCACATTGTTCAATATGATGGGGCAAAAGGTTGGCACAGACTATCATGGTGTCGTCGTCAAGAATGGCAAGAAAGTAATGAACAAATAACCCAATATATTATAAAATGATGAAAAAATTATTGTTATCTTTTTGTGTGATGGCTTTTGCTACATTCAGTGTGATGGCGGCAAAAGTTGAAAAGAACGTAAACATCAAGGTGGGTAACGACACTCGTACCTTCAAGCTCTACGTTCCCAACAACGTGAAAGCAGATGCACCCCTCGTTTTCAGTCTGCACGGAACAGGCGGTAGCAGTAACGACAAGGCACCCTTCCGCAGCGACGTTGCTGACAAATATGGTTGCATTGTAGTGTATCCTCAGGGCCAGACCATCAACTTCCCCGTCTTTGGAGGTGACCTGCCTGGATGGCGTTCAACAGGCGAATACACCCAGGACATTGACTTCTTCAAGGCAATCATCGAGGAAGTCAACAAGACTTATCCCATCGACCGTAAGCGCATCTACTGCTGTGGTTTCTCAAATGGCGGTATGATGACCTACACCGTGGCCAACCAATGTAGCGACATCTTCGCTGCCTTTGCCTCAATCAGCGGTTTCCCTTTGAACGAGTTCCACTTGCATCATACCAGCGCACGTCCTTTCCCCTTCCTCCACATCCACGGCAAGGCTGATGACTTCGTGAAGTACTCGCTCGTGCCCACCATCGTAGATAACATCGTAGCCCGCAATGGCTGTAATCCCGTTGCCGAAGTCAAGACCGTAAGCGGTAAGTACAGGAAGAGCGTATATGCCGCCACCGAAGGCAGTTTCCCCTATATCTACTACGAAATCGATGGTATGGGTCACAACGACTTCACCAACAACACCGAGGACAACAGTTCGGCCATTACGATGTGGAAGTTCTTCAGTCAGTACACCCTCGACACCGAGCGCGACGAGACCCTGAAGTGGCGTCCCAACATCGATGCAGAGAACTGGACTCCCAAGTCTCATGGCTGGACCTTTGCACCTACCGCAACCTCAACCCTCCTGAAGTTCGGTTCGCTTACCAAGACCGATGCCAACCAGAACGTGTACCAGTCTCTTCAGTTCGAGGATGGCAAGTACAAGATGACTTTCAGAGCAGAGGTTGAAAAGGAAGAAGGCGAAACCGAGGAACCAACCGGTACCGTTAAGATCTCGCTCAAGAAGAACGGAAAGAGCGTTTACCCCCTCAAGTCGCAAGAGGTAGAAATCAACAAGGACGTCACCTTGCTGTTCGAGACCACCGGTGGCTGGGCAGAATACACCTTCACCGCAGCACGTGGCACAGCAAAGGGTAAGGTTAACTTCAAGAACCTTGAGATTCACACAGCAACCGAGGACGAGTGGACCAGCATCAGCGATGTTAATGCAAGTACTTCGTTCAATGCGCAGAACACAGCCATTTACACACTCGATGGCAAGCAGGTCAGCACCTCACAAAAGGGTATCAATATCCAAAAGACTGCTGATGGCAAATCACGCAAGGTATTGAAGAAATAATCATTGGCAACAAAATATAAACGAGGCTACACGGTTTGACGTGTAGCCTCGTTTTTTTCTGACACAAATCGGCGTCGGATTACTCCTTATAGTACACTCGCTTTACACGAGGTGACACACCCGTTAAGATTTCGTAGGGAATAGTATTGATGATGTCAGAAAGCGTGCTGACAGGCAACTCATTGCCAAAAATAATGGCCATGTCACCTTCTTGGCAATCGATGTCGGTAACATCAATCATACAAACATCCATACAGATATTACCCACATAGGGTGCTTTCTTGCCATTGACAAGGCAATAGGCATGGCCATTACCCAGCAGGCGATCCAGACCGTCAGCATAACCAATGGGGAGAGCAGCAATGCGACTGTCTCGCATCAACTTGCCACGACGACTATACCCCACCGTCTCGCTGGCGGGTACATCATGAATCTGAAGGATGGTAGTCTTCAGGGTAGATACATTATGAATGAGACGGTTGTTGCGTGGATTAATGCCATACAACCCCAGCCCCAAACGAACCATGTCCATTTGTCGCTCGGCAAAATGCTCTATGCCGGCACTATTGCACATGTGACGCAGAATATGATGCGAGAAGGCAGATTGCAGTTCTGAACTTCCCTTCTGAAAACGTTCGTATTGTATGGCAGAGAAAGTGTCAAAGTCATCACTATCACTACCAACAAAGTGTGAGAAGACACTACGGGGAATGATGGCCTTTTGATGTTTGAGCACCTCGATAAGTTGTGGCATGTCTGTCATTGGGTCAAATCCCAGACGATGCATACCAGTATCGAGTTTCACATGCACGGGGAAGTCGGTTATACCTTCCTGCTCTGCAGCCTTTATCAAAGCATTGAGCAGACGGAAACTGTAAACCTCAGGTTCCAAGCGGTAACGGAAAAGGGTGCGGAAACTGGTCATCTCAGGGTTCATAATAATAATACCCGCGGTAATGCCCGCACGACGCAGTTCAACACCTTCATCAGCCACTGCTACGGCCAGATAATCCACTCGGCTATCTTGGAGGGTTCGTGCCAACTCCACACTACCAGCCCCATAACCGCTTGCCTTAATCATGCAAACCATCTTTGTATCGGGGTTGAGGAAACTGCGATAATAGTTGAGGTTGTCGACCACCGCATTGAGGTTGACCTCAAGAATCGTCTCATGCACCTTCATCTCCATCTGCTCGGTGACGTTCTCAAAATGGAAACGACGAGCACCTTTGATCAGCACAACCTCCTCGTTGAGCGAGGCAAATGCCGAACTCTCAAGCAATTCTTCCGTGGTTGCAAAGAAATGCAAATCCATGCCGGTCTGGTCAAAGAGCCGTGCATTCTGACAAATCTGTTCGCCCACACCAAAGAAACGCGTAATGCCACGCCCTGCCACAAGCGCAGCCACACGCTGATAAAGCGCCTTTGGCTCCATGCCAATCTGGTCGATGTCGCTCAAGATGAGAGAGTGACTGCGCTGCTTGCCATCAGGACGTCGGCTCATAAAATCGAGCGCAATGTCAAGACTGCCCAGATCGCTGTTATAACTATCATTGATAAGAGTGCATCCATGCTTGCCTTCCTTCACCTCAAGACGCATCGCTATAGGTTGCAATGTTTCCAACCGTTCCTCGATTACATTGGCAGGCATCTGCAGATACTCGCACACCGAGGCACAAATGGCTTTATCGGCAGAAAGACCGTCTGTGCCCATACTATCAATGGCAATGGGGATGAGACGGCCTTTATATCCACTCTTTTCAATGCAATGCTTCACGCGCTCATCATTGTCAGGATAGAACAGTACCTCAGCATCCTTGAAGAGCAGGAGTTTCTCCATACACTTCTGTTCCATAGAGGCGAAATTCTCCTGATGAGCATCGCCCAGACAGGTAAAGATGCCTATGGTAGGTTGTATGATGCTCTCGAGCGAAGCCATCTCGCCCGGTTGACTGATGCCCGCCTCAAAGATTGCCAACTGTGTCTGTTCATCAAGTGCCCACACGCTTAGCGGCACGCCAATCTGACTGTTGTAACTACGAGGACTGCGCGTCACTACACGCTCGGGCGAGAGTATCTGATAGAGCCATTCCTTGACAATAGTCTTACCATTACTGCCCGCAATTCCTATGACGGGTACATTGAAACGCTCACGATGTCGCTCTGTAAGTCGTTGCAATGCACTCAATGTGTCGGGCACCAATAGATACGCTGCATCGAGATAAGGAATCTCGGGTTGCTGACTCACCACAAACACACGAACTCCACGTCGGTAGAGTGACGGAATGTAGCGATGTCCGTCGCCACGAGGAGTCTTGATGGCAAAGAAGAGCGTTTCCTCAGGGAAACACAAACTGCGACTGTCGGTAAGCAGCCAACTCACCTCTACTTCGGCCTCACCCAATTGATGAGCGCCAATCAAGGTTGATATCTGAGAAACTGTATAGTTCATTTTTTTTGTTTTAGAATTCAGAAGTTTTCAACTTCCTAAGTTCAAAGATTCTGCCTTTCGGCTCGTGTGCGTTCAACTGCGAGAAAAGAATGATTCTCACCCCTTATTGCCTGTGTTACACCCGGCAATTGGAGGAAGCAAATTTCTCCCAGATTCTATCCACTGCCTCTTGTGCGGGATGATGTCCATCGGATGCATAAAAGCGATAGTCACGCAACTCATCAAGCAAGATTTCGTAAGCAGGGAAATAGCAACACGTTTTGGGGAAACGCTTGATGATTTCATCTTCAGCCAGTAGTAAGGTTGCCTTGGATAGTTGACTGCCATGGTAACCATATTTATGGTATCGGTACGGACTAACCGTAAGGATAATCTGCAATTTTGGATTCACTTTTAAAAGTTCCTCCACCGTATTTGCCATATCTTCCACGATTTCATTTACCGTTGCTCTCCATTCCTGAAACAACCTATCGGGTTGCCTCTGGCAGTTGGTAACAACGATGTATGAGGCATCGTCCTTACCCTGTCCTGTCGCATGACTTGCCACCTTTAGTGCTTCATTTTCGCCCGAATTATCTGTCCCATTGGCAGGATTGGGGAAGCGTGTCTTATAGCACACGTTTGTTCCCAACGTCATCACAAGGTGGTCAGCATTTCTGAGCGCTTCGCCCAATTCTTGATAGCGATTACGCAACAAGAGTTCCAGTTCGTTAGGTGTAGGAGCCTTGATTCTGGTATTTGCCCACCAGCAACGCCACTCGCCATCGGCAGGAAAGATAGGAAAAACGGTGTCTTCCGTATGCAGGGCAGCACGCACCGTAGCCCGGATACTGAAAGGATTGAAAAGGGTGCCAAGTGGATTCACCATGACTTCGTAACCGCTGGTCGCCATGCGCTCACCCATATACTGGGCAAAGCACGAACCCAGCATTACCAATCGGTCGCCCGGGCAGATAGCACGAAGCAACGGGAGCGTTTCCACTTCCGTCCGTTTCACTATTTCTGATGCATCTGCCTCTGCCATTATTACCTTACTTTATTATTTCTGCAAAGCCATTGTTCGTACATGGGTTTTGCTACTCGCAAAATTACTAAATTTTATGCAAAGGCGTATCATTTCAGACAAAATCTTATTTTTGTCAGTACATTTCCTCCCTCAAAACGGTATATTTTTATTTTTCGCTTGCAGTTTTTCAATTATTCTTTGTACCTTTGTATTCAAATTGCCCTCTTTAAGGCTATAAACAACTCAACAATGGACAATAAGGAAAAAGACACGTTGCTTTCTAACATTCATTCACCCGCCGATTTGCGTCGTCTTTCTACGAAAGACTTACCTCGGCTTTGTGAAGAGTTGAGAGCATGCCTTATTCAGGAGTTGAGTATGAACCCAGGGCATTTTGCCTCTTCGCTGGGTGTGGTAGAACTTACGGTCGCCTTGCACTATGTCTTCGACACGCCCAACGACCGTATTGTATGGGATGTAGGCCATCAGGCTTATATTCACAAGATGCTGACCGGACGAAGAGAGCAGTTCAAGACCAACCGCAAATTGGGTGGTCTGCATCCATTCCCCTGTCCTTCTGAAAGCGAGTACGATACCTTTACCTGCGGTCATGCAAGCAACAGCATCTCGGCTGCACTGGGCATGGCTGTTGCCGACAAGTTAAAGGATAAAAAGCGCCTTTCCGTGGCAGTCATTGGTGATGGTTCCATGACAGGCGGATTAGCATTCGAAGGCCTGAACAATGCCTCCTACATCGACAACGACATGCTCATAGTGCTCAATGACAACAATATGAGTATTGACCACAGCGTTGGTGGCATGAAGCATTATCTGCACCACTTGCACACAGGAACTACCTACAACAATTTCCGTCAGCGTGCCTCACAGCGCTTGATGCAATGGGGATGGATTACCGAAGGAAGCAGAAAACGCATCATTGCGTTTAACAATGCCATGAAGGCTCTGCTCAACAACCAGCAGAACATCTTCGAGGGCATGAACATTCGATATTTTGGTCCCAGCGACGGTCACGACGTCATTGAACTGGTGCGCACGCTACGCAGCATCAAGGACATGAAGGGGCCCAAACTGTTACACATCCACACACGCAAGGGTAAGGGTTACGAACCAGCCGAGAAGAATGCCACAGAATGGCACGCTCCTGGTAAGTTCAATCCTGAAACAGGCAAACGCTTTGTTTCAGACAACAAGAACATGCCCCCACGCTACCAGGATGTGTTTGGCCATACTATTGTCGAATTGGCCAAGCAGAACCCTCGCATTGTAGGCATCACGCCTGCCATGCCTACAGGATGCTCGTTGAACCTCATGATGCAGGAAATGCCCGATCGCGCTTTTGACGTGGGCATTGCAGAGGGTCACGCAGTGACCTTCTCTGCCGGATTGGCAACTGAGGGTCTATTGCCTTTCTGCAACATCTATTCTGCCTTCGCTCAGCGTGCGTATGATAACATCATCCATGATGTAGCCATAGAAAGTCTGCCTGTGGTATTCTGCTTTGACCGTGCCGGACTGGTAGGAGAAGACGGTGCCACACACCATGGTGCGTTCGACATGGCTGCTTTGCGCCCCATCCCCAACCTCACCATTTGTTCGCCTATGGACGAGCACGAGATGCGCCACATGATGTACACGGCACAACTCGACGGAAAGGGGCCCTTTGTCATTCGTTACCCACGTGGCAATGCCGAGCACACCGACTGGGAATGCCCCATGCAGGAGTTGCCCATTGGCAAAGGAAGGTGCCTCAAGGAAGGCAACGACATTGCCATTCTGAGCATCGGTCCCCTTGGCAATGTTGCTGAACGAGCCATAAAAAAGGCCGAACAGATGGCAAGCGAGCAAGGCAAGGAACTCTGCGTAGCACACTATGACATGCGATTTCTGAAACCTATTGACGAGGAATTACTCCACGAGGTGGGCAAGCGTTTCAAGCAGATCGTCACCCTCGAAGATGGTTCTAAAAATGGCGGTTTGGGCTCAGCAGTCATAGAATTCATGATGGACAACGGATACACACCCCGTGTAAAGCGCTTGGGCTTGCCCGACAATTTCGTAGAACACGGAACAGTTGCCGAACTTCATCACATTGTGGGTATTGACGAGGAAGCAATTATTGAGGCAATAAATCCCCAACAAATGCACCAAGTATAAAGATAGCAAACCAGAGTAAATATTTCAATTGTTCATTTTCAATTAAGCTCATCTTATGAAGATCATCATTGCAGGCGCAGGAGCCGTTGGCACTCATCTTGCCAAACTGCTCTCAGACGAGAACCACAACATCACAGTTATTGATGAGAGTCTTGAGAAGACCGAGGCACTCAGTCAAGCGGGCAATTATGACCTTATTACCTTTAATAACTCCCCCTCAAGCATCATGGGCTTAAAGGAGGCCGGCGTAACGCAAACCGACCTTTTTATTGCTGTTACACCCGACGAGGCACGAAACATCACTTGTTGCATGCTCGCTCATAATCTGGGAGCCAAAAAGACCGTGGCACGTGTGGACAATGCCGAATACATGAAAAAACAGCATCAGGAGTTCTTCAGACAGATGGGCATCAACTCGCTCATCTATCCCGAGCAGTTGGCCGCACAAGAAATCTACGAGGGCTTAAAACGCTCATGGGTACGCCAGTATTGGGAGGTGCACAATGGCGCCTTGGTGATGCTGGGCATCAAACTGCGCGAGTCTGCCAAGATTCTCAACAAACCCCTCCGCGAACTCTGTCCTCCCGACAGTCCCTACCACATTGTTGCCATCAAGCGTGCCAGCAACACACTCATCCCCAATGGTTCCACCGAACTCTTGTTGGGCGACATTGCCTATTTCATGACGACAAAGAAGTATGTGCCATACATTCGTGAGATTGTGGGCAAGGAGGACTATGCCGACGTGAAGAACGTGCTTATTATGGGTGGTGGACGTACTACTGTTCACGTAGCAAACAAGAAACCCGACTACATGTCGATGAAGATCATCGAGCAAAACATCGACCGGTGCAACCGTCTGAACGAGTTGCTCGACACCGACGAGATTCGCATTATCCAGGGTGATGGACGTGACACTTCATTACTCATCGAAGAGGGTATTTATGACACACAGGCTTTCTGCGCCTTAACTCCCGAGACCGAGACAAACGTCCTGGCATGCTTGGCAGCAAAGCGAATGGGTGTGCGCAAGACCGTTGCCCTT
Organism: Bacteroidaceae bacterium; assembly: GCA_045643405.1. Classification (GTDB taxonomy): domain Bacteria; phylum Bacteroidota; class Bacteroidia; order Bacteroidales; family Bacteroidaceae; genus Physcousia. Next base: position 5,592 of record JAZUKS010000096.1, on the reverse strand, counting down.
TGCGAGAACATGGACTATGTTGACATGGCAGAGAAGTTGGACATTGGTACCATTATCAACAAGAAGACCATCGCCGCAAGCCACATCTACCAGATGATGCTCGATGCCGACGTAAACAACATGAAGTGCCTCAACATTGCCAATGCTGATGTGGCAGAGTTCACGGCTGCCGAAGGTTCTCCCATTACCGAGAAACCTATCCGTGCCATCAAATTGCCCGAGAGTGTGGTATTGGGTGGTCTTGTACGTGGCGATGTCGGTATGCCTATCAGTGGTAACACACAAGTACAACCAGGCGACAGTGTCGTTGTATTCTGTCGCTCACAAGTCATCAAGAAGCTTGACCACTATTTCAGCAAACCCTCTGGCAGTCTGCTGAGTCGTATCTTCAATTAAATTAGAGAATCTTTCTTTAATCCTCCTTTTCAAGCGCACCAATTACTTTATCAGTTTACGCGCCCTCATCCAACTTATCAGGTTATCAGCCCAAGTCTCGGTTGTATTGGTTCCGGTAGGCTCTGACAAGAAGAAAGGACCGTTGCCATCACCATACATGTGAAGTTCGGCATTCTTGCCAGCCTTCTTCCATTCCAGGAAGAGTTGCAGGCAACCAGCAGCCACATTACCATGCTCAGCGCGTGTCAAGAGCAACAGGTCGGGAGCATTCTGAGGAACCTCCACGTCCAGCAACGAAGGTCCGTACACCGAGACAAGGAAATCGGGCATCTCGCCTTCCTGAGCATGTACGGTAGCACCGATGGCAACTCCACCACCTGCAGAGAAACCCAGGTATCCCACCTTCGAGGCATCAATCCCCCACTCCGTCGCATGGCTGCGCACCAATGCAATGGCTTCACGCGCATCAGCCACGGCATTAAGAATGGCAATGTCGCCATCACCACCGGGCATCGGATTACAATTGGCTTTAGCGAACTTCTGGAAACCTGTCACGTCCACCAAAGGAGGCATTTTTCCACCGCCTCCGGGAGCAAAGGGAACCGTGTTCAGACGGTACTTCAGTCCGATGGCAGCCACTCCCCTCTCGTTCAGGAACTGCGCCATACGCTCCACATCGCTTGTCCATGACAGGGCTCTCATACCACCTCCTGGGCACAGAATGACGGCCGCCCTAGTGCTTACCTCCTTCTTAGGCAGATAAACGGTGATGGAAGGATGCGTAACACCCACAATGGTCTTTCCGCCTCCCTGTTCAAGTACCTTTTCTTCGTTGGGCTTTGCGGGGTCACTATGCGAAAGCGAGTATGTTTGTTGTGCCATACCCCATGCTGGCATCAGCATCAGGGCAAAAGCGAGCAAGTTCTTTTTCATGATCTGTATAATGATTGTTTACTACCGACAAAGATAGGTATTTTTTCCGTATGATACGTCCTATTGATACAAAAATGTTCTCATGTGAGATGTTTAGATGCGAATTGACACAAATTTCATAAATTAATTCCTTCGTGTCCTTCGTGTGGGTGTTTTTGACGCAGATGACGCAGATTTCATGGATTGTTTTCTTCATGCCTTCGTGTGAGATGGTTTTAGACGCAAAGTTTTTCTAGAAGTATACTACAAAAAAAACGGGCTGGCGTAATGTGCTATCATTGCGCCAGCCCTAATACTTGTTGACTCGTTGTCTTGTTGACTCGTTGACTAAAACTTTTTGCCTTTTTGACCTTAATGACCTTGACCATAATGACCACGCCAGCCATCTCCCCATAGAGGGGCGGCTGACGTGTTACAGGATGCCTCCTTCCCTTCAAATGTTTTTGACCGTTTTAGTTAAATTAAACAAGAATCATCAATCGTCAACCATCCGCTCAGCGGGCTTGCCCGATGCTTCGCTCGAAGGGCAGAAGAATCATCAATCATCGCGCCAGCCTTCTATAACCTCTAACCAATAACCTTTCATCCTCAATCATCAACCATCAATCGTCCGCTCAGCGGGCTTGCCCGATGCTTTCGTAGCAAAGCGGAGAAAGAACCGTCAATCATCAATCATCAACCATCAACCATCAACCATCAACCATCAACCATCAACCATCAACCATCCCTCGCGCCAGCCCCTCTCTCCCCTTTTTTGGGGGGGAGATGGAGGGGGACTTCTCAATTTACCAGAGCATCAACCAAAGCTGCAACTGCCACTGCGCCAACTACAGCACCTACAGCGCGACGAGCCGTGCGTGAGTTGAAGATATGATCGTGGAAGTGAGCAACGGGATGAGCAAAGTAGTAATCGGGCTCGTAGAAGCAGTCGTAGTAGTACCACGCTCCGTCGCGGAAGTAACCCCATCTGCCATCGTCAAAGCGACGAACTCTGCCGTCCCATCCGTGCAGGTAACCGCGGTTGTCCCAACGGTAGTCAGCGTGGTGTGCAACGTGATGAGGAGCTGCATAGTGAACATCGTGGCGGAGATTCACGCTGTAGTGACGATCGTCGTGACGGGGAGCCATCTCGTGATGACCCATTCTGCCATGGTCACTCATGCGCATCTCATGACGAGGAGCATTCCCCATTCTGCCGTGACGGCCCTGTGCGTTAGCGCTGGTTACAAACATTGACATGATGCCAAACATGATTGCTGAGAAGAAAATATTGCGTGTCATAATCGTAAAGTTTTAAATTGTTTATACTCGTTTTGTTTTTTTCTACTGCAAAGATAGGCACATTTTAGGCGTATTATCCCGCATTTCTCCTATTCGCAGAGGGAAAAACCCTATTCGTGCGAGGGGAAAAGTCCGTTTTGCTTTCGTCGTATTAGTTTTTTTTATACCTTTGCCAGCGTTATACATATTTAATATATAATAAAAACTTAAAACAATGAGAAAACTCATAGCAACAGTCACATTCCTGGGCGCCGTATGCGTGTGGTTGTGGACATCAAACCCCAAGGTTGAAGAGCATAAATCGGCACTTGTAAGCAAGTTGAGCGAGACAAGCGACAAGACGGTTGGTGGCAAACTGGGATCACTCCTTACAGGTGCAGTCAGCGACTTTGCCTTAGACAAGACACTGAAGTACAACAACTACCTTTTGTTCAGTACCACCAAGATAGAGATCCTGGGCAAGGAGGAGACCGCTTCATTCGGCATCTTTGGCCATGTATTTACCATGATTGAATAAAAAAATCAGCGCAGACTAAACCATTTTGCATTTTTCACGTCTAATACTGAGAGCGTATGTGGCGCTCTGTTAAGTCTCAAGATAATAGATACAAAATATACCAATGAAAAAATCTCTTTTATCATTAATGGCTTTGGGCCTTTGCACCACCGCAATGGCTCAGAACCCCATCATCCGAGATCAGTTTTCTGCCGACCCTACGGCAAAAGTGTTCAACGGAAGAGTGTACCTCTTCCCCTCGCATGACATTCCCGCTCCCGACGATTTTGCCCGCAAGGACTGGTTCTGCATGGCCGACTACCACGTGTTCTCGTCAGAAAACCTTACCGACTGGACCGACCATGGCGTCATCGTAGACCAGAAGAACGTGGAATGGGGTAATCCCAAGGGTTACTCCATGTGGGCTCCCGATTGCGTGGAGAAGGACGGCAAGTATTACTTCTACTTCCCCAATGGCATGAAACCCCGCGAAGGTCAGCGTGGTGGCGGCTTCGGCATTGGCGTGGCTATTGCCGACCTGCCCGAAGGTCCCTACCGCCTGGAGAGCAAGAGCATCGAGGGACTCAATGGCATTGACCCCTGCGTGCTTCGTGCCAGCAACGGCAAGAACTACGTGTACTGGGGTGGTGGCAACCTGCGTGGTGCCATTCTCAAAGACAACCTGCTTGAGTTGTCAGATGAGAGTCCCTCTGAGACACGCAAGTTTGGCGACCGCGAGATGAAGATGATCGGCAAGGCCGTCGACACAGGTCTGCCCGCAGGTTTCAAGGAGGGTACCTACGTCTTCGAGCGTCAAGGCAAGTTCTACCTCACCTATCCTTGGGTGGAGGACAAGACCGAGACCCTGGCCTACGCCATGAGCGACGACCCACTGGGACCCTTCGAGTTCAAGGGCAAGATCATGGAGCAGTCGCCCACCGGTTGCTGGACCAACCACCACAGCATCATCGAGTACAAGGGCCAGTGGTACCTGTTCTATCATCACAACGACTACTCACCCAACTTCGACAAGTTGCGCTCGGTACGTTGCGACTCGCTCTTCTTCAACGAGGACGGAACCATCCAGACCGTGAAGCCCACCCTGCGTGGCGTTGGTTTGGTGGATGCACGCAAGCCCATCCAGATCGACCGTTACAGCGAGATCAGTCCTACCGGTGTTCGCATCGACTTTGTCAACCCCGACACCACCAAGCGCTTCGACGGTTGGCAGATCATCTACAACGAGGCAGATGCATATTCTACATTTAATAAGGTGGACTTCGGCAGCAAGCAGGTCAACCTCATCAGCCTGCGCGTGAAGGCTCCCAAGGGTGGCAAGCTCATCATCCGCGACCTCTCCGCTCGCATGCCCATGCGCTGGGGCAACCGTCAGATGCCTGCCGAGTTCATGGAGCGCATGAAGAAGACCATGGGCATCCTGGCCACCATCGACGTGCCCGAGACCAAGGACTTCACCATCATCACCCTGCCCATGAACAGCCATCCCCGTGGCGTGGCCGACCTCAAGATTCAGAGTGCCGACAACCGTGAGGTGGCTGTCGACTGGATCGGTTTCGACATGCAGCCCGAGGTTCATCCCGCCCTGCTCAGCACCGCTCCACTCTACCCCTGGCAGAAGGGCGGCTTCGAGACCAAGCAGTACCGCAACCTCTTTGCCGAACTGGGATACAGCCAGGCACAGATTGACAAGAAGATCGACGAACTCTACTACGAACTCTTCGTGGGTCCCGACCGCATCTACTTTGAGTTGCCCAACAACATGGCCATCATCAGCGACGTGAAGAACCACGACGCACGTACCGAGGGAATGTCTTACGGTATGATGATTGCCGTTCAGCTGAACAAAAAGGACGTCTTCGACCGTCTGTTCCGCTGGGCAAAGGAGTACATGCAGATGAAGGAAGGCAACCAGAAGGGTTACTTCGCATGGAGCGTTAAGCCCGATGGTACCGGTGCCGCTATGGGCGCTGCTGCCGACGGCGAGCTCTACTTCATCACCAGCCTTATCTTTGCCTCTAACCGTTGGGGCAACGACACCGGCATCAACTACCTCAAGGAGGCTCAGTACATCATCGACTGCTGTATGGGCAAGGATGGTCAGCCCCGCCTTATCGACGAGAAGAGCAAGCTCATCGCCTTCACTCCCGGTTCCAACTACACCGACCCCTCATACCACATCCCCGCCTTCTACGAGGTTTGGGCCAAGTGGGCTAACGATGGTCGCAGCGAGTACTGGAACGAGTGCGCCAAGGCTGCACGCGAATACTTGCACAAGTCGGTTCACCCCATTACCGGTCTGAACCCCGACTACAATAACTTCGACGGTTCCATGATGCGTCCCAGCGGTGGTGCCAACAACTTCCGCTACGACTCATGGCGCGTACCCATGAACATCGCCCTCGACTACTCTTGGTCAAATGCCGATGCTCAGTGGCAGACCGAATACGGAAACAAGCTCCAGAACT
>JAZUKS010000095.1:0-9605 GCA_045643405.1 Bacteroidaceae bacterium | reverse complement strand
GATAACACTACGCATATCTTCACCGTCTGCCTCCATCTCTTTGTCGAGGAAAATCACATCCTCGATAGGTGAAACAGGGTTCAGCAAGTCTGTGAGAAAGGCAATCATGATGTCCTTCTCGCCAAATACCTTCTTGAATCCGTAATCGGTCAATGGATTAAGGTAGCGTCCTTCTATGTTGTTTTCTGCCATAATTCTATAGTTTATAGGAACCTTTTAGATACACATGTTTTGTGTAAGTCGCGCTCTTTGAGCGCAAAGGTACGACTTTTTTCTCAATTTCAATCATCTGACACCAAGAAAATCTCAAATTATATGCATTTTTAACTATTTCTTCCAGTTTTGAAGCCCATAAACATCACTTTAGTGCTTATGTATGTCATTAGATGCTCAGGTTGGACAATTTATAATAGTCCAGAAAACGGTAATTACTCTTTCACTTTAAAACAAGCAAAAATGTCTAATGCAAACCCAAGAAACCGAGTAACAAACCACATTCTACAAGCCGAGTAACAAATTACGCATCAACCTTTCTTTTTGCTTCCTTATACTGCCCATAAATGCCCTAATATGTTGCTATTTTGTTGCTCGCAATTTTTGTGATCCAAACATCCATACTGATATTCAATACTATAGCCACATTTATAAAGTTCGGTGTATAACGTCATCAATAAAAGAAATATGGAAGAAACAAGATTTTGCCAGAGCTGTGGAATGCCACTCACTAACAACGTGCTCGGCACGAATGCTGACCAAAGTAAGAACGAAGACTACTGCATATATTGCCATAAGGATGGAGCCTTTACGGGCGACTTCACCATGGAAGAGATGGCGGAGTACTGTTCGATGTTCGTAGAGGAATACAACAAGAACACGGGGCAGAGCCTCACCGCATGCCAGTACAAGGACGTACTGTTGCATTACTACCCCACCCTGAAGCGCTGGAAGGGCGATGATGCCAAGTTGCCCCATGCCAACCATCCCATGAAGAAGGTCTTCATCGAGGAGGTCAATGCACTCGGCATCGCCGGCCTTCACATCGACAACCTCTACGTGTTGCAGGGTTCCTTCATCAACCAACCTTACAGCATCAACGGCAACGAGGTGAAACTTCTTGATGACAATGCCACCTATTGGGGCAATCAGGTCGTGAGGGAGGACAGCAAGTGCTATGGCATTGCCTGTTGCGAGGAGTACATCCTCGTTAGTGAGTATGGTGCAGATGGTGCAGATGCAGAGTTGATCATATTAAAAAGAAGATAAAAAGATGAAAAAGATTTTTGTGTTATTGGCAATCATGGGTTGTCTGCTGACAACCAGTTGTATTGCCACCCGTTCGACGGCACAGATCAACAAGGTCGAGGTGGGCATGGACAAAGCGGAAATCAGCAGCCTGCTGGGAACCCCTATAATGAAGAATGCCGATAGGGAAATGGAACAATGGGTCTATGAGAAGATGATAGGCGAGATAGCCGGTCCCGAACCCGCTTATTTTCTAGTGACATTCAACAAAGAGGGCAAAGTCATCGCCTACGAAACGGCAAAACAGCATCACGGACATCTGCGTTATTAGACGGTTGGGCGCTTTGAAAACAGAGACAGATTCGGATGCGAAATGTATAATGTGATAAAAGAGATAAAATGATGAAAACAGGCCTTTTCCTTCCAAGTCTGATTTTTAGTGTCGTGTCGATGATGGCACAGATTACCAGCCGGTTCAAGGTGATCCACAGAATGTAGCTTCGGTCTCATCGCTCAGCCCAACGGAATGCTTCGCTCGCAGGGCAGAAGAAAGGGGAGGCAATCCCCATTGCCGACTTTTGCCTACAGGACGAAAGTAGAGGGAGTGTTGCAAAGCGACGGAGAGGGTCTTGCGTCTTAAACACATCACACGAAAGAACAACAAGAATGAATACGGTAATACTAAACACTATTGCAGAGAAAGCAATAGCCGAGAAACTCAGAGGGATGCTGGCATCGAAGTACGCCACAGAAGTGTTCCACACCACTGACATGAACATCTCTCATTGCATAGGATGCAACCATTGCTGGCTCAAGACGCCAGGCGTGTGTGCGCTGAAGGATGACTACGAACAGGTGCTGAAGGTACTGGTTCATAGCGAGAACGTTTGGCTGATAGCAGAAACCAGCTTGGGCTTTATCAACTCGAAGGGCAAGAAGGTGATGGACAGAATACTGCCCTTGCTGAATATGGGACTTTATTTTAGCGACGGACAGATGCGTCACACGCTCCGCTATGGTGCGCTGAACGTGGGAGTGATATATGTGGGCGATGCCGACTCGCAACTGCTGGAGTTCTGGTGTCAGCGTGCCTCCCAGAATCTTGGAGGCAAGTCACTGGGTGTTTATTCATTTGACAAGATGGAGGAGGCAATATGCATATAGTGATAATGAACGGAAGTCCACGCACGAAGCAATTCAGCAATACGGACAAGATCATACAATGGTTCGCCAAGGGACTTGACGAGAAGGGTGCCACATACGAGGTCTACACGCTGTCCAACCGTCGTGAGTGGGATAGCGCGCGTGAGGCATTTGCACAAAACGACAATATCATCATTGCCCTGCCCTTGTATGTGGAGAGTGCGCCAAGTTTTCTGCTTGAATTCCTGGAGTCGTTGCCCACAACGAGGCAGAAGCCTGCCCGCATGTCGTTTATCCTGCAAGGTGGTTTTGCAGAGGGATGCCAGTTGCGATGTGGCGAGCAGTTCCTGAAGAGCCTCCCCGCCCAGTTGGGGTGCGACTACGCCGGATGCCTTGTGCGAGGCAACAACTTCGGCATTCGCATAACCAAGGGCAAGGGACAGGAGAAGATACTCAAGCCATACCTTGCCATGGGACGTTCCTTCGCCCTCAACGGCAACTTCATGACGCCCGAGGCCAGCAAATTCACAGGTCCAGAGACATTCCCGTGGGTGGTGAGGACGTTCATCACGCTTGCCTTCAAGCTCTTTGGCAAAAAGAATTACGGCAAAGTTGCCAAGGAATGGGGATGCAAACAACCATTGGACAAAAAAGTATATTGAGAATTAGTAGAGCATAGAACATAATGTAACAAAAAAACACACGAACATGAATATACGATTAGAGCAACCTACAGATTACCGCGAGGTAGAGAACCTCACACGCGAAGCATTCTGGAATGTGTATGCACCAGGATGCGTGGAGCATTACGTGCTTAACCAATACAGAAACAATCCCGACTTCATCCCCGAACTCAGTTTCGTGATGGAGGAAGACCCCCTCCCGACCTCCCCGAGGGGAGGAGAGGAATGCAAACCGAAAATCATAGGCCATGTGATGTTCTCCAAGGCCAATATCATTTTAAATTCTCCCCTTTTGGGGGAGTTAGAGGGGGCTACATTTGGTCCTATCAGCATTCATCCCGACTATAAGCGCAAGGGCTACGGGCTCAAGCTGCTACAGCATGCCCTCGGCAAGGCTCGTGAGATGGGCATCGGCGTCGTCTGCATGGAGGGAAATATTGAGTTTTACAAGAATGCCGGTTTTGTTGTGGCAAGTACTCTTGGCATCCACTATCATGCAGAGCCAAAGGAAGCCGAGGTTCCCTACTTCCTTGCCCAGGAACTCATCCCCGGCTACCTGGGCGGCATAGAAGGCACCTACCACACCCCCAAGGGCTATTACGTTGCCTTCGAAAACAAGGAGGCCTTCGAGGCCTACGAGGCAACGTTCCCTAAGAAAGAGAAGAAACAACAGGACGGTCAGTTGGTAGATGACTGCACCAAGAACCCGAACGAAGTATGAAAAGAATATTATTAACCGTAGTTGCCGTATTATGCGCTACGATGATGCAGGCCCTCCAAGAGATTGCAGAACTGTTCGAATAATCGAAAAGTAATACGACAATTAATAAACATCATGATAAAGCAACATCAACCGGCAGTTTAAACTATGCAAACAAACAGAATACATCTTCGTCCTTGGCAAGTGAGTATCCTTTTAGGGTGCAGAAAGTTTGTGAGGAGAAAGACTCGTTGACTCGTTGACCCCGTTGACTCGTTGAAGTTGGAATCAAAGAGCCTCGAGCAGTTTGTCGACCAACGCATCGACGTCGGACTTGTCCACCTTTTCGTTGCCATCCACATTCAAGTGCCATGCATTGGTGCTACCATGCAATTGATTGATGAGTGAAGGAACATCAGACACGGAAATCACGCCGTCCTTGTTTGCATCTCCCTTGTCGAAAGGAACGAGGGTAACACGCTTCAGTTTCATAGAGATGCGACTGGCATCCTCTGAGCCGTATGCCCAGAAACCCACGAAGTAAAGGCGGTCAATATCCGAGATGTCCAAATCTACGGATGTCTTGCCGTCGCACGCCACTTCTATGGTCTCTCCATTCCAGTAATCGTACTGCTTGAAGGCGCGGAAAGTGACACCGTTGGAAGGTGCTTCGGCAAACACGGCTCTGAGCGTGCGGTACTGACTCACGTCAAAACCGGTTTCGCTACGCCATCCGCCAAAACCATACTGGCCGGGCGAGAAATACCATGCCTGCTCACTTGCATCATAGAGGTACTTTCCCGATGCGTAGATGTTAGGAATGAAAGAGTCCTTCTTCACGGAGAACAAGGTGCTGTTCTCGCCATTCGCGTCAGGAAAGACATAGGATGTGTCATCATCACCATCATTCTCGCCATCCACGTTGCCGTTTGTGTCGACCAACTTTACGGACGTCACCTTGACAGTGGTGCCGGCAGGCTTGCCCAATGCGATGAGGGCAATCTCGGACAAGGTGGAAGTGCCCAACGGGATGTCGTAGGTGTAACTGGTAATACCAGATGCCAACGTGGGCTGAGAAGAACCGAATGCCGACAGCAAGTCGGTGGGAAGCGGTTCGGCAAAGGTCACCACAACCTGCTCATAACCTCTTACGTCCACATTGAGCATCTTATAAACAACCTGTACATAGTCGCTTGTTGACGCTACGAAACTGGTAACGCCACCCGAGGTCGTCATCGCATACTTGGTCGTTCCGCTATCCGACTGCGTAAGGGGTACAATCTTACTCAGTCCTTCCCCTGAAGGGGTCTCTTCGTCATCTTCCTCGTCGCCTTCCTCCACATATTTCACCAAGTCGACCGACTTCACCTTGATGGTGGTACCAGCACCCTTGAAGAGCGCGATGAGGGCAATCTCTGACAAGGTGGCGGTGCCGGGAGTGATGTCGTAAGCATAAGTAGTAGTACCTTTATCAATTGTTGGCTGTGCAGAACCGAAAGCTGACAGAAGGTCTGTAGGCAGAGGTTCGGCAAAGGTTACCACCACCTTATCGTATCCTTTTACATCAACATCGAGCATCTTGTACACCACCTCAACATCGCCACTGTTCACAATGGTGAAAGTGGTAACGCCACCCGAGGTTGATTTATCACACAATTGCGTAGAACTATCCGTCTGTGTCAATGGCACGTTCTTTTTCACCTCAACAAGAGTCTGCGCTGGCATTTCAACATCAGCACTTGTCACCTTCGTTGCCCCACTCCATGTGGCGGTGGTCATGTAGGCACCCAGCGACACGAACTTGTCATCGGCATCTTCTTTCAGGATGGTAATGGTATACTCCCCAAAATCAGGACTTATTGTAAAGGGAATGTAGAACTTACCGCCTACGCTCACGCTCTTGCAGAACACCTGGGTTCCGTCGGTCGAGGCAAGTTTAATGGTGACATGATGTGCCGATGATCCGCTTGTCTCAAGGCGCAACTGATAACTGCCCTTGGCAAACTGCAACGAGTGGCACACGTTTTGAGTGGCCGTAGCATCGCCATACACGTATCGTGTCCCACGACCGGAAACACTCCATCCATGCTCCTTGGGCAGAAAACCGTCAGCATCCAGGTTGGGATTCCACTTCAAAGTCTTATCGCATGCATCAGACAGCGTGTACTGACTCATGAACTTCCACATTGTCAAGGCAGAGTTACCATCCTCGGTACGATCGGTATAATCGTTGTGCCCCATACCCTCCACCTCGTAATAAACATAGGGAAAACCTCCCTCGCCTGCCGCATACACGCTCTTGGTGTAGGTGCTGGTCTTGGTCACGGTTGGCACGGGGTTGCAACCGTTGCGCGCCACCATATTATCGCGGATAGTACCCATCAGACTGTACACAACGAAATCGTCACTCTTGCCATGAATATGGAGGAAGGGCACAGGACGTGCACCGTGGTGATGCAGATGCATCTCGTTGATGGGATAACCACTGATAGAGGCAAAAGCCGCAAAGATGTCGCTGGCAGTATTTGAGTTGCTGTAGGTCATCATACCACCGTTTGAGAAACCACAGCAATAGATGCGGTTCTTGTCAATCTGGGGATAGAGACCTGTCACCTGATTGATGATGGCCTTGAAGAAGTCAAGGTCTTCATTTTCCTCTCCGAAAGCGGCCCATCCGGGAACCTTGCCGAAGGGGCCGAAGTCCTGGATATTGCCTTGCGGATACACCACAATACAGCCCTTGCTGTCGGCTACACTTTTCTGGAATGGACTATAGTCGGAACTGTGTCCCGAAGCGCCATGTAGCGAAAATACCAGAGCGGGGCTTGCTGACACATTGTCGGGTACATAAAGGATGTACGAACGACTCTCACCATTCACGGTGATGCTTTTCTCACCATTTACCTTTGCTGCAAAGCAAAGACTCACTCCCCACATAAGGGCGAGCAAAAGAACTAAAGGTTTCCTCATTGTAGTAATGGCCACCTCATTATGGATAGTGGCAAATTTTAGTTTGGGTTTCTTCTCTATTGAATTCGGGCGCAAAGGTACGCTTTTTTTATCGCATTTCGTCATTTCCTCCGTTTTTTTTTTCAAAGACAGAACACAAAAAGCATGGTATCAAGGAGTTTTGCACAGTTTCCATGAGGGTTATTCCAGCAAGCAGAGCGAACACCTTGAGACACTTCTGTCCTTAAAATCTGTCTGTTCTATCTGGCATGTAGCAATGATGAATGAATTGTCATTTCGTGATTGTTGCAACTTGTTTTACCACGATGAATGGCAATGCCGTTTTCTGAACCACAAAAAGCAAATAGCGTGTAACTCATCTGAGCCACACGCTATTCTTATATTACAACTTTTATGTCGGAAGGAATTACTTAACCTCCTCGAAAACGACTTATATTGACTATCAATGCGTTAGCACAAGGTGTTGCTCACATGTCGCAAAAATCAAAATAAGCATTGATAATCAACATGTTACAAAACCAATGCAAAGGTAAGAATTTATCCCCAAATAACCAAAAATAACCGCATAAAAAAGCACTATTTTGCTACATTTTTTTTGATAAGAATTATCTCTGTTCAGAATACCATTGAAAGGAGAGAAGATAAACTGCTAGAATTGTCTTTTAACTGAATTTTAACGTCTTTTTCTGCTTCAAAATGATAATAGCATGGTATAAAAGTGAAGAAAATGTTATTAAAATGATGGATTTTTGCAGAAAAACAGTTATTTTTTCTTTTTTCCGCAGAAAAAACATTAACTTTGCACCTATAATTAATAATGTATGCTCTTTGCTAAACAAAGAGCATACTAAAGACCAGAGACTATGTCCTACTCTAAACTTAAAGAAATCAAAACTCAACTTTGGCACAAGTACGATGTACACTTCACCGCTAATGACGATGTTAACATCATTGTCGGTGTAAATGGTAGTGGCAAGACCACGCTATTACATAATATTTATGCTCAAGCTTTCAACAGTCTCACTAATGAGGAAAAACTTCAGGTTGTATATATTCGATCTGTTGATGATTTTGTCATGCGTGACAAACGTAAGACAACAAACGCTTTGACTCAAGAACTTGAGTACTACTTGTTTGACATGAAGACGGGGCCCTCTATGATGTCTTATCGTATGACGATGATTGATGCTTCTACCGAGAAACAGGCAGAAATGAAAGCAAAAATTGATGATTTCTGCTCAATCATCAACAACTGCTTTTTAATGAGTACAGGGAAGTATATTAAAATTGAAGGAAACAAGTTCAATGTAATAAGTGATGATCAGGTTTTGCCAATTGACGCCTTATCTTCTGGTGAAAAGCAGATACTTCTGATTTTGCTTCGTGTTTTCCTTTTGGATGGCAAAGATGCATTTGTATTACTTGACGAACCTGAAAATTCGCTTGACATCAGTTGGCAGTTTGAGTTAATAAATATCCTTGTCAAACTCAATCCCAATGCCCAATATTTCATTACCACCCATTCGCCAAGCATCTTTGGTGATGGATGGGGCGATAAGATTATCTATATGGAAGATGTAACCACTCCTGTCAAGTAACGGAATTATGAATAGAATCGAAGAACAAGCACGATACTACCGCAATCTTCCATTACGAGACAGGAGCATAAAGGCTGTTGTGCATTTGGAGGATTCAGAAGATATTCTATTTTGGAATAATCAGCTTCAAAATGCATCACCTGCAAAGTATCTATATCTGCCATATTCAAAGAATGATAAAGGTAATGACACTCGTGGTTGCGAACAATGCTTGCATTATCGACCTTATCTGACCAAGCGTTTCTTTATCTGTATTGATAGCGATCTACGCCAGTTGAAAGGAGAAAAGGAATTGTCTGCAGACAACTACATTGCGCAAACATACGCCTACTCTTGGGAAAATCATTTCTGTGAAGCAGAGCATCTTCAAGCACGTTTTTCTGATTTAGTCTCTGACTCTGAGTTTGATTTTCGCGTCTTCCTGAAGAAACTTTCAGCCGTTGTATATGAGCCTCTTCTTTATCTTGTGCATTACAGCCAGGACTCAGAATTGAACCAACTATGGAATGTTTCAAAGTTCAACACATGCCTGCCTCTTCAGCCAAAACGAGAAGATCTTGCCAACGATGGAAATGCATACGTAGAAAGAGTCGCAAAGTTGTTTAACGACAGTTTGGAAGGACTCCAACGCCCAGAAGCTATGACAAACGAGTATCTTAACGAAGAGAATGCTTACCTTCATATCCAAGGGCATCAACTATATAAGCTGCTCCTTCACGTTGGCACTATGTTATGTAGCGGGACAGGTGTAGCATTCAAGACAGACATCCTTGGCAAGGCACTCCATGTAAGTGGTTACTTAGAGATAGATAACGTACAAACAGACCTCAAACAAATAACTTCAGCATAAGAATGGAAAACCGAATAAAAGTGGTTCTTGTCGATAAAAAGAAGACCAATAAGTGGCTTGCCGAACAAATGGGATGTGCGCCAACAACAGTAAGCAAATGGTGCACCAATGCTTGCCAGCCACCAATGGAGACATTCGTCAAGATTGCAGAGCTCCTCGAAGTGGACATAAACGAGCTGTTGAGGATAGAAAAACAATAGAAAAGCAAAGACCGCAACAAAAAAGAATAAATACACCATACAGCATCTCCAGCAGATGCGCGAATCCGAAGACCGTGTTGAATTCAAGTCGGGCGAGGGAGGCAACGTTTCATACGATGGTCGAGGCAAGACCAATCCGAAGAATCGCCGTGTGCTGGTGATTGAGGTTCCTTCACGTCCTATCGGCAAGGTATTCAAGTTTGAGGACGTGCCTTTGAT
>JAZUKS010000094.1:0-3054 GCA_045643405.1 Bacteroidaceae bacterium | reverse complement strand
AATTCATAAATTCTATTCGTTATCATTACCAGTAGGTGGTGGGTTCCTACCTTAATGAGGATTTCTTTTGACAATGCGAAGTTACGTACTATTTTTAGATCTGCAAAAAACAGAGAACTCTTAGAAGCACTTTTTAGGGGATAGAATGAAAAAAGTGGTATATTTATGCAAAATATGTAAGGAAAATTTATTTTACGGAGTGTGAAATCTATATTATAATATAAAGTGGGGTTGTTCATGAGATTTTTCGGGATAACTGGAATGAAAAATCTTTTCAGTTAGTGGGATTTTTTTCACTATGTCTTGTACTGAAATAGGTTGACTCATAAACGAGTTCAAATGTTAAAAAATAAGTTTATGAGTAGACAAAAATTTAGTCGCGCATTAAAGCGTTCAATCTGCATCGAGTACATGCAAAGTGGTCAGTCAAGACAAGAAATTAGCTTTAAATACGGCCTTCCTAACGTTAATACCCTATCCAGTTGGGTAAATTCCTGTCTTACCCCTTTGGAGATTCATGAAAAATGCGCATCTTTGCCCCCGTATAATGCACAACCCTATATGGAAATGGGAAATAACGGAGCAGAATCCACGGATCAGAGCGCTCTCATTGCCGCCCTTCAGAAGCAGGTTGAGAAGCTTGAGAAGGACCTGAAGAAGAGCCAGGACAAGAACCTAGCCCTCAACACCCTCATTGACATAGCCGAGGAGCAAGGCATCCGCATAAGAAAAAAATCTGGGGCCAAGCAGTAGAGCGCCTTCGCGAGAATCACGGTTTCACGATCGGGTATTCTTGCGAGCTGTTTGGCCACTCAAAACAGGCGTATTACCAGAAGAAACGCGATGATTCCGAGTATGTTAGACGTTTGACGCGCATTATCGATGCCGTGGAGGAGATCCGTAAGATGGACCCCGGCATAGGCTACTACAAGCTGTGGCTCATGCTCAAGCGTATGTTCCAACGCGACTGGGTGCCAGGACGCGACTCGTTTCTGCATATCATGCATGATTTCGGGTTGACTCTTCCCAAGCCCAAGCCTCGGCATACGACCAACTCCAACCATCGCTACCACAAGTACAAGAACCTGATAAAGGGATACATTCCGACTGCTCCCAATCGGTTATGGGTCAGTGATATAACTTACATAGACCTGGTGGACGGATGCAGCTATCTGCATCTTGTAACGGATGCCTATTCACACAAGATCGTCGGTTGGTGTCTGTCCGAGACGCTGGAGGCACAGTATACGCTCCAAGCTCTCCAGATGGCAATGGAACAGGCTACAGAGGAAGAACTGAATCATCTCATACACCACTCTGACAGAGGCGTACAGTACTGCTGTAATGCCTATACAGAGGAGCTTTTAAAACATGGCGTAAGAATCAGCATGACAGAAGATTACAAACCAACGGACAATGCCATGGCCGAGCGTGTAAATGGTATTCTGAAGACCGAGGTCATCTATCGCGAACACCGTTTCAAGAGCCAGGAGGATGCCATGGAGCGTATTTCCGGCTTCATCAGCTTCTACAACGAGCAGCGGCCTCATGGCAGCATCGGCTACAAAGTGCCGTCTCAGGTGCATCGGGAAACGGGAGCACAACAACGCATGTGGCAGCGCATGAGATAGCTCTCGGGGGCTGTCTGCCCCCTGCCGCAAGGCCTCCCCCGAGTGTTTTTCATGGTTTTAACAGTCAACGAATCCAGTACGAAGTCAACAAAACAAAACAAAAAGTCATCAAATTCCGTCAAGAGTAAACTTTTCCAGAAAAAGCGTCAACGAAGTCTGAAAACTCGTCAACGAACATCAAACATAAAAGTCAACTCTATCAGTACGGAATTTCAAATGTTAAAAAAGAGAAGCAAAATAGAGTCAACCCTATTCAGGAAAAGACACCCCAATGTGTACAACAGTCACAATAGTCACAATAATCACACCCAAAAATGTATACCCACATCCTCTGCCCGAAAGGGCTAATATAAATATTTAAATATTTCTATTAGAATCTGGGGCGGAACTCTTCAGGGGGGGTGCCCATTTTTCACTGTGATTATTGTGACTATTGTGACGTGTGGGCAGAGCGCGTAAATCATCGCGTAAATCGTCGCGTAAATCATTTGACCCCCAAAATCGTATAAGTAGATAGAAACCCACCGGAAATCATAGCTGATGATGCGGGTCGGTCGTCTGTTATGATTGCCAATGGGCTTAAGTAAAACTTAAAAATCTGCTTTTATGAACTACAAACTTAATTCTGCACTATTTGATAATTACCAGGGTGGCTCCAAAGCCATATTCCTTGAAGGAGGCATCTTGCCAAACGCATGGCTTGTACTTCTTCTTGAGCTCCTGAAGAAGGTTCTGCCTCAAGACGCCTTCTCCCTTGCCATGGATAAAGACAATCTTGGTGCCGGTTCTCTTGCGGTAAGCATCCATGGTTTCCTGAAAGGCCTTCATCTGGATCTCCAGCATTTCCTTGTTGCCCAGACCGGTAGTGTCGTCCAGAAGGGATTCTATGTGAAGGTCTACCTCAATGATGCCTTTCTTGATGAGGCCATGACCTCCCAGGGCTTTCTCTACTTTCTCCACACGGGCAGGCTGCTTAGGCTGGTCGTTCTTTTTCAGAAGGGCATTCTGAAGGTCCTGTGCCTGGACAAAGACCTGATGGGCAGGCTTGTCGTCCTTGACCACATCGTAGACCAGGGCAGGGTTCTCAAAGAAAACCGACTGCTGGAAGGTGTGGAGCTTGTAGAACTTGACGGTGTCAATGCGGACCTGGACATCCACGGCAGGCTTAAGCAGGTAATTCTTCTCTTCCTTATAGGCCACGAACTGGATAGCCACACGCTCAATCTCGTTCAGGTTTGAACGGTCGAATTCTTCCAGGTGGAACTTGGTGTTAGGCTCAATCTCGCCGTGCTGACGTACTCTCTAGCTGTTCCCCTCTGCACAGGCATAGGTGTAGCTGATGAAATAGTTACTGTCATTGATGAGATAGGCATCGAATCGGGTATTGCTGATTTCCTTGACGTTCTGAGGCACGAAACCCAGG
>JAZUKS010000093.1:0-16131 GCA_045643405.1 Bacteroidaceae bacterium | reverse complement strand
TACGGACAGGTTCCTTTGCGTGTGGACCTCGTTTGTTTCTTGCCATATCTGTGGGATTTTGTTACTTGTTACTTCTTGTCGAATAGAGCATCAAGTGCGTCAATCGGCAGGTCTATTGTCTGTGGTTCCTTGGCTTTCTTGGTGGAAGTCTTGGAAGGAGATTTTGATTTTGAAGATGGTTTCTTCGGTATACAAGGAATTGGCGCAGTCGATGGAATGCTTTGCGTTGGTTGGCTCTGTTCTTCTTGAACTTGCCTAACCTCGACTGCATTCTCCTGGGCTCGTTTTGATATGCAGTTTTTACGCCATCGGTTATATCGTGTGTCACCCTTCGTCTCTTCCTTGATTTGAGCACGGCTTTTAGCATTATGATGCTCGTATGTGTGGAACGAAACGGCAAATGTGATATTCTCGGGAAGATTGGCAACCTTCATCCAGTCTATTATTATATAACGTATAGCATTATCACAGGGGAGGTCATTGAAGACAATGTCGCCAATTTTTGCATTACCTCTGTGCGGTAACCATTGCATTGCCTCGTTGGTAATCGACACGTCTATGTTTCTTGCATCAATGTGCATTGTCCATCGAGTTTGGTTCAATGTAAGGTCTTTCCATCGGAGGACTCTCAACTCCGAGAGCTTTATGCCAGTATAACAGGCAAACATGAAGGCTTCTTTTACCTGATGTCGCTTGGATGGCATATTGATGTTACCAAGTCTGCGTATGTCATCTATTGACAGGATGAGATGCTGGCTATATTCTCGCTTCACCTTGTCCTTGCTATCCATCGCAGAAACTGGGTTGGTTGTGATGAAGTTGAGTCTGACTGCAATAGAGAGTGTTGCGCTTAGTGTGCCATACAAAGCTTCTGCCGTAGCAATCGTTATCTTCTTGCCTCGTTTGCCTATGCAATTCGTCTTCAGAAACTTGACGAACTTGGTACAGAAGTCAACATCCACCTTATCAAGTGTGATGTTGGCTGCTCCGTATTGCTCAATGGCATAGACCAATGACTTGGAGTTTTCGTAACCAGAGCGTGAACCCTTGATTTCGTATGCAACACCATAGATACGCACCATGTCAGTAAGCAGTACAGTGCTTTTAGTAACAGGAGGGAAAGAAGAAACAGGCTCGGTTTGTGTTGATGGAGTAGTTTCTGCATACTTCATCCCTTCTGTAGATGAATCATCAGAAGTACACTTGGTTGCAAACTGCAATTCTCGTTCCTTACGAATCGTTTCAGCCTTCTGCAAAACTTCATCGTTTGCATCAATGGCATCCTGACTCGTTTCAGGGACGAGATACAATTTCAAGAACTCATAGGTACGTTCGCCCTTTGAGTAACAGTCCAGATAGATAGACTTGTTACCCGATTTCAAAGTCTTGAAGCGAATCGTAACGCATTCTTTATCAGTGTTTAGTTTCCTTTGCTTTCCCATGGATAACAATATGTATTTGTTACTTCAACTGCAAAGGTAACAATAAAATTTCAATTAAGCAACAAATAAACAACAAAAGCAACAAATTTAAAGTCTTTTAAGATAAATTGTTAAGAAATGAAGAGAATCAAAAAGAAGAACCACCATAAATTATGTAATAAACTATATAACAATACATAAAGCGTGTATTTTGATTGCTTTTGTTTCCTTTTCTTGTATATATTTTCCGATAGTGAATAGGGTTAAAACGTGGTGTGTATAATGTTGATGAATTTGTTTGTCTGTTGTTTTGTTTATTTATAGTTTGATGTTGCAAAGATACGCATTTTACTTGATTTCGATTTGTAAAAAATGGACATTGTTATCTTTCTCGTGTCTTCGTGTGACGGTGTGACAATGTGACAAGTGTGACAGAATCGCCTCCCTCATCGCGCCAGCCCCCCTCCCCATTATGGGGGAGGTGCCCCTTTATGGGGCGGAGAGGGTCCGAACTCTCTTTATTATGACATAGGGGATTCTTGTCAACAAATTTCAAACCTCCGTCCTGCGCCTAAGGTAAACCTTACGTTTGCACGAGGATCCCCTGCAAATTGCAGAGGCACTACGGAAGCACCTCAGGTGCACCTCGTGTAATGCTCGGAAACTCTCCTCATAATCAGTATGTTGTAATTCTAAAATTTTGACAAAATTGGTCTTTTTCTTGCTTTTTTCTATTGCAAAGCAATTGTTCGGCATTCAAAATTGTAAAGATGTTTGAGAATTGCAGTCTCCGAATCAACTGCTTAAAAGGGGGAAAATGTATGAGACAAACGGTAATAAACGAAAATGAGAAAATGTCATCGCGCCAACTCAATCCTCCGCTCAGAGGGCTTGCCCCGATGCTTTCGTAGCAAAGCGGAGAAAGAACCCTCATCCCCCAATCCTCAACCTTCAATCCTCAACCCTCAACCTTCAATCCTCAATCCTCAACCCTCAATCTTCAACCTTCAATCCTCAACCTTCAATCCTCAACCCTCAATCTTCAACCTTCAATCCTCAACCTTCAATCCTCAACCCTCAATCTTCAACCCTCAACCTTCAATCCTCAACCTTCAACCTTCAATCCTCAACCCTCAACCCTCAATCTTCAACCTTCAATCCTCTCTGTCACACCGTCACACGTCTGTATTCGTTTACTTGCTCATTCGTCCAGCGGTTTCCTTTCCGGCACCCGTACCCTTGTACTTGCTTTGCTGAGCGTTAAAGGTGTAGCGGAGTGACACGTTGAGGCGGTGACGGTTGTTGTATGTGTCCTGATGCAGCACGTAGTATCCGCAATCCATCTCAATCTGCTGGTTGCTGCGTTGCAGAATGTCGTTGATGGAGGCACGGAGGCAAAGGGCATCGTTCTTGAGCCAGCACTTCTGGAGTACTACCGACAGGTTGAGGGTAGGCTTTACCAGTCGGAAGTTCATCACGTCGCCCTTGCCCACATAGTTCAGGTTACATTCCATTTGCCAGGCGTGCTTGAAGCGGAATGCGTTGTTGCAGTCGGCAATGAAGATGGGCCTCTTGTATTTCACCTCACGCATGCCCGATGCCTCACGCGGGTCAGCAAGCGTCTGGGTCATCCTTACATTCTGCACACCCACCGTCCAGTTGGGGGAGTAGCATCCAAAGGTGGGCGAGGCGGTGAGGAAGGCAGCCAGGCTTCGTGCCGGTACATCAAGGTTGATGTGCTTGATGAGGATGACACCGTCGGTGTTGTAGATGTACGACCATTGTGAGATGGCATTGTCGCGTCGCTCATACGACATGAAGAGGTTCACGAACTTCCACCGTATGTTAGCCCCCACCTCCTGCGACATGGTGTTCTTCAGCTTCGAGTCACCCTGCTGCAGCGTGTAGGTGTTCATGTAGGTTATGGCATCGCGCAAGGCCCAGTATTCGGGTCGTCGGGTCTTGAGGCTGTAGCTGAGCGAGGTCTGCCAGCTGCCCCACTGTCGTGCCCACGAGACGGAGGGGAAGAGGTCGTCCGTGTAGCGCTTCATGCTCTTGCTGGCATCGAGCAGATCCTTGTAGTCGAAGCCCACATGCTCGAATCGCAAGCCGACACTGAGGCTGCCGACGGAGGGTAGAAAGCAGGCATATTCGGCAAAGGCAGCGATGTTGTCCTCCTTGATGTCCGAATGGCTGTTGGGCAGTTCAATGCCCTGTATGCCGTATTCGCTGCCACGCTTTACGAACGTCATCTCGCTTCCTACATTGAGCGCCCCCTTCCAGACAGGATACGAGAGGACGAGTTTGCCTGCCACCATTCGGGTTTGGGTCTTCTCCAACTGATCCATATTCGACGTGTTGCCGTCACGACGATCCTCTATGTCTGTGCCATCCGAGGTTTTCATGGTGAGGAAGTCCACATTCACGTCGATGCCCAGCTTGCCCAGCTTGCCGTTGTAGTACGCATTACCATTCCAGTTATAGGGTTGCTTGCTCGTTTCGTGTTGATCGGTGCTACTCTTCTCTACCGTCTTCTGTCCGTTGGAACTCATCCACTTCTCTATTTCCGTGTTCTGAAACATCTCTTGCTCGTTCCATTCATCATGACGCTCTATGCGCATACCTACGGAGTGGTTGTCGCCAATCATGTAGCTAAAGCCGATTGTGCTGTTGAGTCCCTTTCCCATCCAGTTGGTGCGCGCGGAACTGTTCTGCCAGATGTGCATCAGTGCCTCCTTCTGCCCTACATAGCTGTCCTGCTCCGGATAGCTCTCGTTGACGGTGTCCCACTTCCAGTAGTTCAGCGAGCCAAACAGGTCAAGGTTGCCTGTGCGGTAGCGCAGGTTAAGGTTGGCGCTGGGGTCAAAGTAGCCATGTCGCAGGTCGTTGTTGCTTGTCACCTCCGCGTCATAGCCAAAGCCCGTCCCTTGTCGGCGCAGGGTCTTTATCCTCACCACGGCATTCACCGTGGCATCATACTGTGCGCCGGGGTTGGTAATCACCTCCACCACCTTTATCTTCTCCGAGCGCAGACGCTTCAGTTCGTCCATGTTCTGCACCTTTCTGCCGTTGATGTAGAACACAGGCGCTCCCTTGCCCAGCACTTCAAGGTCGTCGCCCCTTTGCGACATGCCCGGAACCTTGGCGAGCATCTCCTTTGCCGTGCCCGACTTTTCAAGAACCGATCCCTGAACCGTTGTCACCATAGAGTTGCCCGTGAGTTTCGTCTTAGGCATCTGTCCCTTGACGGTAATCTCGCTGAGCATCTTCATGTCAGCCTCCATCTGCACCTTTCCGCTGAAGCACGACATATTTATATATTGCGTAGTGTATCCAATGCTCGACACTCTGAGGATGCCGTTTTCCTCGGGTGTCAGAATCTTGAATCGTCCTTCGCCGTTGCTCGTAGCGCCCTGCACGAATGCAGAATCCGAGTCAAGTAAAACTACGTTAACAAATTCAATGGGGTTGCCGTCTGTGTCTGTTATTATCCCGTCAATGTCTGGTAGTCTCTTTGCTTGTGTTGTCAATGCCATAAGTGTGAGCATTGAAGATAATGTAATTCTTTTCATCTTTTTTTTAATCCTTTTCTGTTCACTTTATTATTTCGGGTGCAAAGTTACGGCATAAAAAAATGCCCGTCTTGTAAAAAACGGACATTCATCAATTTTGTTTGAGATGTTTCAGGCGTGGATGCGAAGGCTAAGCCACAAAGGGCTGTGTCAGAGATGCCTATTGATGGCTCTGCCCTTTGAGTTGGTTGTAGGCTATAAATGCCAAAGAGCCCCTTTTCGTTTGCAAACATACAGAATTGCTTTGAAACGAACAAATTCTGCAGTTGTGCGAGGATATGAGCAAGGGGCAGGACATCAAACTGTTCAAGGTTGAGGCTTTCGTCGAAGAGGGCAGCATGGATGGGCGCATCAGGGGGCATTGGCAGGAACTGCATGACATTATTTCGGAGGAGCCTGCTCGCAGTATGACCACCATCGGACGAAAGCGTATCCTGTGTTTCCCCAACATCCGTACACGACAGATCAGGGTGACCATCATCGAACGTAAGTCAAACGTCAGGGATTGCAGGAAACTCAAGAGCCTGTCTGCCTATCTGGTTCCGGAGATTTAGTCCCCTCCATCTCCCCCAGGGGGGAGGGGAGTTTAGAGTTTATATAAGGTTTTCTATCTTCACCTTTTTCTTCATCAATCCGCTGAACTGCTGTCCGAATGCTTCGGTCAGTTCTGTTCCCTGCTCAATGAGTTCGGAAGGCGAATATCCACAGATGTCGCGGAAGTCGGAAATCATGTGCGCAAGGTCGTAGTATCCGCATTGCCAGGCGATGACCTCTCTTTTGTCTCCCGACGGAGAGACCGTTTCGCGTTGCAACATCTGCAACGCTTTGTTGAAGCGTAGCAGTCGCAGGTAGGATTTGGGGTTCATGCCTACGTATTTGTTGAAGACACGCGTAAACTGTTTCTGGCTGAGACAGGCGGTGGAGGCAAGGTCGGCAGTCGAGAACTCTTCTTGCTGACGCGGGGGCTGGGCAACGGTGCCGTCGGTGGGCACGATGTTGTCGAACACGTCATTCAGTCTCTCTATGTTGACATCGCCCTCGGGGAACTCTGCCAGGCGCTTCATGAAGAACTCGTCGAGCAGTGCGACGCGTTGCTCGGTACTTTCCGCCTCGAATATCTTTTTGTTGACTGCCATGAACTCGTCGTCGTTCAGTTCTTCTGCCGATGCATAGATGCCGTTGATCTCAGAGCGGAAGAACATGCGCGAGCAGAAGGGCACGAACTCGGCTCCGAGGATGTTGAATGCACCTTGTTCGGCTACCACGCCTACTTTCTGCATGTTTTGATGATACAGCACGGTGCGGTAGCGTTTGTCGCCATCATCCAGGCGAATGGCCTGCGTGAGGTAGAATTGCAGGCTTGAAGCTCCGTTGGAGAACATCTGCTGTGTTCCCGTTGCGGTGCATTGTGACGTCAGCAACCAGTAGTTGCGTATGAACGGACGAAGTGTCTCGTGGCAAGGTATAGTCTTAAATTCCATTGTTTCTGTATTTCGGTGCAAAGATAGTAAAAAAATCGGAGGCGAAATAGTTCGTAATTCATTGTTTGGATTATTTAACTAAAACGGTCGAAAACGGTCAAAAACGATGTGAAGGGATATACGCATTCTGTCACACCGTCACACCGTCACACATGACACGCGATAGGCATCCCCATAGGGGTGACACTTCGCTCGTAGGGAGGAAGAAGTACTTTTCGCTTTTTGCTTTTCACTTTTCACTTTTCGCTTTTCACTTTTCACTTAGCGAAGCGTCTTACATGAACTTGTGGAGCAGTTTGTTCTTCCACGAAGTGTAGGGTTGATAGCGTACGGGGATGTCAATCCATGTTGAACTCTTGACGATGGCTTTGGCATGACTGAACGTCTCGAACGATGACTTGCCGTGGTACTGTCCCATTCCCGATTCGCCTATACCACCAAAGGGGATGTTGTGATTGGAGAGGTGCACTATCACGTCGTTGACACAGCCTCCGCCAAATTGCAGTTGCTCCATGAAGCGCTTCTCTTCGCGCTTGTCCTCGCTGAACAGGTATAATGCCAAGGGGTGGGGGCGTTGCTGTATGAAACGGAAGGCTTGCTCGGTGTTCTCGACGGTGATGATGGGCAGTATGGGACCGAATATCTCTTCCTTCATGACAGCGTCGTCGGTGTCTACGCCATCCATTATGGTGGGGGCAATGCGCAATGTGTTGCCTTCTGTCTCGCCTCCGAACACCACTTTGCCGGGGTTGATGAGACGGCAGACACGTTCGAAATGACGGCGGTTGATCATCTTTCCGTATGCCTCGTTCTGCAAGGGGTTGTCGCCGTACATCTTTACGATTTCTTCTTTCAGCAAGGTGATGAGTTCGTCGTGTACGGGTTGCTCCACAAGTATGTAGTCGGGTGCCACGCAGGTCTGTCCCAGGTTGAGCAGTTTGCCGAATGCGATGCGTCGGGCAGCAAGGCGCAGATGGGCACTGCGCGTAACGACAACGGGCGACTTGCCTCCCAGTTCCAGTGTCACGGGTGTGAGGTGTCTGGATGCCTTCTCCATGATGATGCGTCCCACTTGTGTGTTGCCCGTGTAGAAGATGTAGTCGAAACGCTCTTCGAGCAATGCCTGACTCGTTTCGATACCTCCGTTGAAGACAGCAACGAGTTGACGGGAGAATGCTTCGTTCAGTATCGTGGTAATGACCTTGGCAGAAGCGGGTGCCAATTCAGATGGCTTTACCACGCAACAGTTGCCAGCTGCAATTGCCCCGACAAGTGGCGACAGCGATAGCAGCAAAGGATAGTTCCAGGGTGCAATGATAAGTGCAACGCCATAGGGGCAGTACAGCAGTCTTGACTTGGCAGGTGAGATGGCCAATGGGGTGGTGCGACGATGTGGACGCATCCAACTGTGCAGTTTCTTGAGTGTATAGTTGATGTCGTCGTACAGCATGCCAATCTCGGTCATATAGACCTCGGTTTCAGACTTGCCCAGGTCTTCGTGCAATGCCTTGCTGATGTCTGCTTCGTGCGCCTTGATGCAATCTCTCAATCGTTTCAGCGCATCCTTACGTGCTTGCAGGGGCCATGTAGCACCCGTTTCAAAATATGCTCTTTGCTGTTTGATGGTTTCCTTCATGTTGCTGACTGACTATCTATATATGCAAAGGTAGGAAAAGTTGGTTGATTACACAAGAGTTTTGGGATGATTTGTGAAGGAAAGTTGTTTTATTAAAAGCCTGTCGTGATACTCGGTTTTGTGAGTACTTCGCTGGCAGGGATGCTGAAACGAGTCTCACTCACAATGACTACGAGATCAAGTCTCCACAATGGGCAAATATGTGTGTCTCTTGAAAAAGATACTCAATAGCAGACAGGCGAGAGGCAACGCAGAAACGGTCCATAACATAGTCGAAAATCTTTGTTCAGCGAAGCATGTTAACCTCAATGTTTTGTTGGCACGTTTTGTCGCAAATATAGCTTGATGGTGTTTTGATGGTGTATAAAAGGGCGTGGAATATCATTTTGGTATGCAAAAAAGCACTTATTTTCGGCTTCTTGTATGTTTTTCTTTCCTGTTGTAATCATATAGTCAGAAAAAAATATTACCTTTGTGCCTTGTAAAACTATGATTTTCCCTTGATAAGATTTAAAATACAACCTAAATGATAGATTTTTTAGATACTTCTATTGAAGACATGAATGAGGAGCAGTTGCGTGCTTTATTAAAGGTTCAGATGGCACGCAATGAGTTGCTGGTTAAGCAGAACAAGTTTACCATGTATCGTTATGACATTGCCACCGACGTGATGACCATCTTGCTGGTGCTTCCTAACGGAGAACTAAAGCCTGGTTGTTTCCCGAATTATTTCAAGCAGGTTCCAGGAGTCATATTTGAGGAGACCGAGCATAAGCGAGTCGTGGACAATATCAAGCGCATCATTGAAGACCCGGATGCGCCCAAGACCGGTGCAGTGGGCTTTACGTACAAGGATGGTCGTCGCATTAGCTGTGAGTACACTTGCGTATACGACAAAAATGGAAAAATGGTCTCGGTGGTAGGTCAGCACGTTGATATGTATCACACTTATCAGCGAATGCTCAACACCATAGAGTCATTCAACGACCGCAAACTTGTCACCGACGCTTTGCTTAACTCATTTGATTCCATGATCGCCATTGACCTGAGCGATTATAGTTTCAAGATTATCCGTGCCACTCAGGGCGTACGTGCCATCAGTGGTCAGGTAAGCAACATCCTCGAACTCTCTTCCATCTACCTCGAGTTCTACGTTGACAAGGAATACCAGGATATGTTCAGGATCTTTGTCAATCCGACTACGGTGCGTGAAAGAATGGTTGGTAAGAAGTCCATTACCTGCGAGTACAAGAGTACCAATATAGGTTGGAGCCGTGCGCGTATACTGCCCATGCATTTCGACGTCGATGGAAAAGTGAAGCATGTCATCTTTACGGTTGAATCAAGAGAGGATGCCAATGTCACCTCTGTGTCTAGCAGTTCTTTTGTTATGATGGATACACTCACTGGTTTGCTGAATCGCATCACAGGTGTAGAAACTATCAACAAAGCATTGCGCATAAAGCATAAGAGCTATTTCTTGTTGCTGGATGTTGACTATTTCAAGGCCATCAACAGTATGCTGGGGCATCCTGTTGGCGACATGGTACTGATAGAACTGGCCAAGGTGCTCAACAACATATTCCCCCACGACATTGTGGTGCGTGGCGAGAATGACGAGTTCCTTGTTTATGTCACCAATCCTGCAATACTCTCAATGGTTGAGAAGATGGGCGTTGAAAGTTGCCTGGAGCAGTTGCAACAACGTGTCTCTCACATCAACGTTCCTGAGTTGCTTGGCGTTGTCATCAGCATGAGTGCTGGTATCGTATGCCTTTCTCCTGACAGCAAGTTCAGTTATGAGGACATATATACTATGGCACTTGAGCAACTCAACGAGGCAAGGAAGTCGGGTGGTGCATCTGCTCGCTTCATTGAAGTGTAACTTGGTTGGCAGGAGTTAAAGGAGTTAATGGATTGATGGGAGGTAATGGAGTTAAAGGACGATGGTTCTGCTTCGTAGATGATACTCAAGACCTCTTAAATGCTTTGCGTTTTCGCATTCATTTTCTCTTCCTGAAATTCGTGAAATTGACTTCGTCGAGTTGAACCTTCGCGTCTTAAACATCGGTTCGCGACAGTTTTATGTGTGGTAAGATGTAGCGTCCGTTAAATTTTTGAGCGAAGCGATAACTCCCGTTAACTTCTTGAGCGAAGCGGTCACTCCCAATAAAAGGATCACTCCCTCTAAAGAAGATTTATACATTCTATTCTAAATAACAAAAACATGAAAAAACTATTTGCAACAGCCCTTTTGGCTGTAGGTGTTGCGCTGGGTAGCGTGGCACAGAATGCAGATCCTGAATTGGAACACGTGCTGGATCTGAAAGTTAAACTCGATGGTTCGTTTGGCGTTGGTCAGACGGTTCATGGCAATCGTTTTGTCATCCCCATCACTGGTGGTACCTTTGAGGGTCCCCGCATCAAGGGTGAGGTGCTGAGTGGCGGTGCCGACTATCAGTTGCAGAACATGGATAAGGGACGCACTGATCTTGAAGCCATATATTGCATCCGTACTGATGATGGAGTGAGCATTCACGTCCGCAATACGGGTATCATTGCCGGTAACTACTTCTACTGCACTCCCAAGTTCGAGGCTCCTCTCGACAGCAAATACGCATGGATCAACAATGGCATTTATGTTTGCAAGCCTGTTGGCTTCATGAACGGTGGCATTTCCTTGCGTGTATGGAAGGTTCGCGATGCCTATAACTTCGAGAGCACCATCAAGCCTATCATGCCTGTGCCCGATGAGATTCGCAAGCCTTGTGCAAAGCAGGGAAAGATTGAGACCTTCAACTACACCGCTCACCGTAGTGGCAAGACTATGAAGAAGCGTGCTCAGGTTTATCTGCCCTATGGCTACAAGGCAAAGGACAAGAAGACCAAGTATGATGTGCTTTACCTGATGCATGGCGGTGGCGACAATACCACTTCGTTCCTCACTCCTCCCAACAACTGGTTTGCTTTGCGTGACGTGCTCGACCATCTCATTGCTGAGGGTAAGATGCGTCCCATCATCGTGGTTTGCCCCACCTTCTATGACGATGACCAGAACATTGGTGCCAATCGCATGGACGATGCTACGGCTATGACCCGCAACTTCCATACCGAGTTGCAGAACGACCTTATCCCCACCGTCGAGAAGGCATACAACACCTATCTTGAGGGAACCGACAGCGTGGCTGTCAGCAAGTCGCGCGAACATCGTGCTTATGGTGGTTTCTCTATGGGTGCCCTCTCAACATGGTATCAGTTGGCTTATGGCGTAAACGCCGTAAAGACCTTCATCCCCTTGAGTGGCGACATCTGGACTTACGATGCCGAGGGCAAGAAGCAGGATGCCAAGGCATCGGCAGAGTGGATCAACGGTTTGTTGGAGAAGAACCCTTATGGCAAGGACTTCGAGGTGTATGGCTATACCGGTACCAAGGACGTTGCGGGCAATCCCATGAAGGGTGTGGTTGAGGCTCTCGACAAGTACGCTCCTATGTTCCGCTACAACACTCCCGATGCTAACCTCCGTTTCTCTATGAAGCAGGATGGCGAGCACTTCTATGGCCATATCAACGAGTACCTTTACTGGGCACTCCCTTTGATTTATAAGAAATAGTTAGTACAGTTCATAGTTCAGAATTCATAGTTCATAGTTGACTTCACTGAACTATGATATTTTAAACTCAGAGACGCAAAGACGCAGAGTTTTTTCTTTCTTAGTAAAGAATTTCTCTGCGTCTTTGCGTCTCTGTGTTCAATAAAAACATCGCGCCAGCGATTTTTCACTATTCACTTCTCGCATGCGAGACCGTCTCTTTGTTTAATTCCCAAAGATCGGGCAAGAGGTCGTATGTAACAAATCCCTCCCCATTATGGGGGAGGTGCCGCAAAGCGGCGGAGAGGGCTTTTTTTCTCTAAAAACTATCCTTCGTCAAGAATTGTCTCAGATGAAGGTGTGTTATTCCGTTTTCATCGGTCTTTGTGACGAGTGGAGTCATAGAAATGACATACTTGGGATAGTTGTCCTTGATGGCATGCAGATTGCCAAATTCCCGTTTACGTGTGGCTTCATCTGCAATAAGGTAGGAGGCTTGTACGTAAACGCGTTGACCTTGTGGCTTATTGCATACAAAGTCTATCTCTCCCGCTTGAAGCACGCCTACCGTTACCTCGTAGCCCAAACGAATGAGGTGGTTGTAGATGACATTTTCGATAGCTTTCTCTATGTCGCCTTCACGTGCGCCACCAGCAAGTGCATTGCGTATGCCATTGTCTTCGAAGTAGAATTTGTCATTGCTCTCAAACAAACGTTTGCCATGGATGTCAAATCTGTTTGTCTTGTGAAGTATGTAGGCATCGCATAGCGCTTTTATGTAGTTGGTAATGGCTGTTGAGGTGATGTTTTCGCCTTGCGACCTCATGTATTTTGCAATGCTATTGGCAGAAATTATTTTGCCTGTGTTGTCGGCCAGAAAGCGGATGAGGTTTTCAAGGAAGGGCACATTGCGTATCTGGTTGCGCATAATCACGTCTTTTAAGAGTACGGTGTTGTACACATCCATCTGATATTCACGTGCATCTTGTTCCTCAAGTCCGTAGCGTACAAGTCCGGGAAGCCCGCCAAACTGTATGTACTTGGCTAATGCTTCGTCGCTGTCGGTAAGGTTATGGAACACAATGAATTCCTCGTAGCTTAGCGCTTGAATATAGATTTCCTTGTAACGGCCACCGATTTTTGTGCTGAGGTCGCTACTCAGCATCTTCGAGTTGCTACCCGTTATGATAATCTCAATGTGGGGTTCCTCGTAATAGCTTCGAATACTCTTTTCAAACTCCTCTATGTCTTGTATCTCGTCAATCAGTATGTAGTTCATCTTCTCTGCATCGAGGCGTTCGTCGATGTAGGCGTTCAGGTCTTTACTGGTTCGTATCGACTCAAACTCATGCTTCTCCTTATTGATGTAGATGATGTGGTTGTTTTCATCCTTGGAGACAATGTCTTTGAATAGACGAAGTATGAAGCTCTTGCCAATTCGTCTTTGGCCCGTCAGAATAATGATGGTATCTTTGCCCAGATACTTATTGATTCGCTCGATGTATTGTTGCCTAAGAATAGCTTTCATGTCTTTAGTGATGATGAAATGTAACTTGTTCTTTGCAAAAATAGTGATAATTTCTTTTTATAGAGAGAATTTTTGGCAAAAACACGAAAAATTTCTTCTATAGAATGAGAAATTTGCATTTTCGTGCATTTCTTCTTTTATAAAATGAATTTTGCTGCTGCGTACTCTTACTGGATGATTCCAGTACTCTAGGCAGAGTACTGCAGTACTTTAGGCAAAGTATTCTTCGGTGTGCCCTAAGGCATAGCCGCGTATATAAGGGCAAGGGCGGCAAGTATAGGCTGCGAAGCGGCAAGCCGAGCAGACTTCACCGAACTTTGATATTTGAAGATATTGCTGTCCGGTAAAATTGCTATCTTTGCCCATAATTTGATTGCTTTGGGTTTGTGGTGAATGCAAAGATAATCAAATGGGCTGATACTTCATGCAAGTAACAGCCCATATTTTATACAATCAAGAAACTTTTACCGGACAGCAATATTATGGAATCCGATAATATCTAAGCATATTCTGCGTTATAAATTAGACGATCCAACTTATGAATAACTATAAATACGTGATATTACTTATGAGAAGAATCATATCTTTTATCATGCTCATGCTTGTTTGCTTGAGCCTAAATGCAGGAAACATAGACATCAAAGACATCATCGGCAAGTGGAAACTTGTGCCTGGTGAAGGTGTTGTGATGGCTGGTGATATACTGATGGACATCACGGAAAATTCCATCAGTCAGTCTTTGTGCTCAACGAAAAGTGGTTCTCGCAATGAATTGTTCAGTGGTATCTATTACATTTCCGATATTCCGGCGACACAGTGGGATAACGGCAAAGTAGGCAAGTCACAATCGGGCTCATACCTTGTCAGAAACACTAACGGAAATATTGTGCAGAGCATAATCTCGTTTGACAATGCCGGACTGCTTGTTATGACACCATACAATGTAAAGAATGGCTGGACTATGAAGTTCCGCAGAATGACTGATGATGAAGCTGGGAACATCTCAATGCCTGAGGATGATGAAATGCAGCTGATGATGAACATGGTTAAACTTCTCGAACAAACGAAGAATGACAATACCATCATCAATAATATGCCTGGCGGATTCTTCCACAATATGGATGAGGAAAAAATGAAGAATCTCACGGAAATCAAGGCTGCAGGACCTATAAACGGTCTGGACATTCGTGTGTTCAAGGAATGCTGTCCCAAGCTCAAGACACTTGATTTGTCAAGGGCATGGTTCGTTTCCGATACAGTAGCATACGCAGACATTGAACTCCCGAATTACACTCACGAGTTCTTCAGTAATCTCCATGGCACGCACACCACAAGGGAGCGTGGCAGTATGCTGGGATTGTATTTTGAACTTGATAGCAGTTCGCCCCAAGTCAATGTCTGCTATGACAAATACGGGTGGTTTGTCGAGACGGTTAAGGATTCAAGGTATTATCGTCTGATCACGACCGTTGACGACTGCGTCAATGCAATGACCTTTGAGGGTTTCCAGAGCATAGAGAAAATCATCTTGCCTGTCACCACCAAGGAAATCATGCTGCGCGCGTTTGCCAAATGTCCTAATCTGAAGGAGGTCACAATACCTGCGAACGTGGCATTCGTTGACCGTGCAGCCTTCGCTAAATGTCCGTCTCTCACCGTGGTCAGGGTTGCCGAGGAATCAACGAATCTCCTTAAAAGGCTTAGGGACGACCTGAACAGTAACAATCCTGATATATTCTTCGAACATAACCCTAAACTTAGGATTGAGACCTACAAAAACAAACGACCTGACGTGACATTCACGATAAAGGGCAGGAAGGCCAAAGGCAAATATTCAGTACACGTTTCTGACTATTCCAATCATGAATCTATAAGAGAACTTACCGCAGATATGGAGGAGTTCTCGTTTGAAGTCACGGTGCCACAATATTCGGTAATCGGTTTCAACGGATTTGAAAATGCCGTTATCGCTGAAGGTGGTGATGTGTACATAGACCTGACAGCAGGCTCAGTCTCTGGTACACCGCTCAACAATAAGGTGGACAAGTATAAGAAGGAAATCAACGATGCACGAAAGGATATCAGACTGGCTACGATGCAGTTAGGACAATATGTAGATGAAGACAGTATCAGTATATACAAGAAACGTCTGGATTCTGCCAATCGTTATCTCTCTGCCGTTGTAAACAAAATCTTCCTGGCAAATATTGATAATTGCCTCTCGGCATATATATTGGCAAGGCATTACCATGATCTGCCTTTGGATTTTCTCTGGAATATTTATCCTCTGATATCTCTGGAGAATCTGGCAGACCCTCTTTTGCGTAATGAATTGGGATGGTTGCACGAGTCTTTGCGCACGACGGAAATAGACTGCGAGGGCTATGCCGACCTTCGTTTCATGGTTGTCGTCAAAAACGAGAAAGTTGGTGGACTTAAGTCGATGCTTACGGAAAAGCAATGGATGGAAGCAAAGAGAGTGAAGGTGGAAGGTGCAATCAATCAGGCAGATATCGAATTCATGAAGGAACTGTGCAGAATAAAATATCAGGTAAAGGCTCTTGATATGTCAGATGCCTGTATCGTGGATGAGAACGGCAATGTGACTACACGAATGCCGGAAATGAGCTTTGCGTATGTCGGTTACTTGAAATACGTTGCCTTGCCGAAAAATATCACAGTGATTGGTGAAAGGTGCTTCTTTGACAATCGAATAGAATACATCAAGATGTATGACGATGTGAAGGTCATAGAGAAAAAGGCATTCGCAAATTCTACCGCTCTTCGCGACTTCAAGTGGCCTGCCAACCTTGAACGCATTGGTGAAATGGCATTCTTGCAGTGCAACAATTTGCGTAATGTGATTCTTCCTGGCAAGGTGATGCAGATAGACAGGGATGC
>JAZUKS010000092.1:0-33150 GCA_045643405.1 Bacteroidaceae bacterium | reverse complement strand
GTGCGCAAGGGAGTATCCGTACTCATCACAGGAGCGGCAGGAACAGGCAAGAGCTGGCTCGGAACTGCCCTGGGGCATCAGGCATGCATGAACGGTCTCAAGGTGGCATACTACAATGTCTACCGCCTCTTCGAAGAGATTGCCCTTGCACGCATCTCCAGCACGCTGCACCGATTCTTTGCCAAGCTCGCACAGACTGATCTGCTCATCCTGGATGACTTTGGCATGAAGGTGCTTGATGGCCAGCAGCTGCTTGACTTTATGGAAATCATAGAGGACAGGCATGGTCAGAAAGCCACAATCATGATATCCCAGTTACCGGTATCCGACTGGTATGACGTGATGAAGGGAAACGCCACCGCAGCTGATGCCATCCTCGACCGTTTGGTGCACACAAGTGTACGCTTCGAACTGAAAGGAGCCTCTCTGCGTCAAAAAGGCAATCAAAAATGTACAGAATCAGAGAAAAATGACTAATTTTGCATCGCCATTAGGCTAAAGAGTCAGAAAAGTGAACGGATATCCCCGTTTTGGGTGGGTGGATATCCTCCGTTTTCAGCAAACAGCGAGTACGCCCTGTCAAGGATACAGCAGCTCTACCTGATAGAGAAGCAGTGTGACAAGGCGGAGGTTTCTCCGGACGAACGCAAGAAAATACGCCAAGAGAAAGCCAGGCCAGTCATGGATGAATTAAAGGGATGGCTTGAGCAGATGGCAGTAAAGTACGGCTCAAGCACATTGCTCGGAAAGGCTGCCGGCTATGCCTATGTGAGATGGGAGAACATGATGCGCTACCTTGAAGACGGAAGAATCCGCATTGACAACAATCTTGCCGAGAACGAGATTCGTCCCATTACGCTCGGCAGGAAGAACTATCTCTTCTGCGGAAACCATGAGGCAGCGGAGAATATGTGTGTCATCATCTCGCTGCTGGCCACATGCAGGAACCATGGTGTTAATCCCCGTGAGTATCTTAACGACATCATAGCAAGGATGCCTTACGTGGAAAAGACCAGTCATGAGCAACTGGTAGAGCTGCTACCACACAAGTGGAAATTACAACACACTACAACAAATACAGCAAATGATACCATGGATAGGTAGCAACACATACAATAAATAGGTACAACTGATGCAATAGCGACAATTACTCCAGATGAAGTGATTGTCGCTATTGATATATATAAGTATTGTTACCTGTAGTTTATCGAATGGTTACCCTCATTAATATGATAATGAACAGAATGATGGCGTTACCTGGGTAAACTCAGGCTTTGAACCTTCCTTTTTGAGTTGGGTAACAATGATAGTGGTGCTGGCTTCTTCACCGCCAGGTCCCATGCTCTTTACTCCAAACTCGTAGTCGGTAGAAGTTGCAGTCTCGCGAATGGCTACATTGACAGGAGTGCCAAGAGGGAACTGGTAGTCACCACATGCTTGGTTGAAAATCTCAATGTCCTGTTCGGTAACAGGCTTGTGCTCCATGAATGCGGGAAGTGGATCGATGGTGCCTTCTTTGTAACCACCCTCGATGAGGAAACGGTTCAACTCGTCGGCCACCGCAGCGATACGTGCGTTGCGTACACCATAACCGCAGATGACGTTTGCCTTGGGAAGTGCCTTCTGTACATCGTTGGTGCTGGCCTGCAGACCGCCACTACCGAATGTGCAGAATGTGACAATCTTCTTGCCCTCAAAGGTCTGATTCTTGAGAAGAGAAGCTACAGGAGGAGCGTATGTGCCAAACCATACAGGATAACCCAAGAAGATGATATCAACACTGTCAAGGTTAGCCTTGATGGGTTTTAATGTGGGGAAGACACCCTCTGCCATCTCCTTCTGGCAACGCTCAATGGTCTGCTGGAAGTCGCCGTCATAAGGTTGTTCTGCCTCGATGGCTTCAATATCTGCTCCAAGTTGCTTCTGCAGTTCCTCGGCTACAGCCTTGGTGGCACCAGTCTGTGAGTAGTAAAGGACGAGTGCCTTGGGTTTTGCAGGAGCTTCTTCGGCCTTCTTCTGATTGCATGCCATTAAGGTAAAGGCTGCAAGCAGTACGGTTAGGATTCTTTTCATGACGAATTGTTTGTTAAAGTTATTATATTTAATGTTTTGCTGTTTCGTATGCAAATTTACAAAATAATTATTAGTTACCAAATAAATATTGCATCGCAAACGGGCAAAAGCATAATTATTTTATAATTTTAATAGTTCGTCCGTCATTTGTGCGTATAATGTTGATGCCTCGCTGTGCAGAACCCATCTTAACACCCATCAGGTTGTAGATTCCGGGTTGGACAGTAGTTTCAGCATTTATATTGGCAATTGCATCCACATCCTCATTTTCATTGTCAGCATACTTCACTTTGCACTGCAGTAAAAGGAATTCCTGATAACCGCTTGTGTCGCTGTAGTTGCTGAAACGAATGGTGTATTTACCTGCCTCAGCTACCTCAAATGTCTTGGTGCGCAGTTTTGATTTTGCTACACTTGCCGAAGTACTGCCGTTGGCATTCGGTGATGCCTGCATTTTGTTGGCAACTGAAGTGTCGTCGCCTTCTGCAATCACATTGCCTTTGCTGTCAAGAATCTCAAACTTGTAGTAGGGCGTACTCTTCCATGCTGCCATAGCAAACTCTACAACATATTTGCCAGCCTCAAGTTTGAGGGGGTAAGAACTGATCTGTCCGTAGTCACAACTTCCCTCACGCCAGTAGAGTGCTGCGCCTTGATAACCGCTGAATCCCTTCATCAGACGTGAACCAGAACCGTAGGTGTTAGGATTGGTGCGTACCTCGTTGTTCTCCTGGATTACTCTCCAGCCTTCGGGAATGCCTCCATTCTCTACAGTTGTGAGATCAACGCTGTAAACGAGTGTAGACTCCTGGAAGATGGGTTCAATAGTGACAAACTCATCGGGCATCTCGAAGTTGCCGTCTTCGTTGATGGTAACGTTGCCGTGAACCACACGCCATCCGGTAAGTTTGTATCCTTCGTTGGGGATGGCATCCAGCGTTACCACTTCTCCTTCGGCAGCCTCGGCGACATTGCTTATACCTATACCATTCTCTACCTCGCGGATGGTTATGGCAAATTTCTCTTCCTCCACATCCAATGGACGGTATACGATTTGGTCAACGGTCATGTTGATGCCCTTGTTGTTAGTCAAGGTAAAGGTGTTCTTGCCTGCCTTGAACTTGAAGGTTGCCCCTACGCGCTTCCATTCGTTGGTGGCAGTCTTGTCAAACTGCACGTTTTGTGTAGTGGTGTTCACCTTCAGGGCTGCTGTGGCAGCCTTGGCAGTGTTGGTGTAACGTACAGATACATAGTACTCGCCTTCCTCTTCAACTTCGATAGAGTGGGTGAGTGCACCACCAGTATTGCTACCCATCACTACGAAACCATTACCGGAATGTCCGCGAACGTGTGAGAATCCAGACATATAGAAGGTTACGTGATTGGCGATGCTCTTATAGTCCATGTCCTCTGCCTCAATGATGACTGGGCCATGGTAGGGCTTGGGCTGAACAGGCAAGTCGGTAAGTTCCTCGTTGGGCAATACGTCTGTTGCACGGTCAGTTGCGTCGCCGGAACAGTTGATGGTAATGTCACATGGTCCCATGTGCTTCACCGTTACGGTATAGGTCTTGGCTTCCTCGTCGTATTTTTTTGTAACAGTCAGCGAAGGTGCGGGAGATGCAGTAGACTTACCGCGTTTTTTGTATGTGCACGAAGGTTCTGATGTCACGCCATTGACGGTGATGACATCGGTACGTACGGTAGTTGTATCGGTACGGTAGTTGTTCAGATAGAAGTCAATATGGTCGGCATACTCTCTGATTGCACCGCTTGAAAGCTGGTAGTATTCCAAGTCAAGACTCTCGCATGTGTTGTACTGCAAAGGGATGTTGGCAGTCGCCGTACGCTTCTTGTTATGGTAACTGTATGGCATGTAGGTGATAAGCTGGTTGCGGTAGCGGTTCACATACAACTCACCAGTGCTTACTTGGGGATAGTACTTGTCAAACTCGGTCTTCTTCTTTGTTGTAGTCGACCATCGGCTCGTATAGGCAGACTTCTTGACCTGTACGGGGATTGCCTTAGACGCATCGTCGTATAATTCGGGGGTAATGGGTATTGCACCATAGCGACCGGTCTTCTTGAAGTAGCAGTAGTTGTTCATCCACTGGCCATTGCCGGGGTTGAATGGATCGGTCTGCTTGTAGAGGTTGTCGTACAGGTCACCCCATGCAGCGTATTTTGCCTCGTCATCGCCCGAGGTTACATTGTTTACGATAATGATTTTTGTCTTGTCAACAACCTCCTCGCGGGTAGGAATGTAAAGCGTACCGTCGATAATCTTACGGAACATGTCAATCCATCCGTTGTCAAAACCGGGATAAGTGCCCCAGCGACGCTGGGTGTAACCGTTTGATGTGGTATTGCTCAAACCTTGGAAGTCCTCTGTCCAAATCAA
Source organism: Bacteroidaceae bacterium (assembly GCA_045643405.1). Taxonomy (GTDB): domain Bacteria; phylum Bacteroidota; class Bacteroidia; order Bacteroidales; family Bacteroidaceae; genus Physcousia. Next base: position 28,676 of record JAZUKS010000092.1, on the reverse strand, counting down.
CTCGGGACCGTCCCAAACGGCACCACCATTTACGCACGTCTGTTCCATGACGGTTCCCAAACCGGCAGCCACAGGATATTTCTTGCCGTGGTTCTCGCCTAAAAGCGCATCGTTGGCACCATTCCATCCACAGTTATCATAGCGTACACCGTAGTTCTTTGCCAAACCAGCAACGAAGGGACCGAAGCATACACTCTCGTTGTTGTAGAAACAACTTGAGGTGGTGTATTTGTAGAGCCATAGGATAGACTCAGGATACTGCTCGCAAGCCTTGCGCAAATCAGCGTTGCGCTTCATCATACCTACGGGGTTCAGAGGATGTGACCAGATGTTTCCGCAGAACGATATGGTGAGGAAACCGCCATATTTGTGGTGCATCGGTACAAGGTTGGCAAAAAGAGCCAATCGGTCAGCCTGACTGCTCGAACTGGGGTCGCCAGCCTCGTCAAATCCCCAGAACTGCTCGGCATAGTTCCATCCAAGGAAGTTGGGGTAGTGGGTGAAGAAGTATTCAAATGTCTCAAGGTCATTGTCCTTGATGTGGGCGTGACCTCCCGAAGCGGGCTGGCAAGTGAACCACATGCCATTCTTCTGGCAAACCGATGCCCATGATTTATAGGTACGGATAGCACTGTTGGGACGCTCATAGATGCCCTTCTCCTTGTTGTAAGAACAAGAGAGCGAGAGATTCATTACCACGAAGGGTTTGATGTCATCTGGGATGAGATTGATAATCTTTTGTGGGTCAGCATAGTTCCAAACATCAATGTGAACGAGCCACATGGGATGCTTTGAGTCGACTGGACGACGTTGCTCTTGTGCAAATGACGTAGTGAATGCTGTCAGAAGCAGCATTAGTGAAAGTAGAATCTTTTTCATATTCTGAGTTAGTATGAGTTAGTTTTTGCAAATTTACGAATTAATTTACATTGTTCGTGCACGCGCACACGATTTTTCAACGTAATTATTGCGTTTTTCAACAAATGAAGCGACCTTTTCGGGGTCGCTTCTTGTATGATGCCATTTACATGAAATTCATGGGGTACTTGCCGATGTGCTATTCTCGTGCAAATTTGCTATACACGATGTCCATTCGCAGTTTGTTGTTTCCGCCAATCAGTTTGACACTGTTCATGTCCATGTCGTGCGATACGCTGGTGATATTTCCGTTACTGTTGCTGCTAACCACCACAGGGATGAGCATTACTTTGTTCCAATCGGGGTTCTTGGCTGCCCATTCTTCTTCTGTGATGCCCTCGCGGCGTGCTGCCTCAATCTTCTCGTGCTTACAGTATGCCAGCAATCGGCATATGTTGTCGAATGCATAGGCGTTGCGCGATGAATTGAAACTGGTCACATAACTGGTACGGCTATTGCTTACCTCGTTGTTCTCAAAGAAGGTGTTCCTGTCCTGCTTTCTTACCATCAGCAGGTAGGAGGGAGTTCCCAACTGATATTTGTCTTGCTCCTTATTATAACGTTGTAGGATGATTTGTGCCTTGCTAACGCTATCGTATGGATGTTTGTCAAAGACTTCATCAATGGGCAATGTCATCTCTGTGCAGATGCCTGCGGGAGTCTTGAGGTAGGTATAATCATTCTCGGCAAGGAGTGCGTCAACACCTCCATTAGAGAAGTGCGTGCTCTGGATAACCTCGGGGGTAGCCGCAAAACGTGTCACGCCTTGGTATATCTTTTTTGAATTCTTGCTGTCGGCGTAATCGTAATAGATGTTCAGGGTGGTGACCAACGTGTGAAGCATGGTGCCTTCTCCTCCTGTTGCGCGGAAATACAAACCAGGGAATACTTTGCGGATGAAGTGGTATGAGTCCTGCAAACTTGTGGGTTTGGCATAAATCCTCTCCATGATACGCTGTCCCAGCGAGGCTGGTAACATGATTCGGATATTGGGCGTGTATGTGCCCTCTTCGCGAGTGTCCTCGCTTACAGAAAAGTCTGTGGCGGTAAATACCTTGGTGGCAATGGGAGTCGTGCCCTTGACGTACTTGCTGAGGTCGACATCAGTATAGTAATGCTCGTTCTCCTCCATGACGACTTTCTCATCCAACTCGTATACTTCCAGTTTCATGGGATTGTTGGCATCTCCGTAGAAACTGTTAAGGTAAACGCGGATTTCGACAGAGTCACACTGTACTACACCATATTCTATACTAATGGTGTCGCCTGTTGCTGCGTCAATGTTTACATTGCCCACCATACTCTCTTTCTTGGGCAGTGTGTAATTCTCGTGGCAATAGAACTGTGCCGCAAAGTCCGCCTCGATGATGGCACCTGTTTCCGGGTCGCGCACCTTGCCAAGGTAGGCGTTGGTGTTGTCTGCAATAACAGAACCGATGGCAACCGACTTGGTGCTGACATCGAAGGCATCCATCGACGTAGAGATCTGGTCGATAGAGTCATAAATGCCCATCATGCCTGTGTTGTCATCACAACTTGCCATCAGCAAAAGTGATGCAAATGCCAACGTTATCTTTTGGAATAGTTGTTTCATTTTCTGTGTTGATTAGTCTTCATCGTCTTCTTCAGACTTGCCTTCGCTCCAGACCTTGTCGAAGAATTCAAGGTACTGATCCCAGTCCTCGCCTGCGTAAGGCATTACGGGGATATTCGAAGCCTCGGCAAACTCTACCAACTCGGCGGTGGGGTCGTCAGAAGAGATGAGCACACCGTCGCTATACTTGATGGCCAGTTTTTGAAGTTCGGCACCCTGGAGAGGAGTTGGCAGTCCCTCAAGCACATCCTCCGTACACTCGCGGAAGGCTATTGAAGCAGGGAAGTTGTCGGGGAGAGGCAAGGTGAGTGGTTGCTTTACGATAGAGAATACCACCTTGCTGTCGCGGAATGAAGGTTCGTCCTTGTATGCAGTCTTGAGCAAAACAGGCACGATAGCACCCATCCATCCCTGGCAATGTATCACATCGGGAACCCAACGCAACTTCTTTACAGTCTCGAGTACACCACGTGCATAGAAGATGGCACGAAGTGCGTTGTCGGCATATTCCACTCCGTCCTCATTCTGTACAGACAGACGCTTGTGGAAGAAATCATCGTTATCGATAAAATAGACCTGCATACGAGTAGCAGGGATTGAAGCTACCTTGATGATGAGGGGATGATCGGTATCGTCAATAATGAGATTCATACCCGAGAGGCGAATCACCTCGTGTAATTGGTTGCGTCGTTCGTTAATGTTACCCCATTTGGGCATGAAAGAGCGAATCTCGCGTCCTTTTTCTTGGATGTATTGGGACATCTGGCGACCCAACAAAGTAAACTCAGAACTGGGCACATAAGGCTCAATTTCCTGAGTGATAAACAATATCTTTTTAGCCTTCATTTAAACAAAGTTTACTAATCGCATGCAAAGTTACTAAAAAAACGGCGTAATTTCGTTTATTATCTTGCTATTTTAGGATTTTTTATAAAAAAAGTCCACTTTTTTAGAGCCTTTCTTCGTTGTGTGCCAAATTCTTTGTTATTTTGCATCGCTTTTGAAAATTCGGTCGAGTTGTCGATTGATAAAAACAGATGGAAGTAATACATACAATTAAACAATTGCAGCAGGTTCTCAATGAGTACAGAGCTGCAGGTAAGACAGTAGGACTGGTGCCTACTATGGGTGCGTTGCATGATGGACATGCATCGCTGGTTGACCGTAGCGTCAAGGAAAATGATGTTACCGTTGTCAGCATATTCTTGAATCCAACTCAGTTTAATGACAAGAGCGATTTGGAGCGCTATCCTCGAACCCTCGAGGCTGACTGCGTCTTGCTTGAGCAGCATGGTGCAACCATCGCTTTTGCTCCTTCGGTAAGCGAAGTTTATCCCGAACCCGATACACGTTCCTTCAGTTATCCTCCCACAGACAGTGTCATGGAGGGTGCTTTCCGTCCCGGCCATTTCAATGGGGTGTGCCAGATTGTAAGCAAGCTGTTTGATTATACCGATCCCGACCGTGCTTATTTCGGAGAGAAGGATTACCAGCAAATCTGCGTTATCCGCCGTATGGTTGACGACCTGAAGTTGCGCGTAGAGATTGTTCCTTGTCCTGTGATTCGTGAGGAGAGCGGTCTGGCACGTAGCAGCCGTAATACGCTGCTCACCGATGATGAGCGTGTTTTGGCAGCACACATTTACCGTGTGATGCAGGAAAGCAAGGCACTCGTTGCCGAAAAGTCGGTGAAGGAGGTACATGACTATGTGGTTAACGAGATTGACGCCATTGATGGACTGAAGGTACAGTATTATAGTATTGTTGATGGTGACACTTTGGCTGATGTGCAGGCATGGGATGATGCCGCTCATGTGGTAGGTTGCATCACCGTTTATTGCGGTGCAACACCTATCCGTCTCATCGACCATATCCGCTATATTTAATAAAATAGGAGTTTAGAAATAGAAACTTAAGAATATAATTAGAGTTCAAGTTTATCCGGTTTCCCGGATTTTAAGAGAACAAAATTCTATATCTTATGCTGATAGAAATGATGAAGTCCAAACTGCACTGCGTGCAGGTTACTGAGGCTAATCTTAACTACATGGGCAGTATTACCATCGATGAAGACTTGATGGATGCTGTCGATCTCTTAGCAGGTCAGAAGGTTCAGGTTGTTGACAATAACAACGGAGAGCGTTTCGAGACTTACGTTATCAAGGGCGAGCGTGGTTCCGGCTGTGTTTGCTTAAATGGTGCTGCTGCCCGAAAGGTTCAGGTAGGCGACACTTGTATCATCATTGCATATGCCATGATGGACTATGAAGAGGCCAAGACTTTCGTTCCCAAGGTTGCATTCCCCGAAAACAACAGGGTTAAGTAATTGGGACAAGTGAGGTCGTAAACAGAAAGAATAACTTGTTGACAATAGAAGTCTATTGCTTGTTGACAGTTGTTAAAATACATACTTTAAACAAAAAATACAATGAAAGTTTCAAAAATTGAGCATTTAGGTATTGCTGTACAGAGCATCGACGCTGTACTTCCCTATTTCCGTGATGTGTTGGGTCTTGAGGTTTACAAGACTGAGGTTGTTGAGGACCAGAAGGTAAAGACCGCTTTCCTTCAGGTTGGCGAGGTTAAGTTGGAGCTTCTCGAGCCTACCTGCCCCGAGAGCACTGTACAGAAGTTCCTTGACAATGGTGGCAAGGGTGTTCATCACGTTGCCTTCAAGGTTGAGGATGGCGTATCTGAGGCACTTGCATTCTGCGACGCTCAGGGTATCCGTCTTATTGACAAGGCTCCCCGTAATGGTGCTGATGGTTTGCACATCGCATTCCTTCATCCCAAGAGCACTTGCGGTATCCTCACCGAGCTTTGCGAGGAATAAATATCGTTCAAGTTACGTAAGAAGGCTTGCACTGGCAATAGCTTTGCCTCCGTGCAAGACCCTCAAATAAATAAAGCCTGTAGATTGATGTCTACAGGCTTTATTGTTTTATGCTCGTGCAATTTGATGCAAGTATCTTTGCTTTTCGCTTATTCGCAGAATTCTCCCTGTTATTCAGGGCATGACCGAATGGCAGAGGCGTTCCTTTAATTTTGTCTGACTCTTTTCTTATTGCCCTCGATGTAGATTCCTTTTTGCGGACGTGAAATCCTCTTGCCGTCGATGGTGTGGTATTTAGGGGTGTCAGCGAAAGTATTCTTTATTGTGTTTAGTCCTGTTGAGGCACCTTCTACGATATTGACAATTTCACTCCATCCGGTTGCGGTTGCATACTTTTCCTTACTACCATAAGGCACGTACAGTTGGCAGCTTGTCTTCGAGGTGGGAAGATCGGCGAAAGCCTCGCTTGGTAATGGCAATGGCTCTTTGTTGTTCGAAATGATGGTATTGAGTTTGTTGCAATAATAGAATAGATCCATGACTTTCTTGATTTTCTTAATGTTAAAACTGGTCAAATCAAGTCTGGTTATACTCTTACAGTATGCAAACATATAGTCTATACTCTCCACATTTTCTGTGTTGAAATGACTCAGGTCCAGTCCGTTCACCATAGGGCAGTTGTAAAACATACATGCCATGTCTGTCACGTTGTGTGTGTCAAAACCACTCACGTCAACATATTCCAGTTTTTCACACCCTGAAAACATGTGGTTCATGTTTGTCGCACTTTTGGTGTCGAAATTGCTTATGTCCAGCTTGGTAAAGATCTTGCAGTTTACAAACATGCTGTTCATTTCCTTCACGTTTTGCGTGTCAAATCCACTTACGTCAATGCTCGGTAGGTTGATGCATGAACCAAACATCTTGCTCATGTTGGTTACATTGTGTGTGTCGAAGTGCGTCACGTCGAGTTGGGAAAGTTCCTTGCAACCATAAAACATAGCACTCATGTTCTCGGTGTTGCTGGTGTTGAAATGCGTCACGTCCAGTTCTGTCAGTCCACTGCAACCATAGAACATTGACGACATGTCCTTGACGTTCTGGGTATTGAAATTGGTAATGTCCAATTGGCTTAATCCACTACAGTCGAAGAACATGTAGCTGGTTCTTTGCACATTGTCGGTATTGAAGTTTGATACGTTGACAGAAGTGAGACTGCTGCATGCGTAAAACATGGAACCTATGTCGGTAACCTTTCGCGTGTCAAAGCTCTTCATGTTGATATCGGTCAGGTTTGAGCAGATGTAGAACATCCCTCGCATATCCGTTACCTGACTGGTGTTGAAATTCTTTAGGTCGAGCGTCTCTAATTTTGTACAGTTGGCAAACATGCTGTTCATGTTCGTCACGTTTTCTGTATTGATGTTGCTTACGTCAAGTGATGTCAAGGAGGAGCAACTGTAGAACATGTTGCTCATGTCTGCCACATCCTCAGTGTTGAGTCCTTGCAGGTTGATTTTCCTGACTTCCGAACAACCCTTGAACATGGCACGGCATGTCTTTGCCTTTATGGTACCGCCCATCTTGATACTGGTAATCTCCCATCCATGTTCACTCCAGGGGGCAGTGTTTCCCCAGTCATCCAACATACCTTCGATGCCATCTGTGGGCGATATAGTCATGGCACCTTTATCGTCGATTACCCACGTGCAGGTTCCCGATGTTCCGTTTGCTATCTCTGCATGTGCGCGTGCTGCGTTCAGCAGCAACGCTATCAGGCAAATGATGAAACTCTTATTCATTTCAATCTTCATTTTGTTTTGTTTTTGCAAAGATAACAATTATTTCTGAAATGCGACATTGTTATTGCTATAAAAAAGGTTGCCCCGTAATGGAGCAACCTTGAATGTGATTTGGTTTATGTCGTTTTGATTAGAAATCAGTGTTAACCTGATCCTTACCCTTTGAGTAGTAGCTCTTCTCGCCATCCATCAAGAACCAACCGCTGGTCTTGGTTGAGCGGAACTTTACTACGTGGCCTACAGGATAGTCGAAGGCAATCTCGCCGCGGTCCTGAGTAGTGGGGTTGGGGAAGAGGAGCATGCTGGCAACATAGCACTGCTTCTCGCCTGAGTAGGTAAGAGGATCCTTAACATCCCATCCTACACGTACAACGAAGGGACCTTCTGGACCATAATCCTTGCCATTGGGCTTGTAGTGGTTGCTGGGAGTAGCGCCACCGAAGTGCTGGAAGGCCTTGTTGTGTGAGTAAACACCTGCTGCATCCTTGCCTACATACTGAGAGATACAAGCGTTCTGGAAGGTCTGGTTTGCGATACCAGAGGTGTTCAAAGCCTCATAGTGCTTGCCATACATGTAGTCCCACATGTCGCGACAGTCCTGACTGCAATCGAGCAGACGGGGCCAGATGAAGTAGCAAACAGCAGCCATGAACAAGGGGTTGTCGCAAGCCTTAACGCGCTTGCCGTTCTCGTCCTCGAGGAGGGTCTTGAGCTCAGCTACGTTGCGGGGCATACGGTTGAAGGTGAAGTCTGCTACGTCATAATACTTGTGGCTGGGAGAAGTGGGGTAGTCACCAGGGAAGCGGGGGTCACCCTCGTTGAGACGGTAGGTCTCGGTAGAGTCAACGGTAATCTTCTCAACGGGAATTGAGTAAGCGCTGATCTTGGTTATGTGATCCAACAAGTAGGGATAGTTCTCTGTGCCCATACCGCTCTGGGTGGTACGCTTGTTGCCAATGTAGAATGATGAAGTCTCACTTACATTGCTGGGGTTGGTGGTACGGAAGAACATGGGGTTGTCGGTAGCCTGGAAATCAAGGTACTCATGCTCGGGGTTGCAATATACGTAGTTGTCCTTCATAGTGGCGCTGACGCTGGTGTTGCTGCCAGAATAGGTCTTACCCTCGTTAGATACGGGTACGTCGAACTCCACGCGGAAGTACTGCTGGTTCTTCTGAGCCATTGATGTCAAGGCAACGAGTGCCATGGCGAAAGTTGAGAATATCTTTTTCATAATTGTGTAGTCTTTTTAATTGTTTGTTGTTGATTTTTACTTCTTGTAGAACTTAAGTGACTTGTTGCCTACCTTAACGATGTAGGTACCCTTGGGAAGGCCGTTTACGCTGATAGTCGAAACGCCGTCGTATACAGCAGCGCTGCCTACCATCTTACCAGTGGTGTCGTAAAGCAATGCCTTGGCTGCCTCGCCGCAACCAGAGATGGTCATCTCAGATGCAATGGGGGTCATCAGGGTAAGCTTCTCCTCAACCGACTCCTCTACAGTCTCGATGCCGGTCTTGGTGTCGGGCTCGTTGGTACGGAAGTAGTAAACGTAGGCTACGTTCTTCTCGGTTGTGTTGCTGCAAACCACGTCGAACAAGTCACTACCGTCAATGGCGGTCAACTGGGGTTTGTCCTTACCTACAGAGAAGAACTTGCCGGTGTTGGTGAACAAGTAGCACTTCTTGCTGGTGTCAATGTAGGTGCTGCCAGAGCCGCTTTCCTTGTAGTCGTTGAAGTTGATGTCCTCCTGGTGCTTCTCAAAGCTGATGTTCTGTACGTTTGCCTCGCCCTTACCGTCCTTGAGGACGATTTCGAAGGTGCTGCCACCGTCGGGAACAACCATCATGCTGACACGCACTACGGGGAAATAATTTCCAGTGTTGGTCTTCACACACATGACATTCTTGACTGCTGCCGATGCGTTTGTGGGGCACAGAGCAGAAGCTGCAAGCATCATTGACATGAAGCCAATCTTACAATTTCTCGTAAGCTGTTTCATAAATTGTTTTGTTTAGTAATTAATATGTTTTGATAAATCTCTCTATATACATCTTTCCGTTGCCGGAGTCTGAACCAGTTCGGTGCTATTTTTGGACTTTGGGGATGCCCTTAATAATATATATAATTAGGTAATGAAATAAACTGTTTAATTTTAGATGTTCTTTTAACCTAATCTGTCCCTGATTCGTGTGCAAAGTTACAAAAAATAATAAAACGAAAGTACATTATTTACGAAAAACTTGCATTAATTTACGTTTTGTTGCGTCAAAGTCGTTTTTGCATTACTTTTTTCTTCATAAAGTAACTTTTTGCATTGTTTGTTGTGCTAAAAAAACACTTATCTCACCACCTTTCTTTTTCTGTTTTCTTTTTGTATTTCAATAAATATTATGTAAATTTGCGTTGTGAATATAAAATAATGCATTATGGAAATAGAAAAAATACCCGTTTTGCTGCTTACGGGTTATCTGGGCAGCGGAAAGACAACCTTACTGAATCGCATTTTGCAGAACAAGCGAGGCATCAAGTTTGCCGTAATTGTGAATGATATCGGTGAGGTAAACATTGATGCGGAACTCATTGCCAAGGGCGGAGTAGTAGGACAGAAGGACGACTCGCTTGTTGCACTTCAAAATGGATGTATCTGCTGCACCTTGAAGATGGATTTGGTTGAGCAGCTTCATGATATTACGCGTATGCAGCAGTTCGACTACATCGTCATCGAGGCAAGCGGTATCTGCGAACCAGCTCCCATTGCCCAGACTATCTGCAGCATCCCCACCATGATGCCTCAGTATGCAAAGGATGGTGTCCCCGTGCTTGACAGCATCGTTACGGTTGTTGATGCCCTCCGATTGAAGGATGAATTTGCTGGAGGCAACGACCTGTTGCGTAAGAATCTTGAAGAGGATGATATCGAAAACCTCGTTATTCAGCAAATTGAGTTCTGCAACATCATCCTGCTTAACAAGGCCAGCGAGGTAGACCGCTCGGAGTTGGGACGTATCCGTGAGATTATCCGTGCCATCCAGCCCAAGGCTGAGATTATTGAATGCGATTACTGCGATGTAGACCTTGACAGACTGGTTAATACAGGACTGTTTGATTTTGATAAAGTAGCCACTTCTGCCACATGGATTGATAAGGTTGAAGGTGAAGTGGAGGACGATGACGATGATGATGATGATGACGACGATCATCACCATGACCACCATCATCATGATCACGACGAGCATCACCATCGCCATGACCATGATGACGATGAGCACGGGCACCATCACCACCACGACCATCCCGAAGGTTGCACATGCGGTCATTGCCATCATCACCACCACAATGATGAAGAAGGCGAGGCAGAAGAGTATGGAATAGGTACCTTCGTTTACTATCGTCGTCAGGCATTCGACTTGGGACGCTTCGACGAGTTTGTTGCTCGCAAGTGGCCCAAGAGCATCATTCGTGCCAAGGGTATGTGTTATTTCCGTACGGAAGAGGATGTCTGCTATGTTTTCGAGCAGGCAGGCCGTCAGGTGTCGCTCCGTAATGCAGGACAGTGGTTTGCCACCATGCCTGCCGACGAGTTGGCCGAAATGATGGCACGCGAGCCCATTCTTCGTCGCGACTGGGATGAGGAGTATGGCGACCGTATGCAGAAACTTGTCTTCATCGGACAGAAGATGGATAAGAAGGAAATCATCAAGATGCTCGATGAGTGTTTGGTAGAATAATCTTATTTATTATGAAAAACATAAAGTTCATGGTGCTGGCTTTGCTACTGCTCGTCGGTGGTACGGCCAAGGCACAGAAAGAGAGCAAGGAAGTGCTCGACCTTATTGTTAAAGTCAACGACTATTGGCAGGCGCACAACACGCCCTATTGCCGTGGTTTCTGGGACAATGCCGCCTACTTCACGGGTAATATGGAAGCCTACAAGATGACGGGAAAGGCAGAGTACTACCAGTTCAGCGACAAGTGGTGCCGTCACAATCAGTGGAAGGGTGCCAAAAGCAATGACAAGAAGAACTGGAAGTATGCCTGGTATGGCGAGGGCGACGACTTTGTTCTCTTTGGCGACTGGCAGATTTGCTTCCAGACATATATCGACATGTACAATTTGGTGCCTGCCGACTACAAGGTTGCCCGTGCCAAGGAGGTGATGTCGTATGAGTGCAATCATCCTGATACGCATTTCTGGTGGTGGGCCGACGCATTATATATGGTCATGCCTGTCATGACCAAGATGTACTGCCTTACGGGCGAGGAGATGTATCTTGACAAGCTCTACGAGAACTTTATCTGGAGCGACTCGCTGATGTGGGATAAGGAGGAGCAACTCTATTATCGTGATGGCAAGTACATCTGGCCCAAGGTCAAGACGTCGTGCAACGATGGCAAGAGTTTCTGGGCGCGTGGCGACGGTTGGGTGCTGGCAGGTTTGGCAAAGGTTCTGGCCGATATGCCCAAGGACTACAAGCATCGCGACATCTTCGTGACACGTTTCCAGCAGTTGGCCGAAGGCGTGGCACGTGTTCAGCGCCCCGATGGCTATTGGAGTCGTTCTATGCTCTGCGAGGAAGATGCTCCCGGGCCAGAGACCTCGGGAACGGCATTCTTCTGCTACGGATTGGAGTGGGGTGTCAATCATGGATACCTTGACAGACAGAAATATGGTCCTGTCATCGAGAAGGCATGGAAGTACCTCTCTACCGTGGCATTGCAGCCCGACTACAGCATTGGTTACGTGCAGCCTATCGGCGAGAAGCCCGATCCGACCAAGACTGTCAACGAGAAGTCGCAGGCTCCCTTCGGAACCGGAGCGTGGCTCTTGGCAGCTTGCGAACGTGTGCGCTATCTTGACGGTTCTGCTCAGGGTGCCGACGTAAAGCTTGGCCAACCCGGTGTGTCTGGCAGTTCAATGCAGAATACCATCATGAAGGAGATTGCCAACAATTCGGCAGTCGAACTTCAGCAGGTGGTTGAATTTGATGCACAAAGCATCTTTGGCGAGTTGGGCATAGGTGGCGGACGACAGCTTGTCATCACCGATGGCGACAAGGTGGAATTGCCCTATCAGCTTACCTACGACGGCAAACTGTTGGTTCAGGTCTTTGTCGCTCCCCATTCATCATCAAAGATATTCATCTGCAAGGGCGAGCCCAAGATGTATCGTCTGGACTGCAATGGTCGTTTCTACCCCAATCGCGAGGATGACCTGGCTTGGGAGAACGATAAGAACGCATGGCGTTTCTATGGTCCCAAGATGCACAACAAGGGTGTGTCGGGTTTCGATACCTTTACCAAGAATGTCACCTATCCCATTCAGGACAAACTCTATCAGAGTGAGCTGAACAGCTATGGCATCAACGAGCAACTGAAGAAGCAGAACCGTGGTGGCGAGTGGGCGCAGATACATCGCGACCTCTATACCTACCATCGCAACCGTGGTGAAGGTATGGATGCCTATACCGTAGGTGCCACCTTGGGTGCTGGCGCACCTGCTTTGATGGATGGCGATGCTCTCATCCTTCCCGATGTGTATGAGAAGGCAGAGATTCTTGATAATGGTCCCTTGCGTTTCACCGTGAAGCAACAGATGTATGCCAACAAGGATGGTGTGGTTGAGATGCGTCTTATCAGTCAGGATAAGGGTTCTCACATGGCGAAGGTCACGGTTAGTTACGAGGGATTGAAAGCTCCCCAGAATGTGTGTGCCGGCATTGTAGTACACGAGAGTCAGCCAAGCAATTATATCATTGACAAGAAGAGTGGTTATGTGGCATACGGCGATGCTCTTGACACCCCCAATGGTCAGAATGGACAGCTTTACATTGGCATTATCTTCCCCGAAAAGATGAAGTCCCTGAAATACCTTCCTCTCAGCGAGAAGAAATCCGGAGCGGTGGGACACGTTGTTGGTGTCACCCAATATGTTTCTGGTACCACCTTTACCTACTATGTGGGTTCTGCCTGGAGCAGGTACGATGTGCCCAGCATGACTGTCTGGACTACGCTGTTGGAGGAGTATGCCAAGAAGTTGAAGTGATTAACTGAAAACAGAATAAGGAAGAAACGAGATTGAGCAGAGATGTTCTTTCTCGTTTTTTTATTGGAACTGTAATAAATATGTTCCGTGTGACGCGTGAATAAAGCCTCTGGATTCACTCTTGTCCCAGTAGTCCATCATGGCTCCCTCGTAACCATAGCGTTCGGGCATGGTTTCAAAGAATAGTCCCTTGTCCATGATTTCGCGACTTACGTCTATACGTTGTTTTGAGGTCATAAGGTTAAAGCCGCTGTAGTGAGGACGGCGCTGTGCCTGGGCATTAAAGGAGTAATTGACGTTTGTCTTGCCCATCTCACCAGACTTTGTTGTGACCACAATCACACCATTGGCGGCGCGTGTGCCATAGATGGCAGTTGCCGATGCAGCTCCAGCTCCAGGCGTTGTGCTGGTAGTAAGGGTCATCAAACCTGCTATCTTGCCCTCGAGCATCTGGTCAACGCTGAGCGCACCCTTGAAGTCAAGATCCTCTTTCGTGATGGAGGTAATGCTACTTGTCAGCTTACGCTTGTCGATGGTGTTGTAACCCGTCACCACCACTTCGCCAAGCACTTTGTCGTCAGGTCTCAATACGATAGTATAGTTTGTTTTGCCCTTCTTGATGTTTTGCTTGTTGTTGGTATAGCCTATATACGACACAACTAAATATTCTTCTTTGCCGGTGGAAGCAATAGAGAAGTTGCCGTCGTTGTCGCTGATAGACATGGTTGAGTCGCCGTCTTTCATGAAGACGGTAACCTTTGCATATAAAATGCTTGAACGTGTAAAAAAAAGATTTGTTAGCTTACGTAAGTTTTGTTTTACTTGCCAAAGGAGAGCGTTAACGGGAACTTTGCAATCGTTACTCGTATTTTTTTGTGACAGCAGCACCGGTATAGTAGTGGTGCAGTATGTCTTCGTACGAATGCCCCTCGGCACCCATGATGGCTGCACCAATCTGGCACATGCCTACGCCGTGTCCCCAGCCGATGCCGTGGAGAATGAAACGCTGGGGAATGCCGTGCGCGTCGGGCTGGAGTGCCTCGACTTCGAAGTTGCTGCTATAAAGGTGACTCTCGCTCAGGGCATGACGAATCTCCAACTCCTTGCCGATGGTGAGGATGTGCTTGCTACCCACTATCTTGAGTGTGACGATGTGACCGCTCTTGCCTCGCTGTACGGGTTCGAGAGCAATGATGTCGCCAAAACTTATGCCTGTGCGCTCGGAGATGAGGCGTGAAATTTCCTGTTGCGTGTATTCGCGTGTCCAACGGTAATAGTTGCGTGTCTCCAAGTCATAATCATTGAGGACGGACGAGAGGAGGACGGAGGGTGCGCCAATGCTTTTTAGTCGGGTGGGATTGCAGTAGGGGTCGACGACCGATTGCAGGTAAGGGTGGTGCACGTCTTCCCAGCAATTCTCGAAGTCGTTGGTAATGCCTCCGCAGCACTTGGCAAAACGGGCATCGCAGACCTTGCCGTCGAAGGTGAGAATCTCGCCCCTTGTCTGGCGTATGGCTTCTGCCACCTCGGGTTGTGCTGCACGTGTTATGCCTTGATAACGCTGGCAATGGTCGTCGGCACATACATCGAAGATGGTGTGCTCTTCCTGATCGTGCCATCGGATGTTTTCTGTGTCAGACTTCTTGAACTGGAAGAAGGCGTGAGTCTGTCCGCTGCGTCGTTTCTCCATCTGTGCCAACAACCAGCTGCGGCTGATAACGGCAGAGGCTTTGAGGAACTCGATGGGACTAGTGGCCTTCATCTCGCTACTGATGACGCTGGTGAGGTACTGCTCGGCAGGCAGGATGTTGATGGCAACGATCTTCTCCTCGTCTACTACCAATCGAAGTTTGCCCTGAAAGGTTTGTGTCTCGTTGCGCTCCCAGTGGAATTCCTTGCCGATAGTTACCTGGTGCAGCGAGAATGTGCTCTCGTCGTTGGCAGGGATGAAATTTAATTCCCGATACAGGGCATCGTGCCATTTCAGGCAACCATCCTCAAGGGTAACGTCTTGTTCTCCGGTTATGTCGGAACCCTTGGCGCGGAAAGCACCATTGAGGGCAAAGCGCAAGTGGTCGGTTGTCATGATGCCCACGTTAACCTCTGGTTCTTCTTCGGTTGGGGTGGTGCTTTCTTCCATCTTGCCTTCTTGGTGATCGGCATTGTGTGCCTTGTATGCGTCCTTGTTGTTGACCTCTTCCTCACCATAGCTTATACGCTGTATGATGGGTTTCAGCTCTTCCTCGGTCATTGTTACCTCTTGCAGTATGGCTGCTGCACGTTGGGGGGTAAGCTTGCGGAAGTCCTCCTCGCGTGGCGTGATGATGAGTCCACCCATGTCCAATGCTCCGGGACTTACGATAATCTGTTCGTTGCCCTCGGCATAGTAACAGTCGGGACGATGCTTCTTGCGGGGGAAGATGAGCGTTACCAATTCATCGGGGCGACCGCCAATGCCAGGTTGCTTCCAGCACACTACGTTCATGCGAGGTTCCCATTCGCCTTCTATGACGGGAAGGGCGTTGTAGAGTCGCTCGCATAGAGGACGGTCCATGTTGTATGACAACGAACGGATGACGAATACAGGGCAAGCCCATGTCTTGAGCAGGTAAAGGCCACTGCGTTTGTCGTTGCCCGAATCGTCGAGTTCAGCCTCTTGCGCACCGGTCAAGGGGTAGAGTTTGGTGATGCTACCCTCGTACTCCTTCCAATCACGCTCAATGGGCAGTACGCCTCTGACTCCGGCTTGCAGATGGCAATGGTCGGGACATGAAGCACCGCATACGGGACCGTTATAAAATATAATATGTGATGGCATATCCCATGCAAATCGGCACATCATGCCGAAATGGTCAAAGATGGCCTGGGGCTGATGGCGACGTGTGGGGATGGTGAAGTGCTTGGGCAGTATGGGGTAGGGGTTGACCAGCAACTGATAGTATTTCTCGGTAGGAAGCGAGCGTTGGATCTTTGGACGGTTATGGTCGCAAAGGAAGCAGGGGCGCTCCTCTATGGTCTTGGCGTCAATCTTGGCTCCGGTGCTGACAATCCGTGCAGGATTCCATTGCACGGTCATTATGGCCTCGCCTTCAACCAACTCGCGAGTTTCAACCTGCTCCAATTCCTTGTAGCGCTGGGCTGCTTCCTGCCAGCGGCTCATTTCCTTTTGGTGGAATTGGTCGGCTTCTTCGGCAGTAACACGATGTTGCCAGGTCTCGCACATCAATTGGCGGGCACGGATTTCGGTGGTGCGCAACTGATCCTTGTATGTGTTGTTGCGATTGATGGCTTCGGGCGAAAGGGCTGCATCGCTATTGCCCTCCCAACGACGGCACAGATAGAGTTCGTCATAGATACGCGCAATGCGGAAGCGACGGCTCAGCATAAGTCCCAGGGCATAGTCCTCGCCATAACTGGTATTGGGAATCTGAATCTTGCGCAAGAGAGGAGTGTAGAAAGCGCGTGGTGCTCCCAATCCATTGATACGTAATGCGTTATTTCGTCCGTTGGTTGCAGTCCACTCCTTGTGGTCAATAAGACCGGGAGGCAAGGTCTCGAGTTTGAAGTTGGTCATGCGATAACTGCCGATAACCATGGCAGCTTTCTCTTCGTGGAACTTGTCAACGATGCGTTGCAGGGTGGCAGGACTACTGTATAGGTCATCGCTATCCAACTGTACGGCAAAACGTCCGCATCGGAAGTCGTGAATGGCCATGTTCCAGCATCCGCCAATACCCAGGTCATCGCGTTCGGGGATGAGATGTACCACACGGTCATCTTCTTGGCTCAATGCCTTGATGATATCTGTTGTGCCATCGGTACTTCCATTGTCAATGATGATGACATTGAAGTTGAAGTCGGTCTGTTGCGAGAGTGCGCTTCGCACAGCATCTTCGATGGTGCGGACACGGTTGCGAACCGGTATGATGACACTGGCCTCGATGTTCATGATGTTCACCTCGCTGGTACTGTCGATGCGTACCTCGTCCAATTCAGAGGGTGCCAGATAGGCGTTGATCTTGCGGAGGTGACGGGTGGCAACGCGTTCCATCTCAATCTGACGGGTACGGTTGCGGGGGTCGACATAGTCGAACTGCTTCTCTCCACTCTTGCGGGTGTCGGTTTCTACCTCAGTATAGAGGAACTCGTTGATATGCAGGGGTAACTGCTTGCGAGAGAGGAATAAACGAAGGTCATAGAGTCCGGCAAACTGGTAGTTGTGGTTGCCTAATCCGGCAATATATTCATGAAGGTCTGCTGTGCGGATAAGCAATACGGAACCCATTGAGAAGTCATCGCGTATGCTTCCCAACTGATAGTCGATGAGTGGCATTCGCTGGCGTTGCCCGTCGGGCGTCATGATGTAATGGTCGGCATAACTCAGCGGAGCATTGGCATCCATAGCCACCATGAGCCATCGCTCAAGGGCATGGTAGCCCAGTTGCAACGTCCACGCCTTGGTGTAGATGAGCGTGTAGGGCGCCTTTGATGTATCGCCGATATAGCGGATGGCCTTTGTACTGAAAGGAACTTCCTCAAGATGGTGAATGCAATCGACAAGGGGTTCTGCCTGTAACTGTTCTATGGTGGCATGAGCTTGCGCTTCGTTCTCAAACGGGATAAAGCAATCTATTCCGGGCCTCATAAATATATGTTTTTCGACTTAGATGATGAATTTTCTACAAAGATATTGCTTTTTTTTGAGAAAATGAACGAACGAACCATAAAAAATCACTATATTTGTCTTCCGTAGAAAAACATATGACCATGAAATACTATTTAGCAGTAGATTTGGGTGCCACAAGCGGACGTACCGTGATAGCGTCGTTTGATGGAGAAAAGGTCGAAATGCGTCCATGGACACGTTTCGAGAATCCTCAGATTCCCATGACCGGACACATTTTCTGGAACCTCTCATATTTATATTATGAGATTGTCAAGGCGTTGAAGAAGACGGCTGAGGAAAACATAAAAATTGACAGCATAGGCATTGATACCTGGGGTTGCGACTTTGCCTTCTTTGGCAAGCAAGGACAACTGATGGGTATGCCTTTCTGCTATCGTGATCCGCATACCGATGGCTCTATTGAGGAGTTTACCCGTGTGCACATGAATGCTGAGGCGCTTTACAATAAAACTGGTATTCAGTTTATGCCTTTCAACAGTCTTTTCCAGCTCGATACAATGCGACGCAACGGTATAACTGCCTTGAAGGCAACCGATAAGGTGATGTTCATACCCGATGCCTTGAGTTATCTGCTCACGGGCAAGTGCGTTTGCGAATATACGGTGGCTAGTACCAGTCAGTTGGTCAATGCTGAAACGGGTGACTTGGATGAGGGATTGTTGCATTTTGTGGGACTCACCCGCAAGCAGTTCGGCAAGATGACACAACCAGGAACCGTCATAGGTACGCTTACCGAGCAGATACAGCAAGTCACGGGTGTAGGCGCCATTCCTGTGGTAGCAGTTGCCGGTCACGATACGGCATCGGCTGTTGCAAGCATTCCTGCCGTAGATGGCAATTATGCCTATCTTAGTTGCGGAACCTGGTCGTTGCTGGGCGTGGAAGTTCCCCATCCCATCATCACCAAGGAGAGCCGTAAACAGAACTTTACCAATGAGGGTGGTGTAGATGGTACTATACGTTTCCTCAAGAATATCTGTGGCTTATGGCTTTTTGAAGGTTGTCGAAAGGAGTTTAAGAACGTACCTGAGGATGTGGTCGAACTGATAGCATTGAGCGAGAAGAGTGAGTATGACGGACTTATCAATCCGGATGACGAACTCTTTGCTCATCCCGATTCAATGACCGAGGCCATCAATGAGTATTGCCGTCGTCATGAACAGGGTGCTCCCAAGACGCCGGGCGATTATATCCGTTGCATCTTCCGCAGTCTGGCACGTCGTTATGCCGAGGTGGTTGGCATCCTGCGCTCGCTCACTCCTGTCAAGATTGAACGTCTGCACGTCATTGGCGGTGGCAGTCTTAATAAACGCCTCATGCAGATGACCGCCGATGCTACGGGCCTGACTGTTATTGCGGGTCCTGCCGAGGGTACGGCCTTGGGCAATGTGCTGATGCAGATGCGTGCCTCGGGCGAGGTGGCTTCCTTGCAGGAAATGCGAGAGATATCGGCCAAGAGTGTTGAAACAGTAACTTATGAACCAAAAAACTAACTATACAATGAAATCAGAACAAATCAACCAAGCATACGCCATTGCAAAGGAGCGTTATGCAGAGATAGGTGTAGACACAGAGAAGGTACTGAAGCAGTTGCAAGACTTCCATTTGTCATTGCATTGCTGGCAGGCAGACGACGTAAAGGGATTTGAAGTGCAGGCTGGAGCCATGAGTGGTGGCATCCAAAGTACGGGTAACTTCCCCGGTGCGGCAAGCAATATCGACGAATTACGTCAGGATATTCTCAAGGCAAAGAGCCTTATTCCCGGCAGTCATCGTCTGAATCTGCACGAGATTTATGGTGACTTCAAGGGCAAGGTGGTAGATCGTGACGAGGTTACGGTGGAATACTTCCAAAGCTGGATTGACTGGGCAAAGGATAATAAAACTTATCTTGACTTCAACTCTTCCAGTTTCTCGCATCCCAAGAGTGGCAGTCTTTCGCTGAGCAATCCTGACAAGGGCATCCGTGACTTCTGGATTGAGCATACCAAGCGTTGTCGTGACATTGCCAACGCAATGGGTGAGGCACAGGGCGATCCCTGTATCATGAATCTTTGGGTGCACGATGGTTGCAAGGATGTGAGCGTGAACCATGCTCTTTACCGCAACCTCCTGAAGCAGTCGCTCGATGAGATTTTCGCCAAGAAGCAGCCTATGATGAAGGACTGCATCGAAGGCAAGGTGTTCGGCATCGGTTTGGAGAGCTTTACGGTGGGCAGTCACGACTTCTATACTGCCTATGCCGCCAAGAATGGTCAGTTGCTGACAATCGATACCGGTCATTATCATCCCACAGAGAGTCCTGCCGACAAGGTAAGTGCTGTACTGCCTTTCATCAACGAACTGATGTTGCACGTCAGCCGTCCCGTTCGTTGGGATAGCGACCATGTAACCATTATGGATGACCCAACACAGGAACTCTTCTCGGAGATTGTACGTGCAAATGCTCTTGACCGTGTACATTATGGTCTTGACTTCTTTGATGGTAGCATCAACCGTATTGGCGCCTATGTCATTGGTTCGCGTGCTGCCCAGAAGTGCATGCTTCGTGCTTTGCTTGAACCCCAGCAACTCATCAGTCAGTATGAATTGGCAGGCGAGGGCTACAAGGTACTTGCCCTCATTGAGGAGCAGAAGGCAATGCCATGGCAAGCTGTATATGACGAGTTCTGCTTGCGCAATGATGTGCCGGTAGGAGCTGAGTTTATTAAGGAAATCGATAGCTACAAGAGATAAAGAACATGGCTAAATCTTCACTTAAATCCACCATTGCGGTTTCGCTTACCAATTATCTGGATGCGGGAGCTATTGTGGCAGGAGCCAGTGGTCTTACACTTTGGCAGAACTACTTGGGACTGACCGAGACTCACTTGGGGTGGCTCAATTTCATTAGTGCCAATTGCTTGGGTGCTGCTCTGGGTGCCATCATTGGCGGTTTCCTGGCAGACAAGTATGGACGTAAGTTCATCTATACTTATAACCTTATCGTTTATATGGTGGGCGTATTGCTCATTATGTGTTCTGCCAACTTCCCCATGTTGCTGGCTGGTTTCTTGGTGACGGGTGTTTCGGTGGGTATTGGCGTGCCTGCCTCGTGGACTTATATTTCTGAGAGTTCGGAGGATAATAAGCGTGGTCGTAATATCTGTATCTCGCAAATGTCGTGGGCTTTTGGCCCTATGATGATCTTGCTGTTGGGTATGCTCTTCGCGCCAGGCGGTTATCTGTCTGGTTTTGTGGAAAATACTGCAAAAGCAGTAATAGGTTGCTCTGCCGATGCGGCAGCTCTGGAAGTGTTCAGTTCTCGCATCGTTTTCTTCTCTTTGTTTGTGGTGGCATTTATCGCATGGAATATGCAACGCAAGTTGGAGGAGAGCAAGGAATGGGAGGCAAGCAAGGCAGAAGCCCGCGCTTCGGGCGAACAAACAGGACTGATGCACTCTTTGAAGGTGCTGTTCTCTAATAAGGTGGCTTTGAAGTCTGCTTTGTTTCTGGCAACCATCTATCTTTCCTGGAATTTAGTGGCCAGCGTGATGGGATTCTTCCAACCTCATATTTATGAAACGGCAGGCGGACTCAGCAACGAGGATGCCAATATGCTGAGTTGTATTTGTTGGGCAATCGTTGTGGTTGTAACCTTCCTGGTTTCATTCTTGATTGACCGTGTTCCTCACATTGTATTCTATGTCTTGGGATTGCTGGCAGCTTTGGCAACATGGTTCATTATTGTAATGGGTGTGAACGACAAGACTGGCCTGTGGGTATTCTCCATTTTATGGGGTATCAATAGTGGTATGTCTGTACAGATATTTTATGCATTGTGGGGCTCTGAAATGTTCCCCGCCAAGTTCCGTGCCGGTGCCCAGGGCTTTATGTTTTTTGTGGTTCGCGGACTTTCGGCAATATGGGGACTTGTCTTCACTTATATCTATGCTGGTGGCGAGGGTTTCACCGTGGCTGCGTACTGCATGATAGGTCTTTTGCTTATTTCACTTGTCGTTGGTGCCATTGGTTGTCCCAATACGCGTGGTAAATCGCTTGAACAAATTAATAAAGAAAGATATGGAAATTAAATCGATATTAGAAAACAGACCCGCTCTGAAGGCGGTTATTGACCAGGTAGCAGAAGTTACTGGCTATCTGTGGCAGAAGGGCTGGGCAGAACGAAATGGCGGTAATATTACCGTTAACGTAACCGAGTTCATGGATGACGAATGCAAGGCAATGCCAGCCATTGCTCCCGTACAGCCTATCGGAAAGGTAATGCCTTATCTGAAAGGTAAATATTTTTACGCAAAGGGAACAGGTAAGCGTATGCGCGATTTGGCTCGCTGGCCTATGCAGAATGGTTCCATCATTCGCATCTGTGATGATTGTGCAAGTTACGAGATAATTGCTGATGAACCTGTTATGCCTACTTCGGAATTGCCTTCTCACTTAGCGCTTCAGAATTACCTTTTGGAAACGGGTAGCACCTATAAGGCAACCTTGCACACTCATCCTATCGAACTGGTGGCAATGAGTCACATCAAGCGTTTCCTGAAGGATGGTGAGATGACGCGAGTTCTGTGGTCCATGATTCCCGAGACCTTGGCTTTTGCGCCTTTAGGCATTGGTGTTGTGCCTTACGAGTTGCCAGGAAGCATCAAATTGGCTGACCTTACGCTCGAGAAGATAAAGAAGCATGATGTAGTGTTGTGGGAGAAGCACGGTACGGTTGCTGTAGGTACCGATATCATGGACGCTTTCGACCAGACAGACGTGCTTTGCAAGGCTGCCAACATCTATATGTGTGCCCGCAATATGGGTAGTGAACCTGATGGCATGACCGATGAGGCAATGAAGGAGGTTCAGGATGTGTTCAACTTGCCTAAGACAAGGCCTTGTTGATTCATCTTCAATATTCATCCCTCAATCTTCAATCTCTTCCCTTCATCGCGCATGCCCTCCCCATTATGGGGGAGGTGTCGCGGAGCGACGGAGAGGGTCTTTCAAATCAATTATGAAACGTTTTGCCTTTAAGATGTTCCTCAAACCAGGTTGTGAGGAGGAATACGAAAAGCGTCATGCTCAGTTGTGGCCTGAGTTGAAAAAGCAGATCAAGGATGCTGAAGTTAGCAACTATAGCATCTATTGGGACAAGGATACCAATATACTGTTTGGTTATCAAGAGGTTGCCGATGGTTCTGCCAATACCCAGGATACCAGCAACGGAGTAGATGAGATTACGCAAAAGTGGTGGGACATGATGGCTGACATCATGGAGGTCAATCCCGACAATTCTCCCATCACCATTCCCATCAAGGAAGTCTTTCATTTGGATTAAAGTCTTCCCCTTACTTTTTCCTTAGTTTCCTACACGATTCTCTACAGATTTGTGTAGGAAACACGGGAGAAACATGGGGGAAGTGTGTGTTAAGTAGAGGCACATTTCCCTCTTTGTGTATAGAAAACTCTCTTTTTCGTTCGCACTTTCGAACGAAGTTTCTGTGTTTTGTGAGAGGTTTCTGCATTTTATAATAGGTGAAAGGTGGTAAATTGAACTATTTTTATTACCTTTGCAACTATTATGGAATCATTGTTAGGAAAAACAAAGGACGAACTGCGAGAAGTTGTCAAGCAGGTGGGACTGCCGGCATTTACTGCTGGTCAGTTGGCGCAGTGGCTTCATCAGCGAGGTGCTTCCTCGTTTGATGAAATGACAAACATCTCAAAGGCTGGTCGTCAGAAGTTGGCTGAAGCATATGAGGTAGGTCGTTTTGCCCCCCTTGTCTCGCATCGAAGTGTGGATGGAACGGCAAAATACCTTTTCCCCGTTTCGTGTGGCGGACAGGTTGAAACCGTCTTCATTCCCGATGATGACCGAGGTACGGTATGTGTGTCTTGTCAGGTAGGTTGCAAGATGGGTTGCAAGTTCTGCATGACAGGACGACAGGGATTCCATGGACATCTGACGGCTGCTGATATCCTTAACCAGATTTATTCGCTTCCGGAACGCGACCGAGTGACAAACGTTGTGTTCATGGGACAGGGCGAGCCTTTCGATAATCTCGACAATGTGTTGCGCGCAACAGAATTGCTGATGGCCGACTATGGCTGGGCATGGAGCCCAAAGCGCATCACGGTCAGTACCGTAGGTTTGGAAAAGGGCATGGCTCGTTTCCTGGAAGAGAGTCCTTGCCACTTGGCCGTGAGTCTGCACAATCCTTTCCCTCAGGAGCGTGCCGAGATGATTCCTGCAGAAAAGGCATGGTCGCTGACAGAGTTCATCGCTCTGCTGAAGCGATATGACTGGTCACACCAGCGACGCTTGTCATTTGAGTATACGGTGATGCATGGTTTTAACGATACCCCGGCCCACATCCGTGAGTTGTGCCGTCTTTTTGGACGTCTGGAGTGTCGTGTCAACCTTATACGTTGCCATGAGATTCCCGACTCGCCTTTCCATCCTGCTCCCGAATCGGTAATGGAGTGGATACGTGACGAACTAAACCGTCATGGCATCACCACTACCATCCGTGCCAGCAGAGGTCAGGATATTGAGGCAGCTTGCGGTCTTTTGAGTACTAAAGAAGATGAAAACAAATAAAACAGAATGAATATGAAATATCGTATTTTAGGCATACTGTCACTCCTTTTGGTTGTTATGACCTCATGTACCAAAGAGATGCTTTTCCCGGTGGCAAGTGGTCGCCCCTACGAGGTCTTGGTAGTTTGTGACACAAAGTTGTGGAATGACACACCTGCAGGTCGCTCGTTGTTTGATGTACTTGATACTGACGTGCCAGGATTGCCTCAGTCGGAGCGTTCGTTCCGTATTTCACAGTGCAGTCCCAACGACTTGGACAAGACGCTGAAGCTCTTCCGTAACGTTATTGTTGTGGATATCGATCCTCATATGTACACTCATACCAAACTGAAGTTCATGCGCGACAAGTATGCCATGGAGCAGATTTGGGTTACCTTGCAGAGTCCCAGCGAGGAGGAATTTGAAAAGTACTGCAGAGAAAACCGACAGTTTATCGTTGATTTCCTCACGAAGACAGAGATGAACCGTCTTATCAAGACGCTTGAACAGAAGCACTCAAAGGTTGTTTCTGACCTTACCAAGGAACTCTTCAACTGTGAGTTGTGGGCTCCTCAGGAGTTGCAGAGCTACAAGAAGGGTGACAAGTTCTTCTGGACCTCTAATAATACGGCATCGGGTTTGCTTAACCTTTGTGTGTACAGTTATCCCTATTTCGGTCCTGAAACCTTCACCAAGTACTATATGTTGCAAAAGCGTGATTCGGTCATGATGCGTAATATTCCTGGCGAGACTCCTGGTATGTACATGAAGACCGACACCCTCTATACCGATTGCCGACCCATTACCGTTCATGGCAAGTTTGCTTATGAGGCTCGCGGACTTTGGTACATGGAGAATGACGCTATGGGTGGTCCCTTCGTTTCGCATGCTCGTGTTGATACTACTCGTAACCTCGTCATTGTTGCAGAGGGCTTTGTGTATGCTCCCGAGAAGATGAAGCGTGGTCTTATCCGCCGTATCGAGGCATCGCTCTACACCCTTATGCTTCCTTTCGAGAAGAAGGAGAAGCCTGAAGCCAATACTGGTGGAGAAGAGGAGAAGAAGACCAACGACGAAGCCCAAACCGAAAGTAAATAATGGTTTGCCGTTAAGAGTTGGCTATTTGGAATTGACAATTTGCAGTTAACGATTACAAATTGATAGTTGGAGCAGTAAACAATGACAGTTGATAGTTAATGTTCTCAATGATTGTTTGTGGTTGGCACTATAAGTTTTATGAATATTTAATATGCAATAATTTATGAAAGATAATTCATTATTTGTATTTGATCAACAAGATGGTTCTGATGTTCAGAGCAGAGTGGATGAGCGTCCTGAGGTGCCTGTAGTGGCAATAACCCCAGGCGATACCAATGGAGTAGGTTATGAGGTTATTCAGAAGACCTTTGCAGAACCAATGATGCTTGAGTTGTGTACTCCAATTATCTACGGTAACCCCAAGACCATGGCTTATCACCGTAAGGCTATGGGCATTGACGTTAACTACAACGTTATTTACAAACCCGAAGAGGCACGTGTAGGTCGTCTTAATCTGTTGGCTATCAATGATGATGAATTGAAGATAGACTTTGGTACAAGTTCTCCCGATGCTGGTAAGGCTGCCTTGCAAAGTCTGGAGGCTGCTATGCAGGACTATCGTGATGGTCTGTTCGATGTTCTCGTAACGGCACCCATCAACAAGCATAGCATTCAGGGCGACAACTTCCACTTCCCTGGTCATACCGAATATATTGAAGAGCGAGTAGGAGAGGGTAACAAGGCGTTGATGATTCTTATGAATGATCGTGTACGTGTTGCACTTGCCACCACTCATCTGCCCATCTCTCAGGTATCACAGCATCTTACCACCGAAGGAATTCTCGAGAAACTTGTCATCTTGAACAATACACTTCGTCGTGACTTCCTGCTTACCCGTCCTCGTATTGCCGTATTGGCTCTCAATCCTCATGCGGGCGATAACGGTTTGTTGGGCGAGGAGGAGCAAACCATTATCATTCCTGCTATTGAACAGGCCAATGAGATGCGTATTGATGCTTATGGACCTTATCCTGCTGACGGTTTCTTTGGTAGTGCTGCCTATGAGCATTATGATGCTATTCTGGCGATGTATCATGACCAAGGATTGGCACCTTTCAAGGTGTTGGCGATGGACGATGGCGTGAACTATACGGCAGGTCTTCCTATCGTTCGTACAAGTCCAGACCATGGTACTGCATACGACATTGCTGGAAAGGGTGTTGCCGATGAAAATTCATTCCGTCATGCCTTGTATCTGGCAATTGATGTTTTCCGCAATCGTCATCAATATGATGAGGCTGTCGAGGATCCACTTCCCAAACTCTATCACGAGAAGCGTGAGGATGAGCGCAAGGAACGTCATCGCAATTCGGCCAACGACTTCAATCCCGCGGCTGTCAAGAAACAACGCAATACACCTACTTCTGAGGAATAATTACAGGATAAATGAGTTCAAAAGTTCGTAACATATTTCTGCTTATCGGTTTGGTGGCGATAGTCATCATGCTGCTTACGTTTGACATGTCCTACGTGGAGTTGTGGGAGAAGGTCAAATCGGCAGGTTATTGGTTTTGGGCAGTCATTCTGCTTTGGATACCTATCTACATGCTTAACGCATGGTCGTGGTATGTCATTATCAACGATGGAAATCCCGAACATAAGGTTGGGTTCTGGCGAGTGTTCAAATACACCGTATCGGGATATGCCCTTAACTATGTTACGCCAGTAGGCGTGTTGGGTGGTGAACCCTATCGCATCATGGAACTCACTCCCTATGTGGGTGCTGCCAAGGCATCATCGAGCGTTATACTATATGCTATGATGCACATCTTCTCGCATTTCTGGTTTTGGGCTTTCAGTCTGTTGCTCTTCGTGTGCATGTACACATCCATCATCACTTGGCCCATTGCCCTTATTTTGCTGGTGATGACCGCATTTTGTGCTCTTGGTATCTATTTCTTCATGTTAGGCTATCGTAATGGTCTGGCAGCACGTGCCCTCCGTTTCTTTGGTCGTTGGCCTCTTATTGGAAAACGTGTACGTCGTTTTGCAGAAAAAAACACAGAAACCATTGATCGTGTCGATAGTCAGATTGCTGAACTTCATGCTCAACATAAGCGTACTTTTTATTTGTCGCTCTTTCTGGAGTTCTTAGCACGTGTGGTGGGTTGTCTTGAGGTGATGTTTATTCTTTATATGTTGCCAGAAAACACCGAGATTTCATTTTTTGATTGCATCCTGATGCAAGCCTTCATGAGTCTTTTTGCCAACCTTATGTTTTTCATTCCGATGGAAATGGGCACGCGTGAAGGCGGTTTTGCTATGATTACTGGTACGCTACACATGCGTCAGGCAAATGGTGTGCTGACTGGTCTTGTTACCCGTCTTCGCGAACTCTTTTGGATTGCAGTGGGCATATTACTCATGAAAGTTGGTAATAAGAAGAAATAGGATTGTCAACAGTTCTCTGATTGCGATCTTTGCCCCTTTAACATCTCAACTTTTCTATTTTCATTTTCCCATTTTGAACTCATACATAGAACAATACGCTGAACGTAGTGAGGTACAAAGCCTCGAATTGATGGATAGTGTGGTCAGTCAAGCCACACATACCTTACTGCAAGGCATAGGCAAACGTGAAGTAGAAGGTGAAACTACTCGCTATACTTACACCATGCCCACTCGTATGCCTGATTGGTTTGAAGAGGGACATCCTCTCCGAAATGCTGAGGTTCTCACTCCGGAAATACTTCTTTCTATGGAGAGATATGCTCGTGAGAAGGATTCTCGTGTTGTTAAAGTAAAAGCTGTTATCGCGTCTACCGTAACAGACATTTCTATCAGCAATAATCTTTCAGACATCCCTGTTCATGACCATCGTGAGCGTTATGTCCTCATGATTCATATCGTTCTTCAGCAGGATGACCGTCATGAAATGGGTTTTGCCAGTCAGGTATTTCACGATGCAGGTTTCCTCACCCCTCAATCTTCAACCATCACCCCTCAATCCTCACCCCTCAATCTTCAATCCTCAACCCTCAATCCTCAACCAGCATCCCTC
The DNA here is from genome assembly GCA_045643405.1 of Bacteroidaceae bacterium. Classification (GTDB taxonomy): domain Bacteria; phylum Bacteroidota; class Bacteroidia; order Bacteroidales; family Bacteroidaceae; genus Physcousia. The sequence goes on along the minus strand of JAZUKS010000092.1, from coordinate 129 downwards.
AATCCTCAATCCTCAACCCTCAATCAGTTTCTTGGCAATTCCAGCAAAATAGTCGGAATATTCGCCGAACAATGGACCCATTGTCAGTTGTGAGTGATACATTCCTATGCCTCTAAGGTTCCATTCGAT
>JAZUKS010000091.1:0-79396 GCA_045643405.1 Bacteroidaceae bacterium | reverse complement strand
AAATTCCTAAACGGATGCAACTGGTCTGGTATGTCCGCGTTCAGAAAAGAGTGTTGTATGTCATGGACTAATCTTCTTGCGACCAGAGACGCCTCTTTTGAGCAGTCGTACATAGATACTTTCCTCTCATTCGTTGATTATATGTCATGCAGCGCTGAGAACTATGTCTCACTCGGTGGCTCCAATGGTTGTGCCGACCAACTAACTAACTGGGATGGAACCAAGAAACGTGGTTTGGGTGCACCAGAGAAGAAAGGAGGTGTAATGTCAAGGTAACCATACGATAAACTATGAAGTCTATATAGTGTGGGGGACAAATCAGGAATTATGGTGAATAATGTCCTTAAGGATTTAGAGTTTCAGCCTTTCCTTAAACATGGGGATATTCGACTTTGATACAGGAAGTATCTTGTCGCAACCAAACAACTCAACTTTATAACCAGCGGAATTACCTGTTATATGAGTTATGAAGTTGATGTTGACGAGGAAAGCGCGATGAATGTGAACAATAAACTGATAGTCTTCCAGGGTGTTTTCTATTTCTTTAAGCGAACTGCGTAGGCGTTTATGACATAGTTCAGAGTCTTTGAAATAGACGATATTCAAATAGTTTGCAACAGACTCTATGTACAATATGTCATGAGGATTCAGTGCTAGAGTCTCACGTGTGTCGCCATGAAGAACAACATCTTCCTTTATATCTTTTTCTGTGGACATTGATGTGGTCTTCTCTTGGTTTTCTTCAAGCATCTGATTTATCTGCAACAGTTCTTGCAATACATAGCGCATTTGGCGTACTTCGCTTATTGCTGTCATAGCGATTGCCATGATAAATGACGCTACAATGCATGATGAACACGACATTAACATCCACTCTAGAGTAAAATTCCCATTACTGTCGCGCCATGCATAATTAGCGTGTTCCACGCCATACATCATTATCACATTAGCTAGTGTCAGCAGAACCATCATCACAGGTATGCATACGCCACCGCAAAGAGCAAAATGACGAAACCTTATCTCAAACGAGTCAAAATAAGAGAATGGCCTTCGGAACAAGAATGTTGTCACGCCTTCTGCAATAGCATACACGAGAAACAGCACAAACGTATGTACGACAGCGACAACCATCAGGGATTCCGTTATCTTATATTCCCCAAAGAAAGCAGGACGCAGGAAGAGTAGGATGGCAATGTATGATAGTCCTACAATGCCATAATCTTTGATGAGTTGAGAAGGAATTTGTTTCATATAGATAAAAATTTATGCAAAGGTAACGAATAATTATCAAAAACTATCACAGATTCTTGTTTTGCAGGCGATATTGGGATATTTGGAAAACTTTAGGGATGCATGGAAAGTCTGTATTCTTATGATCTGTCATAATCCAAAGCCAAATGAGGAACGCTGTAATAATAACAAATTATACGTATATCCCATTTTCAATGCGTCTGTCCCAACTTTTTTGAGACATGCCAAGAACTCTATACCTTTGCATTGTGAATTCTTGCTGCAGACGAGTTGCGACAAGGTTCCTATGTCTAACAAATATCATATAAATTATGAATCAAACTCCTTTTTCAACACTCACTTGCATAATGCTGAATGTGCTTGTGTGGCTTCTTTCGAGCAATTCGTTTGCTCAGTCTTCAACAGAGAATTGTATTAAACAAGGTGTGTTCTACATCGGACGTGAGGGCGGAAATGTTTTACTGCCAGACACCATTGTGAAAGAAGGTATCCTTTCTGACGGAACACGATTCTTTATATATCCTATAAAGAGTCAAAAAGAAGAGTCTATGACTATCCAACGTGCAGAGAAAACTGACGAACATGCGCTTGTTGTTGCAGGTAATGTAAATGTCGCATTTGCGATTGATAGCCTTGAAGCAATAGTAAGGAAACAGGGAGGCGTAAAGTCCATACCACTCTACACAGAGGCTAACATCCTGTGCCCACATAAAACGAGTCAGTATGGAAGAATTGACATCCGCTACCAACTCAAGCCATATATGACTTCAGAACTACGCAATATAGGTTATTCCCGTCAACATTCTGCACTTGTCAATCTCGTTGCTGCCCACATCAACAATTGTTTCATCAAACTGAAGATGGATAATCAGATGCCAAATGGCGTGGAAGACGTGCAGTGTCTGAACACCGCATTGCTATCGGGCAATGATGTGGAGAATCTTTGTATAAGTGTTGACGCCAAGCCTGAAATGAGGCATGAGGCTATTGAGATTGTTAAGCAATTACTGAAACAATTAGCAAAAGATGGCATAATAGAGAGTCAACTGAATAATGCTAAGAATGTCTATCTTGAGCAATATAATTACTTAAAGAATATGATGACAGAGGGTGAAAATAGTGAACGTATGATGCAACATGCCCATATCAAACGTATAGCAGATGCTTATGTAGTTGGAAATCCTCTGTATAATTCCGAAGAAGAAAGCAGAAGGCTTTTAAGTAATGTAGTAACTGTCAACACAGATTTCATAACAGAAGTATTAAGACAAACGATAAAGGAATGAAAAATCTTATCATTACAACAGTTATAATGCTGATGTATGGGATTAATATCTATTCCCAGAATGACAGTATTAACCGCGAAGTCAATCTGAAAGAGGTGGTGGTTAAGGGGATGTCTCCACGTACCAGAGTAAAGGCAAACTCCATAGAAACACGCATAGTCGGGTCTATACTTGAACATGTTGGTTCTGCAGAAGAGGTTCTGGCAAAGACACCGGGTATGATTCGTCAAGGTGAAAAGCTGGGAGTAATCGGTCGTGGAGAACCAATCTTCTACATCAATGGTCGACGTGTACAGGACAAAGACGAACTGAAACGTCTTAATTCCGAGCAAATAAAAAACATTGAAGTCATCAATAATCCTGGAGCGGAGTATGATGCCTCTGTTAGTGCCGTGGTTTGCATCCGTACCATCCGTCAGCAAGGGGAGGGGCTTGGCATGGATTTGAAAAGTCAGGTTCGACAGAAACTAATCACAGGAAAAACAGACCCAGGCACAAGCATTGACTTAAACTACAGACACAGGAAGTGGGATATTTTTGGTGGTGCGAATCTATGGACTTATAACTTTAGTCAAGATAATGAGATTGGTGGTGGCACCTATACTAAGGCATTGACACATGATCAGACGGGTACATTAAATATGTATCAGCGAAGCGTTGGTTTGGAATATAAACTGGGTGCTAACTGGCAGGTCAATGAGAATCATTCTTTAGGAATAATGGCACAATTATATCACAACCCATATGTCAAAGGTGGAAAGATTACTGATGAGTGGGTAAATCGCAATGGAGAGTTTGAAGATCATCTCATTTCAGATGACAAGTTCGAACTGCTCCGCCATCGCGGTATCTCTACTAATACATATTATAACGGCAAGGTTGGCAAATGGGACATCGATTGGAACTTTGATTTCACAAAGCAGTCACATCATGAGAAAGACGACATTACCGAGCAAAGTCAGATTCACGATAATCAACTCAGCACCGAAGGTAATCGCCAGAATGAGATGTATGCCACCAAACTTGTGTTAACTCACCCGTTGGGCAAAGGACAGTTGAAGGTGGGAACAGAAGATCTCTATGTTATCAGCAAGAACAAATATAGTACGCTTTCCAACCTGTTGCCTAATTCGAGTTCAAAAGTGCGCGAACTCACGTTGGCTGCTTTTGCCGAATACTCGCTTTCCACAAAATCATGGGGTCAATGGGTAGCAGGATTTAGATATGAACATATATCCATGAATTACAATGATATACTCGGTGTCAGCAAAGCGCAAAACCGTAAGCAGGATAACTTCTTCCCATTCCTAACTTGGAGTCGTAGCTTCGGTCCTTGGTCTTTGAATCTCAACTATTCAGTACGCACACGTCGTCCTACATATTGGCAGATGCGTGATGCAATGGAGTACCATAGTCGTTATATATATGAAGCCGGTAATCCTCAGTTGCGAAATACCATCAATCAGACATTGTCGTTGACAGGTAACTACAAGTGGCTCATCCTCGGTGCAGACTACCTGCATGCAGCGCATAAGATACTGGAATGGGCAGAGCCTTACAACAATGAAGGTACCGTAGTATTGCGCACACAGAACCTTGCTCGTCCTGTACAAAGCTATTCGCTTTATGCTGTCGCTCACCCTACATGTGGTTGCTGGTCACCTAATTACACGGCAGGCATCACACAGCAGTTTCTGACACTTGACCTAATAGACGACCGTGAGTCATCAGGTATTAGAACTACTTCGTTTAATCGTCCGATGTTCCTATTCTATGCGAATAATGCATTTCGTATTCCTAGCGCCCATAACCTGCCTTGGCAATTGGAACTCAACTTGCAATACCGCAGCCGCATGAATCATGACAATGACGAGATGAGACGCGACATCTGGTCACTTGATGCCGCTGTGCAGAAATCATTCCTTGATGGCAATCTGACCTTCCGTCTATCGGCCAACGACTTGCTTCGTCATATGCAAGAAGACGCTTTTGTCGATTATGGCAATTATCTTGTTTACCAGTTCAGGGATTTCAAGAATCAGGCTTTGGAATTTTCTGTCCATTACCGATTCAATGCTTCGAAGAGCAAATACCGTGGAAGTGGAGCTGGACAGGATGCCAAAAACAGATTGTAATAGTACATTTTATATAGAACGCCACAAATGCTGTACTTATTTGAACTAATTATGGCATTTGTGCGTTTATATAATGAGGATTTTGTAAATTGGGAAAATGAGAAGAATACTGATATTGTTACTGACATTGTTGTTTGCTTTTTATGGTGTTAAGGCACAAGACGACGCAACATTTGAAGATATCATTGTAAAAGTAAGGCCCACCATCTCGGCATTTCTGGTGCTGTGAATCTGGGTATGAGCGTGAAGTGGGCAGCCTGCAATGTTGGAACCGAGTTTCCTAGTGATTATGGCAATCATTATGCATGGGGTGAAACAGAATCTAAAGAATGCTATGATTGGCTGTCATACTTTGATTCGGTACAACGGAATAACCATTATTTTAAAAAGTATGATATAGGACATAAAGACCAACTTGATTTGGAATACGATGTGGCACATGTACAGATGGTTAAGAGTTGGCGTATGCCTACCAAGGACGAATTTGACGAACTACTTAGCCGTTGTGCCTGGATATGGTCAAAGTATGAAGGTCACGGAGGTTATTTCGTAGTAGGATCAACAGGCAATGCAATATTCTTGCCTGCAGGAGGATACTATGAAGGTTATAGGCAGTATGATGAAGGATGTTGTGGTCGCTATTGGTCGAGCTCGTATGTGAAAAATTCTCCGGATAGTCATTTTCCTCGTTTTTTTGCATCGGGAACATATCGGGCATCTATCGGGAATGTATCGGGAACACTTTATGTGGATTATAGACTTGTTAGGGACACGTCGCGCGCACTTAAGTGGCAGAGTACAGAAAAAGCAACAATTTTGCCTCGTTGCAAGAGATAATTAGCAAGAAAACGAACACGTTAACAAATTTTAGGAAACAATTCGTAAAAATGTTAAAATAATGCGTAAATTATTTGTACATGTCGTTTTTTTTTTTAGTCTTTTGCAGACGAAATGTAAGCAAGAAGTCCCAAAACTATTGCGAACCTTCGATTTCACGATAGGCAGAAATGTGCTTGGTTGTGAGAAAGAAGTTCGTTATCAAGCTTTGTTTCAGACGAGAACCATTGCCTATTTTTGATGGCGGTGAAGGTTGTCTATAAAGTGTTAGCATATACCATTGCTATTGACAGCATCAAGTAAATTGTGTGTAAAAAAGTAAAAACTATTAATAACTAAAAATTAATTTTCATGAAAAAAAGTCTGTTAACTTTGCTTCTGTTGCTGACATCTGTGTTGGCACATGCATTTGCTGCGGCGTATTCCAGGCCAGACGTGTTCACGGCTCCGGAGAGGGGAACCTACTCTGATGGTTATGTTGTGAATGTGCAGTTGAATGTCAATGGAACCCCCATTAATGCTAATGGCTTTGCAAATGTGGAACTAGCCGCATTTGTTGGTGGTGATTGCCGTGACGTGATTTCTATAAATCAGAACACAGAAAGATTCAACAGGAATAATAATTTCTTCATGGTTCGTGCCATGGGTTCTGAGAATGAAAATGGAAAGGCTGTCACCTTCAAGGCAGTTGTTGATGGCGTAGCGTACAAGTTCACCACCCAGCTTGCTTATGCACATGGCGAGTCGTACACCGTTGTTCCCCTTGTGCTTAATCTTGACAAGATAACTGGTATTGAACTTCCTCAGGAGATTACCATTGAGCAGAAGATTGGTAGCACATACGACCTTAACAAGCACATCACATACCTTTACCAAGATAAGAATGGTGGTTTAATGACTCCTAAAGGTCAGAGCAGTTTGGATACCGATGTTACTCCTATCGTGGGTGACTGGGATTTTGGAAACAGTGCATCTTTCTTTACTGTAGATAGCAAGAACATTCTTACTGTAAAGGCAGAAACCAGAGGTGCATATCTGGGTTGTACTCTTCTTGTTGGTGAACCTAAAGAACAAAATGTATTGGGTTCTGCATACACCAATATTGTCATCAAGGAACCTGCAATTCCTGTTACCGGAATTAATCTTGCAAAGAACAGCATCGATACATGGGTAGGCGAGAGCGTATGGGACTATGTCGACGAGCAGTTTGTTACCATCCTTCCTGCTAACGCTTCAAACAAGAATTTCAATATCGCTCCCACATCTGTAACCTTAAGAGCAGGTGGTATCAATGAGAAGTTGCAGATTGAGAAGAGAGGTACCTGGACAGTGGATGTCTATTCACTTGACAATACCGATATCAAGAAGACCCTTACTGTCAACGCAAAGCAGCATGTAATGAGCATTGCCTCAAGTGAGCGTCAGCTTACCGTGAACAAGGGCGATGACGTGTTTGCCAAGGTGAAGGAACTTATCACCGTTTCGCCTGCCGATGCAGACAACAAGACTTTGAATTGCCGCGTAGAACGTGGTAACAGTCCCGCGGGCATCGTGGGTTCTGACGGTATTGCCAAGGCAGTGGGTAGTTGCACCGTTACCGTAGAGTCGGATGACAATCCCAATGCCGTTGTTTCGGTATTGGTAGTTGTTCTGCAGCCCGTCACATCGATTACTGCTCCTGCAAGCATCGAGTGCTGGAAGGGTGATAACTTCTATAATATAATAGGTAACGACATCACCATCAATCCTTCTGATGCAACCGACACCGAGTTGACTCTCTCACAGATTGAAGGCCCTCAGGCTGGTATGAATGCAAAGGGTACCTTCGAGAAGGCCGGTACTTACAAGGTACGTCTTACCGCTAACTCAAATGCTCAGGCAACTGCCGACATCACCGTTATCGTTAAGCAGCATGTAGAGGGTGTTACGGTAAGCCAGCGTTCTATCGAGGCAAATGTAGGCGATAATGTGTACGAGGCAATCCGCAAGATGGTTTCAGTTCTCCCCGCCGATGCATATAATAAGAATGTATCGCTCAGGGCATCATCAGACATCATCAGCAACACAGGTGTTGCCTTGGCTTCTGGCCAGTGCACTGTGGCAGTTATTTCAGACGAAAATCCCCAGTATAGCACAGAGGTCAGCGTGACCATCATCAACCCTGTAAAGAGCATCACCGCTACTCCTGCAGAGATTACCGTTACCGTAGGCACCAATGTTCTTGATTACATCTCGAAGAATGTATCTATCTCAATTGCTCCCGCAGAGACCGACCAGAGTGCTTATGTGGTAGCCGTTAGTTCTTTGGATGCCAACAATTTCCCCAACAACGTGGCAAGCAAGGCAGGCAATTACACTTGGGATGTTATTTCAACAGCCAACCGTGCCATCAGTACTGCTATCACCGTTCATGTTGTTGAGAATGTTGCCATGAGCTGTCCTCAGAATATTGATCTTACCCTCAATAACACCGTAGACGTTAACCTCAGCTTGACAGCTGGTAAGGAACTCTATGATTATACATTGGTAGTTGTAGAATTTGAAAAAGATATTGTAAAACCATCTTTCATCACACAGAATGGTTTGTTCTTCACGCTTACTGGTACAAAACTGGGCAACACAACTTATACTGTCAAGTATGATGGCAAGGAGATGTGTTCTGGTACAATCAATGTAGGTGCAGAAATTGCATTGGCAAGCGGTTGGAACTGGATTTCTAACTACACCAAGCAGAGTATTGCCCTCTGCAACGCTACTGATGCTTCATACATGAGCGAGTACTTCCAGGGCGACAGCAAGATTTTTGAGATGCGTTCACAGACAGGTCTGCTCTTCAACGATGACACTTATGGCGTGTTCGGTCAGATTACAGATATTGAAGCAGCTACAATGTATAAGGTAAATGCAGCTGGCGAGAAGAAGTTCGTTGTCTATAGTACTCCTGCAGATGCTCCTACTATTTCTGACAAGGGTTACACCTGGATTGCATATCCTGTCATTGGCGACCACAGCTTCGACTACATCAATGATAACAAACTTCTGTCTTCTGCATCTGATGGCGACGTAATTATCGGTAAGGATGGCTTTGCAGAGTTTGTAGGTGTATGGCAGGCATCTGCAGGTTTCAAGCTTGAGACAGGTAAGGGCTATATCTATTATCAGGAAAATGCTGCCACCAAGAAGCTTAACTTCGGTTCGAACTACGTGGAAGAAAAAACTACTCGCAGAGAAAAGGCATACCGTTCAGACAAGGATGTATGGCAGTTTGATACCAACGCCTTTGCCGATAACATGTGTATTGTTGCCAAGATTGATGGCATCGATGCTGATGACAAGTATTCGGTAGGTGCTTTCGTAGGCGAGGAGTGCCGTGGTATGGGTACATTCGTTAACGATGAGGTTATGTTCATCAACGTAGCCGGAAAGAGTGGCGATGTTGTCAGCTTCAAGCTCTACAATAGTGAAACAGGCATGTTCTCTGATATTAAGGAGAGTGTGAAATATGCAGCCAAGAAGGGTTCGCTCAAGGCTCCTCTCTGTATCACTTCTACCGAGACCACTGCTATTGCAGGCATCAGTGCTGATGCATCAGAAGATGTACCTGCTTACAACGTAGCTGGCCAGCGTGTCAATGCTTCGGCAAGAGGCATCGTCATCAAGGGTGGCAAGAAGTATTTCAATAAGTAAAGAAAGTACAATCTCTATAAAATTGCTCCAGGATGTCTCTCACAAGGCATCTTGGAGCAATAATAACAATCATTCTTACAAGATACACTTTTCTGCTTTGACTTGTAAGAATTCAACACCAACGGATTAAATGCGAATTCGGATATGAAAACCATTAAAACCGCGCTATTATCGTTGTCATGCATGCTGATGCTCCCTTCAGTTGTGTATGCCCAGAACATCTCAGATATCGCCAAGAGCGATCCGCTAATCATTACGGGTGCTGTGGGCACACAGAACACATATCATTATTCCTCTTCAGGCGGTGGATATGCATCGCCTTGGAATAATACCGTGTATGCCAATCTTGATGTCAGTATCTATGGTATAAGTATGCCGTTCTCGTTTTACTATACCAACGACAATGTGTCGTTCTCTTATCCGCAGATTTCATTCAACCTCACCCCCCAGTATAAGAACTGGATAGGCCATATAGGTCGTTCAACGATGGACTTCTCGCAGTACATACTCAATGAGTCATGGAATGGTGTGGGTTTGGAGTATAATGCAGACCGATGGCATGCAGGTGCCTTCTACGGCACGCTTCGTAAGGCCATCAATGATGACCCTACCGACCCTGCTGCACGTGCTCCGCAGTTCAAGCGCAAGGCATGGGGCTTCAAGGCAGGATATGGTAATTCGTCCAACTATATCGACTTGTATCTTCTTCGTGCCTATGATGTGCTGAACTCCGTGGATGATGCATGGCACGAGATTAAGGCACCCGAAGAGAATGTCCTTGTAGGTGTGAAGGGTTGTGTCACACCGTTTAAGTGGGCATCATTCACAGCTAACTTTGCCACATCGATTTTTAGTAGTGATACCAAGGCTGAGAAGATAGAGGATCCTAAGGCTGAGAAGTGGGACAAGGTCTTTGATGTACGTTATTCATCACTTATGCGTTTTGCGGGTGATGCATCTTTGAATCTTTCACTCCCTTTTGGTATCAATACAAGTATTAGTTACAGAATAGTTCAGCCCGACTATAAGTCGCTCGGTACTTATTATATGAGCAATAACTACCAGAGTCTTGGCATTACTGCATCTACTACTTTGTTTAAGAAGATTTCGCTCTCTGGAACTTATTCCGGACAGAACGACAATCTTACCAACAAGCAGATGTTCACTACCTCTGGATACATCTATTCATTAAATGCCAGTGCGCGTCTGGGTAACCATTTCAATGTGACTGCCGGATTCAATGGATATACCCAGCGTCAAAGCGATGGTACATGCCATGTGGTTGATTCCATCCGTGTTCATCGCAAGATGTCAAGCTATAGTCTTACTCCCACCTATATGACCGACAATGAAACCTTAGGTCACTCGGTGTCGCTATCTCTCAACTATACGGATAATAAGGACTTGAATAAATATACAGAATCCATCAACCACTCGAATGTGAACACCAAGGCATTAGGTCTCAGTTATGGACTCAATGTTAAGCCCTGGCAGATGGATTTTGGTTTCACTTTCTCTCATCAGCAGACCAAGGGTTATAACTCTAAATACCGCAGCGACGTGGCTTCACTTAGCACCAGCCGCTCTTTCCTTGAAGAAAAGAATTTAAACGTCAGCGGTTCGCTGAACCTTTGTTATAATGAGGTGTTCCGTCAGTCAAAGTCACTCTCTATGGGAGGCGACGTCTCTGTGGGATATACCTTGAACAAAGTTCACAGTTTTTCTGCCTCTGCAAGCTTCAATAAATATGGAGATGTGAATATTACAAATGTGCGCTCTAATCTTGACTGTACAGACATCTCTTGCTCGCTGAACTATTCATACACCTTTACTCTTCTGCAAATAAAGAGTAAGGCAAAGAAGTCTGAAGAACAATAACCTATCAATCACCAATAAACCAGAAACAAAATAAGGAATAATATATGCGTACCACACGATTATTTCTCATCACTCTCCTGTCGTTGCTGAGCACGGCCATAGCTGTTGCCCAGGAGGTGATTGTGAACGTAACTCCTGTTCAGAGTGTACTACCTCCGCAGGCATTGCTCTATGTCAGCGACCCCGGTAAGTATTTCAACATTACTTTGACGAACACCTCATCGCAGGCACAGAATGTGTACCTTGCACTCTCGGTGCATCAGGTTACACCTTCGAACACCGTGAATGTGATCACACCGTCAAATTATCCTCCTAAGACTCCGTTCACCGTTCCTGCCAATGGAACAAAGACGTTGACAACTTTGGAGATGAAGACCATGTTCAACCATATTCCTGCCAGTCAGATAAAGACTTCTGCAGGTCTTTTCGACAACTACCAGAATGGCTCATTTGGTCTTTTGCCCGAGGGCGATTACGAAGCACAGATTACGGCTTATCGTTGGTCAAATCCCAAACTCGAAACACCTGTTGTCGTAAGCAATCCAACAGGCGGAAAGGGATATTTCACGGTATGTTACAAGGCGCAGGCACCCCAGTTCCTGTTGCCTGTCTATCCCGGTGCATTGGCAAGTAGCAATGACGTTGCAGAAGTCGATGTGCTCAACCCCATGTTCACATGGACAGCTCCCATTGTAACTTGTTCTCCCTCAGTCAACCAGTATAGATATTCTTTCAAGGTGGTTGAGGTGCTGAAGAATCAGAGCCCCACTGAAGCCATTGAGAAGAATCCTGTGGTTTATAAGGCAGATAACCTTACTGTTGCTCAGTGTATCATCCCTCAGCATATTATTACCTCGCAGTTCTATGTGGATCGCACATACGCATGCCAGGTTACTGCAAGCAGTGCGAGTGGCAACGCTCTCAACTATGTGATGATTGAGAATGAGGGTAAGTCTACCTTCCGCCTCTTCAAACTCAAGACTTCCGATATGCAAGATGAAAAGAAAGAAGAGAAGAAGGATGACGTAACGAAGACTGACAAGAAGGAAGAGGAGAAGAAGGGCGAAGGTGACAAGAAGGAAGAAGAGAAGAAAGAGGAGGATAAGAAGGGTAGTGGTGAAGATTATTCTATAGAGGTTACTGATTTGGATACAGATATGTTTGGTGATATCGATCCTACTAAGCCCTATACATTTAAGTATCCTAATATACAGACTCCAGTCTTTGCCCGTGGTGAAGAAGCCCGAAAGATGATTGAGGGGCAGGATCTTCATGTGAGCTGGGTGCGCTCAACTTATATCGGAGGTGAAGGACAGAGACCCGATACTGTAAAAGTCTCATACGATGTGCAGATATTTAATGGTCCGAAGCCTGGAGATGTTGAGGCAGCATTGGCCACAGAACCCATATTCAGTGAGCGAACAACAAAGGATACTCTGAATGTGCCTTGGGAGAAGATAGAAGAGCTTGTGACTACGGGTAGTTATATGGTGCTTCGTGTCAATCCTGTGGCAGATACTACCACGGTTGCTTTCAGAGGCGAGGAAACCCACATCCGTGACTTTGCCTTGATAGAATCGCTTGTCAAGAAATATTTCCAGTGTTCGAACATGTTGGATATCACTAATATGTATCCAACTGAAAAGAAAGCAGAATATTATAGAGGTAAAACCATTTCTATCGGCCAGTATAAGCTTACCATTGATGAAATAAAGGATGGCCAAGAAGCCGGTACCTTCCAAGGTAAGGGACATGTGGCTTGGGCACCGTTTGGTTTCGAGATTGGCGTTTGTGTGAAGTTCTCGAAACTGAAAATCAACACCGATGACATGGTCATTGGTGGCACGGCCGAGTCGTATAGTCAGGATGAAGTGGGCAGTGACATTCAGGTGGTGGACAAGCTCTTCTCCGATTGGGGAATTGATAACCTGATTAGTGACACGAGCATTCCTTATGCTAAGGAAATTTCTGGCTCGGTTAAGGGAGAGATAAAAGACATAGCCAAGCAGATTGACCTGCAGAAGTATTATGGTTATGTGAAGAAGGGTAGCGCTATTGTCAATGCCTTGACCACAGGAAAGGTAGCAGACCTCTATATGCCTCTCTCTATTCCCAAGTCAATCAACAAGTCGCCTGTCGATATTCAGATTGTGGGCATGAAGTTTGCGGCAACCTATGCCACGATGGATATTCTTGGCGAGTTTACCCTTCCTAATTCAAACTACATCAAGAATGATATTCTCGTATTGGGAGCACCCCGTATCTGTATTTCTCCCGATCGCTTGCTTCCTGAGTCGGGTACGATCGCTTTGCTTTCTGACTTTACTATCAACGACCCCAAGTCAACCTACGAGTTAACATTCAAGGCTCCTACAGATGTGACTGAACCAACGAATGGATGTTTTGTCAGTTGGCATGCCGACAAGTTTGAGATGCTTGGCCTTGACCTTGACATGAAGATTCCTGGCTTGTTGAAGGATAAAAACGGTGCGGCTACCAAGGAGCAACCTGTCTTCAATGCACAGACTACTATAAGCGATTGGGATGACTGGATGGCAGAGGTTACCGTTGATCCTTTCCAGGTGTCAGCTCTCCCAGGTTGGACATTTACGGCTTCCAATATCATTTATGACCATTCTTTCTATCGCAATTCCTCAAATATGGGATCCTTCCCCACGGGTTATGATAAGAAGAAAGCTGGTATTACCAGTATTGTGACCAATGCTGAGGGGCAGAACTATTCTGTGTCGGGTGACGATTCATGGCAGGGTCTTTATATCAAGGAGATTGCTCTCAAGTTCCCCAAGGCACTTGAGTTTGGCACTTCTGGTGATAAGCGTCTTGAAATATCAGCTAAGAAGATGTTTTTCGATAAGTCGGGAGCTACACTCGACGTATCTGCAGCCAACATTCTTTCGGCTAAGACCGGTAAGGCTGGTGGTTGGGCCTTCTCTCTCGATAAGGTATATGCTTCATTCATCCAGAGTAATTTCAGTAAGTGTGGTTTCTCTGGTAAGTTCGAGGTGCCTTTGCTAAATGGAGAGATTGGCTATGAGTGTAAGATCCAGAGATTGACATCCAACACAAGCAATGCCGGGCAGTATGCTTACATCTTCAAGACTCAGCAAGTAAAGGGACTTTCGCTCGACTTCTTCCTGGCAAAGGCTGAGTTCAATAAGGATCAGACCTACTTCCTGCTCGAATCTACACCTACTGCGAGTGGTTCACTGGAAACCAATTGTGAACTTCTCATGGGTGGAGATGTTACCATTGGTGGTGAGAGCTACATAAAGAACACGTTGAAGAAGAAGCTCAAGATGAACATTGAGATTCCTGGTGCTCACTTCTGTGGTATGCGCATCTCAAACAAGCCCAGTACTTGGACCTCGAAGTATGAGGCAGATATGCAAAAGAAAGCAAAGAATGTAAAGCTCAAAGGACTCACACTCTATACGGGTAAGGATATGCAATTCGGTAGCAGCTGCTACTTCAATCCCGGTAATTGGTCATTGGCTTCCGATCAGAAGAAAGTGGGTGGTTTCGACCTGTCTCTCAGTCAGTGGAAGTTTGACAAGACGGGCAATGACCTAAAACTCTACCTTCAGGGTAAGATCAGCCTCGTTTCGGGTATTGATTTCAGTGCTCAGTGCGGTATAGAAATCTATGCCACAGCCAATATGCCCAAGAGTTTCTCTGACCTGAAGAACATCAGCATTAAATACAAGGAAACCAAGTTCAAGGATCTGACCATTGATGCCACATTCTCGGGTATGGGACTTAAGGGAACCTTGAAGTGTGGTGATGATTCCAACAAGGAAGGCTATGAGGGTTCTCTCTCATTTACCATGCCTGGCGATCTCTTCAAGGTGGATGCAAATGGTGGTTATTTCAAGTATGGTTCTGGCAGCTCAAAGTACACCTACGGATGGTTCTATATCAAGGCAGGTAGTAAGTCGGGTATTCAGGCTCCTCCTATCGCTATCAATAGTCTTTCAGGTGGTTTCTATTACAATTGTAGGCGTAATGGCACAAGTGCAACTCCTGAAAAGGGACTTATCGGTGTGGTGGCAGGTATGAAGATATCGACCACGGCGGGTGAGGATGCGCTGAATGCTGATATGGAAATGACCGTAGTTTACGACTCAAAATATAAACGTCTCTCTACATTCCTGTTCAATGGAAAGGTGAGCGCTGTGAGTGGACTTGTGTCAGCTGATGCCAACCTTGTGTACGAAAACAATAATTCTACGAAGTATTTACAACTTGATATTACTGTTGATGCTAAGGCCGACACAGAAAAAATCGTGAATGCGCTTACAAGTGCCAACAGTTCACTGGGTGACTTGAAGAAGAAGCTTAATTCGGCATATAAGTCGGTGCAGAAACTTGCACCCAAGGGTTCACTTAAGGACGTGGATGACAAGCAGGGTACTCCCGACAAGTCCAAGGCTCCTTCAAAGGGTGAAAGCCTCAGTGTGGGTGCTGGTGCCACCATCAACCTTCAGTTCAAGATGACATGGAAGGAGAGTGGCAAGACTCACTCCAAGCCCAAGTGGCATCTTTACTTAGGTGAGCCCGACCTCAACAAGCGTTGTACATTTACCTATCTTAAGTTCAAGTCAAGCATCTTGAGTGTTGACATAGGTGCCAATGGTTACGTATGTTTGGGTAATGAGTTGCCTAACAATGGCAAGTTGCCTCCCATTCCAACCAAGGTAGCTAACTTCCTCAATGGTTCTAATAGTGGTAAAGGTATTGAGAGCGCTTCGCTCTCTGAGGCAAACAAGGCTCGTGAAGGCTCAATGAGCGACTTCAACAGCCAGATTGAGAAGATTGGCGGTGGTGTAATGTTTGGTGCTCAGGTATATGGATATCTTGACGTAAATCTTGGTATCTTCTACCTGGATGCGGGTGCTACTGCAGGCTTCGATATCTCTATCATCAAGTTGCCCAGTAATGCGTATTGTACCAACTTCAGTGGCAGTCCTGGCTACAAGGGATGGTATGGCTACGGTCAGCTTTACGCATACCTCTATGCCAAGTTTGGTATTCGCGTCAATCTCGGCTTCTGGAAGAAGGATTTTGATGTGGCTGATGCCGGTATTGGTGGATTGTTCCAGATGCAAGGACCTAAACCCTCTCACTTCGAGGGTAAGGCTCGTGTAAAGCTTAAGTTGATGGGTGGCCTCGTTAATGTGGACCGTAAGTTCGCTTTCGAGGCAGGACAGAGTTGTGACCTCTTTGTGGGTAATGCCCTCGATAACTTTAAGCTCTTTGGTGATTTGAGCTGTGGTTACGACAATAAGGACCAGGGTTGGAACAAGAACAATGCTATCAGTCCTAAGTTCTTGCAGCGTCCTTACTTCACCACTGAAGCGCCTCTCAATGAGCCTTTCCGCGTGCTTGATGAGACAGAAAAGGCTCGTTTGGCTAAAAACTATTCTGGTAACAAGGACGATCTTGACATGGAGGCAAGCCGTACATTCATCTTCCGTTCAACCGTAGGTACTTATGTGACGCTCTATGAGTACACAAGTAAGACAAGCAGTACTTATACCAGACGTACCTTCCAGATTAAGGGACAGAACCGTTATGCAAACTATCTTGACATCAAGGAGTTGAATCCTAACCGCTACTACAAGATGGAGGTGACTGGCTATGCCAAGGAAATCCAGAAGGGCAATGAGGTTGATCCCTTGAAGTATAATGAGAGTGCCAAGAAATATTACAATGAGGCATGGCGTCAGACAAAGACCTATTATTTCTGTACAGGTGACATGCAGACTCTTGAGGACTGTCCCAGTAACTTCGAGGAACTGATAGCCATTGCATATCCTTCAGACTTGAATAAGTTGAAGTCAAACAGATACATCACTTCGCACATCTACGACGTGCAACATCCTAACCTGGCATTCTATTCAGATGTCAGCAAGTCGATCTTGCAAAAGGGTACATTGAAGTGGCGTCTGTATGAATCCAGTGGTAAGTTGGCTTCTGAGAGAAATGCTAAATGGTGTACGGTTGGTGGTTATTCATGTAACTTGATTGCAAATGGTCAACTCAGTGCCAGCACAGGTAAGTACTATCGTCTTACCCTTGAATACGAGGTGTCTGGCAGGGATCGTAACGGAAAGGTTACAACCACCAAGACAAATCTTGTGGACCTTCCCGTATATGCGGCAAACAGCGACTGGAAGAATGGCTACAATGGCAGGACACTGGAATACGAGCGTCCCTTCATTGGAAGCCGTATTAACAGAGTAAATTATAAATATGAACCCTCATATTCTGTATCAGACTATGATATATCTGTAAAGGGTATGTATAATGGTAAATACTTGATGGTGGCCGATCCATACTGGTATATCTCGTATCTGAGTAACTACGCGTTCTTTGGTGGTTGGGAGTTCGGCGCTGATCGTCTTGATATGAACATTACAACCTCTCAGTCGTTGATATATACTGACAAGGGTGGTGTATATGAAGGACGTCTGGGCACTGGTTCGGATACTTGGAATACACACAATGGTATATTTAAAGTGAGAGACTTGTCCGTTTACACCTCATACAGAAGTATTTCCGGTTACCCCTTACCAGAGATAGAGGACAGCAAGTACAACTACACTCTCTCTGGTATCAGTCGAATACCCGAATATACTCCCGGTCAGGGTTATCCAAGACGTATCTCAAGCTACATCGCAGATTTCTACAGCCCAGCAAAGGCTGCTGAACAGATGTGTAGTTCTATCTGGAACATATTCGACTGGATGGATTTGAATATCAACAAGAAGAACAAGGGCAAATCATGGACAAATGACCTCAATGACCTTGAAGACTGGTATCAGGCTCGCCGTGGTCAGTACACTACCACGAAGTCAGGTAGTGCTACGCTTCAGATACCTTGCTATCAGTTCCCCATTGTCTATGGTTCATGCTTCGATAATTCGGGTGCAAAAGGTAAAGTGACTTGTTGGCAAACACTAAAAGGATATAAATCGGCAGACCAGAAAAATAATCATTCCCGTGGTCATGCCAAGCGTTCACAGTTCATACACAGTACACTTTATGGTAAGGATAATTATCGTAGAACTGATGGATACTTCAATGCTAACAATAAGGATATCTCGAACAGAGTTAAGTTCACAGCTTCTGATGATTATATTACAAGTGCAGAGTTCAGTATTTACCGATGCAACACCTATAATTATGAGAAGTGTGCCTACTGGACAGAATACATTTATCTCAATGAACCTTGTTTTGAGACATTCACAATTTCGCAACCTCTAAAATACTATAATAATTATGGCAAATAAGATATTAAGACATCTGGCAATGGGAACGGTTCTTCTCTCTGCAGTAGGCCTTATGGCTGCTGCAGGCAGAGGCATGCGACCAGACGATGATGATACAACGCCCAAAAGCAATGACTCCATTGACACCTCTCGTCAGTGGCTCCCTGGCGAAGTCAAGGATACCACCGACCTCTATAAGCAATGGCAGGCCAAGTTAAGTGGTGATTTGCGCAGTAAGATCAATATCCTTAGCCGTACTTATGGTGATAGTATTGTTCTGCGTTGGGCTCCCGATGACTATGTAACATGGAAGTTTCTCTGCAAGACGGGTGTCGACATCATCAGAATTGATATTGAGGAATCTCTGCAAGATACCCTTGCATTGAAACTGATGCCTTCAACGCTTGACGAGTTCCGCAGCACATACAGCGAAACAGACTCTCTCGCAGGTATGGCTATGGGTGCCTTGTACAATCAGGATGCACTTCGCCCTGACCAGACAAAGGAACCTGAAGGCGAAGTGTCTTCTCTCTTCGAGATACATCAGGAACAGCAGATGCAGTATGGAGTGGGAGTCCTTGTAAGTGAATTGCGTCCCGACCTGGCAGACCGCTTGCAGATGCGTTTTGTGGATAAGAATGTAAAGAAGGGTAAGAAGTACGAGTATTATGTTGTGCCTTCAGAAGTTGATACCACCATGCACGTGATGGTGGATGTAGGTACCTCTGGTGAGATAAAGAACGAAAAGTACACGCCACTTCCATTTGACGTGGAGATCGGCGATTCGCTCACCTCCCCTCAGGGACTGCGTCTATGGTGGTCGCGTCGCGACTACTCCGCATACGAGATTGAACGCCGTGTAAAAGGTACATCTACCTGGACACGTCTGAATAAGCACCCCTATATGGTGCTCGTTCCGGAGCAGGAGGAGATGGACTGTTTCTTCAATGATGAAAACATGACTCCTGCCACATACGAGTACCGAATTCTTGCCCATGATCCGTTTGGCGACCTTACAGAGCCTTCGAGCATCCATACGGTAGTGATGCCCGACCTCGTTGCCCCTCGTGCACCACAGCTTACATGGATTAACATTGAACGTCCTAACGAAGACGATCCATCGGCAGAGGTTTGGGCAGAGATACATTTTGAAAAGGATACGATTGAGGCAGACGTGAAGGGAATAGACATGTTGTACTACCATGAGCGTGCTACAGATGGTGAATGGAAATCGCTTTTGAATGGAAAACTAGTACAGCCTACCGACACAGTTTGTCGTGTGAATGTGACAAATATCCCTACCTGTCAGCTTACTGTAGCCGCTGTCGATACCGCAGGGAATTACAGTTATTCTATTCCTCAGCTTCTGCGTGTGAGTGATATGCGTCCCCCATTGCCTCCTACCGGGCTCAAGGCTGTGCCTAACTTGGAGGAAGGTACTATCACCCTTACCTGGAATGCTTTGGAGAATGATGACATTGACTACTATGAAGTGGCATTTGCTAATGATACAACGCACACATTCCTGACCCTGAATGATGGCCAATTGCGTGATACAATGTATGTAGATACTGTGGCACTTGATGTGAACCAGAAGTATATTTACTATAAGGTTCGTGCTATCGACTACTCTACCAATGTGGGTGAGTATTCAGAGGTGCTTCCTGTTATTCGTCCTTCGCTTGTTCCACCCTCTGTGGCTCATATAGATTCCTCGTTCGTGGATGGCAAGGGTGTGTATATGCGTTGGATTGCAGGAAATGATGAACAGATGGCTTATCATCATGTCTATCGTCGTCTTGTCAGTCAGGACAAGTGGACGCTTATCCGCAGATGTGATGCCGACTCAGTGAAACTTGCTGGTGATGTGATTGAGATACTCGATCATCCCAAGGAGAACTCATACGACGAATACGCATACGCTATCGAGTCGTTTAACTATTCGGATGTAAGCAGTGGCCTTAGTCTTCAGTATGTGGCTCGATTTACGGGTGACCCTGTATTCACGTTGCCCATCAATCTTTATGGCTCTTATGACAAGGATAATAAGATGACGCGACTCTCATGGGATCTTAATAACGCACCAGAGGGTAAGGATTGGTACTTCTGCATATGGAGAAAGGGACCCGATGATAAGCGTTTTATGTTCCTTCTTTCAGCACAGCCTGATGAGCGTGTCTTCACCGACCGCCTTCTCAATTTGGGAGAAAGTGCTGACTACTACATCCAGATTCAGATGGAAGATGGACGAGAGAGCGAGCCTTCTAATATTGTAACTATTAAAGCACCAGCAAAGAAATGAAGAAACTGATTACATTATTCTGCTTTGCACTTTCATTCCTCTCTTTCACCTCTTGTGGATTGATGGAGATGGATGATGAGTTTGCAATGAATGTGATGGAGATGCATCTTGATCGTGACACCCTTTATGCAATGAAGGGTGAAACGTTTGCTCTAAGCCCTGTGTTTACTCCTGATGGTGTTGCGCTTAACGATATCTATTGGACTATCGACGATGAGGCCGTTATTAGTATAGATAACAATGTGTTCACGGCTGTGGACGAGGGATGGACAACCATTCATGGCATGAGTGTGATGAATCAAGTTGAGGATAGTTGTCATGTATGTGTATTATCTGATTGGGAACATGAAGTACCTACCTTCCCGTATGAAACGGTGTTTTATGCTGATGTAAAGGTGGGTGGCATGGATTTTAACCCTAATGATATGGTACTTGGCGCATTTGTCTTAGATGATTTGCGTGGTGTGGGTAAGATGTATGAAGCGCATGGGGTGAAATATATGCAGATACGTGTGGGTAGTGAGTTTTTTGATGATTCTGGCGTAACTACTCAGCCTATAAGTTTCAGACTATATAATCGTCGTATGCATACATGTAGCACTTTTGTTACGGAAGAATTGGAATTTGATGGAAATACCCATGGAACACTCAGTAATCTGTTCTCTCTTCGAATGGATTAATTTTGTCATGTAATAATCGGTTGTACACGTTATAAATTAAGGAAAATAATGAAAAAGTTATTTCGTAATATGTCGCGGTTGACGTTTGCTGTATTATCTATACTTTTTGTGGTGACTAGTTGCACCCTTTCCATGGAAGACTGGATTGAAAAGGATGAGGATAAGGGCTATAATAAACTGGAGAAGGTTGAGTATGATGGTTTGTCGTATGAGTACCAGTTTAAGGATGAGACACGTTCATTGACGAGCGACATCCTTGAATATCTTGCTTATACTGATGGTGATACCGTCCTGCATTTTATGGATAACTTACCAGAGGAGTATCGCCCTAGAGTGGGAGGATATGTTGTGGCTTTTTGTTGCGATGAATTGCCAATGGGTTTGAATGCCCGTGTAGAGTCTATTACTCACTCTGACGGCATGTTTCATGTTGCGATTAAAGCAGTTGATCTTGAGGAGACTTATAAGGAATTTAATTATCATCTGGATGTCCAGATGCGTTTTACTCAAGAAGATGATTCTGTTGCACGAAAGGCACATAGAAGTCGCGCCATGAGGCCTTCGTCTAGAGTTAGCAGTGACGGAACTTACTGGGCAGAACCAGATTGGGCTACATACGATTACATTGTTAGTGGTGGTAAGCAATCAACCCGTGGTACAAATTCTACTGATGCCAATGGTGGAAATAATTTTGATTTTACTGAAGACGATCATAAAATCAACAAAGATCCCGAAAAGAAGGATGAGCCTTTGATGAAAATAGAGATCAGCATTTCTGAACTTTATAAGGATATGACTGGTAGTGATTTGAGTTGGGCAAAGTTATTGCCAGACATAAAGGTTGAATTGGCTCTTCTAGAGAAGGTTCGATTAGAAAAAGATATAAATGTAGCAAAAAAATACGAGCGAACAAAGACAACTTCAAGTAGAGGTGTCAGATTGTCTTTCTCATTAGGTAGTGGTATTGATATACTTTCTTTTATAAAAGATCATCCTAAGGTAAAAAATGCTATAGAGGATGTTATCAAAAAAGGTGGAAAAAAAGGAAAATTTGTAGATAAGTTTAAGGATGGTGCAGCAGTGTTTCCTTTTGCATTAGGCCCTGTTCCTTGTGTGTTTAAGGTGACACCGACATTTGATCTTAAGATCAGTGTGATTGGAAATCTTGACATGGAAATGTGGGGTCCAGAAACAGTCCAAGAAACTATAACGAAAAATGGTGAAAAATCAAAAGACACAAAACCAGAAAAGACAGGTAAGAAGGAACCCAACCAAATATCTTTTAATGCTGTAGGTGAAGTCAGTCTGACAGGTGGTGTTGAAGCATTTGTCGGTGTGGGTACCTATACTCCTCCTTCTGGAGTTTTAGGAATTGGTGGTTATGCTGAGGTAAAAGCTGAAGCTAAATTTTCTTTTGGTGCGAATCTTGTTGGTGACGATGAACTTGCTAACAGCAAAGATGGATTATCTTTCACTTTTTCAATTGATGTTGGAGCAAAGGCAATTGCTGGCTCATGGTTTAACCGCACATTTGCACATCATGAATTCAAACTCTATACAGCAAAAGCATGGCAATACTATCCTACTGTTAGTTTTGATGAAGCCAGGGTTTACCATAATTTTGACGAATATGGTAGAAGATACAGGGAAATGAAACTTGCATACAAATTTACCGATTTAGGCCATCACATGAGTAGTTGGTATAAAAAATACGTTCCATATTTGTATGTTGAAGATAAAGGTTCGTCTGCCTTTTTCCCTGTTGATGGGAAGGTTCCAGATAAGTTGGAAGAGAATAAGTCGTATGAATTTACCTATGACTCTTATGCTGGTGACCATAATGTGACAGTATATCCTATATTGTTACCTAAAGATCAGAATGCAAAGATAAAATCGGTTTCTTTTCATGATCATACGCAGAAAATCCCAAACTATATGCGTCCTGATGTAGAGTATCTGCTGGAAAAAAAGGGCGATACATATAAACATCTATATCAGTCTGAAGGTCGTCTGAATATGATTGCTACTGGCTCAGAACTGATCTATAACTTTATGATGGCGTTTAATATTAAGAACGTAGGTTGTATTGAGGATTATTGGGATGACTGGGGAGTCTTTTATTCTGGTAACGCAGAGTACCCGGATGGTCATGTTGAAACCATACCAGGCAAATATCTCTCCTTAAACAAGTCAATACGGAAAAGTGGTAAATACAAAATTGAGCATAAATTTAAAGTGTTTTTTAGAGGTAAACGTCCCACTTGTGAGATTCAGGCAATCCTTTATTTTGTTCCAAAAGGTACCAATATAAAAGTTTTTCTTGAAGGAATTGATGGTGCCCCGTACATGGCCAATCCCGTATCTTATGACAAAAGGGATGGTTTCAAGTTGCTTAATAGATATTTGAAATTAGTTAATGAGGCTGGTTATTTAGAGCGTCCGAAATGGTACAATGATAAAAGTTATACACATCAAATGGCACAATAGTAATTTGTCTGGTATAGGTAGATTTTGTATAATGATTATCCTTTGCTTCATCTCCTCATCTTTACCAATGAGGGGATGTAGCATTGATAGTGTACAAGTTCAAAATCAACAGGAAAGGCATTCTGACTTCTCATTTCCATATCAAACTTATGATTTTGGAAAGATAAAGAAGAAGAAAAGTCATACGTTTGAGGTTACAAATACTGGAGACGCACCTCTTGTGATAATTCATATTGCTACAGGCTGTGGGTGCACAACGGTATCGTCTCCAGAAAAGCCCATTCTGCCAGGGAAGACAGGAAAGATAGTCGTGTCATTCGATCCCGAGACACAGAGAGCAGGCCTCTTTCGCAAATCTATCACTATATATACCAATTCACCTAAAGACTATACTCGCCTCTTCATTACTGGCGAGATTGTGAAATAATCCTACTTTCGTTAGCTATAGAAGAAAATTAAGAACACTAAAAACATTCAACCATGAATAAGATACTATATGTACTGACAATGTGCATGGCAATGGCCACCAGTGCGAAGGCTCAGATTCCACAGAATATGATGCCAAACAATATGCCTGCGGGCATGCAAAAGATGCAAGTGGTACAACCTGCACAGTCGCCCGTTTGGGTGTCCCCCGCCGGTGCCAGAGAGGTGGAGAACCGTGACACGGTGATGGTTGATCCCTTGGCAGGACAGTTCAGTTGGACGGCACCCGTATTGACGATACCCAATGCAGGCATGGCCCGCATCAAGTATGATATCCGTTTTGTGGAACTCTTGCCCAAGCAGAAGGTGGATAAGGCTATCCGTCGCAATGCCGTAGTGTATGAGCGCAAGGGACTGATGGCTCCGGTATTCGTGTTGCCCACCAACCTGGTGCCTTCGCATTTCCAGGAGGGACACACCTATGTGGCACGCGTCACCGCCACGGTGGAGGGTGTTGCCGGCTATACAACCTCACAACTCATACAGAACGATGGCCAGAGTGATCTGTTGCTTTTCCGGATAAAGCCGTAGTGAATTAACAAGTCAACAAGACAACAAGTCAACAAGACAACAAGTCCGCTCATAGGGACGCTTGCAAAATGAAGTAGAGCAAGAACGATACAATGGGTGCGACTGTGTATAGAATGAAAACCGCAAATTGCAACTACAATTTGCGGTTTTTTTAATGACTCAACTTTAATTGTAAAATAGCGCAGATATGCGCGTGCGTTTTTATTGATTTTTCTGTGTGGAGGCTCCTATTATTGATTATGTTTTTTTATTGTTGCTTGCCTATGTTCAGTTAAAAAGGACATATCGTCGCATTTTTCTCAGTTTTTTTTCGTAATGACAACAAAAATACGTAACTTTGCCGAATAAAACAGCAAAACGAAAGAGTTTGCAACAAGAATCTGCTAATTATGAATGACAATAAGATAAGACTTGCCTTGTTTGTTACAGGTGGCGGTACGAACTGTGAGAATATCATTAAATATTTCCAAAACGATCCAACGGTGGAGATTCCTATCGTGGTTTCTTCGCGCTCGGATGCGTATGCCATTGTGCGCGCACAGAACCTCGGTGTGAAGACTACCGTCATTACCCGTCAGCAACTCAATGATGATTCAGACTTGGTGATGAACACCATTGAGGGATGCGACTATATCATCTTGGCCGGATTCTTGCCTAAGGTTCCCGAATACCTTATCAATAAGTTCCCTAACCATATCATCAACATTCATCCTGCCTTGCTCCCCAAATATGGCGGTAAGGGCATGTGGGGACATCATGTGCATGAGGCTGTTAAGGCTGCAGGTGAAACTGAGTCGGGCATTACCATTCATTACGTAAGCAATGAACTTGATCAGGGTGAGCACATTGCCCAGTTCAGTTGCCAGCTTTCTCCCGAGGATACTCCCGAGGATATTGCCGACAAGGTTCATGTGCTGGAAATGGCACACTTCCCTCAGGTCATTGAGAAGGTAATAAAAGGGTAGGGGCTAGTTCATAGTTCATAGTTCATAGTTCATAGTTCATAGTTCATAGTTTTGAGTTCAGAGTCCAGAGTTCAGAGTCCAGAGTTTTGGGCTCTTAGTTCATAGTTTAGAACTCTGTATTTAGAACTTATGGCACATAGACTATGTTGGACTATATTTTCACAAATTCTTGACTAAAGAAATTTAGACACTTTGTAACAAGGATGTGAAAGTTTAGCGAGTCATAACCGTAAACTATTAACTATATGTTCTCAGTTCTTGGCGTTTTTCTATCTTGATAGGTTTGGCTACAAGTAATAAGCTGGATTTCCATCCTGCTAACTTACGGCGTATCACTTTCAGAACTTTGATTTTCTTTGCTTTCTGCATGGTAAAGGGCAAATTTTGAAATGGTTAGTAAATTTCAGCCTCAAGTTTTAGCTATGGCTTATGTGGGCTTGATGCTCCGTCGTGGTGCATCTTTTTTGGCTATCCCATCATTGCCAATGCTCTAAAGTTTTTTATTACAGTTACAAGTATTAGCTACTTACGTTGCAAATTTAGTGATTTTGTTGATAGAGCGTATTACTTGTTCCGAAATTTTAACGCATTTTTCCGATTTTTACTCCTTTACTCTACGGGTGCATGCTTTACCATCTGTGCCTCGAAGAAGGCACGGACATCCTTCCAATGGTAATAGGGAGCTATGTCTGTTGTAACGGGTATGGAGGTTTCGCGCTCATTGTGTAGCAGTTTCACAATGACATCGTTGGCCTTGTTGCGGTAGAAGATGAGCTGTACATTAGCTCCCATGGGCGAGACATGGTAGTTCTGCCACTGGCGGTCTATGCTGAAGAGGTCGTCTACCTTGGCGTCACAACCCTTGAGTCGCATGATAGCACAGAGAGGAATGATGTTTCCGTCGTGTCCGAAACGCAAGGTTACGTCATCGCCTTCGCCCTTGATGGCGGCATCGGCACCCTCCACAATGTTGCGGAGCAGGGGAACTGTACTCTCCAGGGCTGTGCCCAGATTGTAGGGACTGTCTGCGTCGCAGTGGTAGAACCAACTGTTGCTGTTGAGCCAATACTGGTATAGTTCTTCGGTGGTGAAGATGTCGTACATCTCAATATCCGTCTCCATATCCTGTAAGTCAATGGCTACGTCAAAGAGTTGACTCATAAGCATGTTGGGGAATACACGTGCCTTGCGGAAGAACGATGTGTCGTTGATGAGGGATGATGTGAATCGGTCAGCATTGATGCCACGGGCGCAGAAACGGTTGTGGTCACGCTGCCATCCCTGAGGGTCACGCTTCAGAGCGTCATAACGCTTGGTGTGTGAATTGAGATAAGACATATTCTTGCGGCTGGTTTCCCATTCCAGATTGAGCTTGGGGTTCAATTCCTTGAGTCGTTCGCAGAATGCCACCATGCTCAATGCCACACGCATGGAAGTAGTGGAGCGTGCCGTTACCTTTGTCTTATCGTTGAAGAGATGGGGAAACGAAGCATACATGCGTTCGGCGATGCCACGATGCTGACGCTTGCCAAGAGGTGCCAGTTCATCGCCGTGGAACTCTGCTTCCTTCCATATCTCCTCCATGCGTCGGAGTACGTCCTTGCCCTTCTCGGTCAGCACGTTCATCTCGGATGCCGCGCGCAGTGTCATGAGGGGACGCAGATAGTCCATGTCGTTGAGCATATAGCGTGAGCCGTGACGCCCGTAGTGACTGATGTAGAATGCCTTGTAACCCTTGGGGGCAGGTGTTTGTGCCTCAGTGGGGGTAGGGTAGGCGTAATACACGCCACCGCTCTTACCGGGGTCCTTACTGATTTCTTCCAATGCAATTTGTGCCGACGAGCTCAGTACAGAACAAAGCAATACGGCAAAGCTTACCAATTTCTTCTTCATTATCCGATTAGTTTTTCATTTTGCTTGCAAAGATACAAATTAGTGCGCTTTTTTCCAAATTTTCATTGAAAAACGAAAAAAAACGCTTAACTTTGCACCGATTTTAAACATTTGTACTTTTAATGCCCATAACATTATGAAAAGATTATCATTATTTTCATTTTTATTTGGTTCATTGTTCTGTGTTGCCGAGGCGCAGACAGTTTCGGTAGAAGATGCATTGCTTAAGGCATCGCAGTTGCGTCAGTCATCACGTCACTATTCCCAAGGAATAGATGTCAGCAAAGCACCTCAACTGGTGTACACCAAGACGGAAAAGGGTTCCACCTTATTCTATGTGTTCAATTATCCCAGTGGGGGATTCGCCATCATCGGCGGTGATGAGCAGGCACGCGAACTGCTGGGTTACAGCGAACAGGGTGCTTTCGACATTGATAAGATTCCTGATGGACTGAAGGAGATGCTTAACGCATACAGTTACCAGATTATCAATGCTATTGAGAACCCTATGGAAGAAGGTGCCACTTCGGTGCGTAGAAAAGAGGCTGCCAAAAGCAAGGAACCTATAGAGGAGTTGATTAAGACAAAGTGGGATCAGGGTGAACCATTCAATTACACCATTCCCAAACTTGGAGCTTCTTATCCTCTTTTTGTGACGGGTTGCAATGCTACGGCTGCGGCACAGATCATGAAATACTATGAATACCCAACGAAGGGAACGGGTTATCACTCATTCACGATAAACTACAATACTCCATCAGGCACCATGCCACTGACGTTTACTGCCGATTATACCAACACAACCTTGGATTGGGCTAATATGCTGGATGATTATTCTGGTTCATATACTTCAAAGCAGCGTGACGCAGTGGCAACCTTGATGTATCGTGTGGGCGTAGGTATGGACATGAAATATGGTCCCAGTTCCTCGGGTGGTTCTACTTCTGGAACAGATATGCCTGGACATTGCTTGACCACCTACTTCAAGTATAGCAAGTCGGCTAAGATGGAGCCTCGTGCGTACTACACCGATGAAGCATGGGAAAACCTGATATATAATGAATTGGCAGCTGGTCATCCCATCTTGTATCGTGGAAAGTCGGGAGAATCGGGTCATGCCTTTGTGTGCCATGGCTATAATGCCGTGAAGGGCGGTTTTGCCTTCAACTGGGGATGGGGTGGCTACTGCGACGGTTACTTCCCCTTGACAGGTACAGGTGCTCTTAAGCCTTCGGGCAATGGTACAGGTGGTGCAGGCGAGGGTGCTGCGTATGTTGACGGTCAGTCTGCCTATATCGGTTTGGTTCCCGATGCGGCTGGCACGAACCCTTCCATCCCGCAGATTGCCCTGCTTTATGAAATCCCCTTCTCGGACGGTACCTACCAGAAAACCATCAACCGTACAACGTCGGCTACAATAGCGCTCAAGAACACTGGTTTCAAGAATGTCGGTTACGAAGAGAGTGCGGTATCGTATGCCTTGATGTTTGAAGATGTAAATACCGGCAAGCAGTACTTTACTACGCTCCTGGGCAATTTCACCGCAGGTGCAGGTGGCGCTCACGGTTCGGCTGTGGTAGCGCTCAAGTTCGGTAATGGTGCACTTCCTGCATATAACGGTACCTACAAGATTTCTGTGGTGGTACGTCCCAAGACCAGCAGCAGCGACAGCGACTGGCAGCGTGCATACTATCCACCCAGTTACAAAATGCCTCAGGTTACGGTTACCGGTGGCAGTTCAGCTCCCCTTGCCAACGTCAATTTCGGCATCTCGAGCGACGTGGTTGAGGTTGGCAGAACGGTAGAGGTTACTGCAGATGCTACTTATACCGGCACGCGTACCTATAAGTCAAGCAACACTAATGTGGCCACGGTTGATGCCAATGGTGTGATTAAGGGTATCAGCCAGGGTGTGGCAACCATCACCGTCACTGGTGCGAAAACCGCGTATTTCAATGCTACGACCAAGACGCTCTCCATCAATGTAAGGAATACCACGCCGCGTTCAACTGACTTTGCCATCTCTGGTGACCAGGTTACGATAGGCAATACGCTTACCATTACCCACACAACCAACTATGACGGCAAGATAAGTTATACGTCAAGCGACGCGACGATTGCCTCTGTCAGCAACACTGGCGTAGTGACTGGTAAGAAAGCGGGCTGGGCAACCATTTACGCCAAAGCCACGAAGACCAATCTCTACTACGGTACTACTCAGATATTCAGGGTATATGTGGCTTCCACATCGTTGCCTTCGGGTTTCATCATGACTCGCATGCCCTACGTGGGCGTTAACAACGTTGTTGCGCCTTCCAACGCCAAACTTTATATGCCTGTGATGAACAATTCTTCCAGTGCACTGACTTCACCTTATGTATATTATAAGGTTACGCGTAATTCAGGCTCTTTCTCGGCAGGTGTGGGTTATGCGTCTATGCCTGCCAAGTATGCAGGTACGCTCGAAGTTGATTTGAAGGATAAAATGACTTCTACTTATTTCACCAACGGCAAGCAGTACACCATCACGTTCTATAAGGATTCTAGTCTTAGCACGCCTATGAACTATCCTTCAATCACATTCACTTATTATACTTCGTTGGACAAGGATGTTAATGGCGACGGTAAGGTGAATCTTGAAGACCTGGATGCCATCAAGCAGTCATTGCTGGGCAATTGGGCTCCCAGTCAGTGTGTCAAGGATCTCAATGGCGATGGCAAACTTTCTATCAAGGACATCGTTGATTTCCTGAAATAAGTCTTTTTGGGGAAATAATCTCGTACGAAGGCACGAAGAAAGCGAAGCAATAAAGAGCTTCGCGGACTTCGTGCCTTTTTTGTGTGAAAAAGGTTTTGTCTTCGGCCAACCCTTGCAGTCTTCTTGCGAAGTGCTTATACTCTGCTACTAATTAAATACTGATTAAATAACAATGAAACTACAATTTTTTTAAGGAAACATTGGAGTTTAATTGGACTTTGATTGGAGTTTGATTGGACTTTGAGTACACACACATCGGAAGAAAAGGGGAGGAAAAGAACTATTCTTCCGAAATTATTGGCAACTGAAGATCCAGTCGTATTTCTTTGTCCATCGCCATACTGTAACACGTGACAGGTCGGTGAGGTTCTGTATTTGCTGGTTGGCCCATCCTTTCCACTATCGGGTCTTGTGAGCACGATGCCGCAGTACCAGTGAAGTGAAAAGGGTTAGGAATTTTCTCTTCATGGTTTACTTTTGCATTCGCTTTTTGCCGTCTTTGATGACGAGTCCCTTGGTGGTGGGTGACACCCTTTGTCCGCTCAGGCTGAAGGTGCCTTGCTGAGGCTGGGAAAGGGTGATGGGGGCGATGGCATCCACGTATCCAGCTTCGCCATAGTAGCCCTTGATGATGGCGTCCCGAATCTCGGGTTCTGTCCATTTGGGCGTTGAACGGTCACTTCCATCGCTGAGGCCCATCCAGTAGAAGGCAGGCATGTTGTATTTGACGGCTTGTTGCTGGAAATAGGTGGTAAACGATTTCATGAGTGTGCTGTAGTTGCCACCTTTCTTCCCATCCTCGGTGCTGGAACCCCACTCGCCAATGATGACGGGAGCGTTATGCTTCTTTGCCAGGTTGGTGTTGATGTTGCTGAACATGGTGGAGATTTCTGTCTTCATACTGCTGTTGTACGATGCCACATCCCAGTAGCTATGCACCTGGAACATGATGTGACCTTCTGCTTCGTCGTTGGGTTTTGCCATCTGCTTGAGTGGGTCAAGCAAGTGAGTGCTCCATGAACCGGCGCCACTGCATGCGGCATAGGTGTTGACGATGAGGTTGCGCTCGGCATTGTTGCCACCAGTAGCACGCACGGCATCCACAAAGTCCTGCGCATAGGCATTGACGGCCTTGTAGGCATCGGCAGCGTCACTGGCGTTGTAGTTGTTCTTCGCTCCCATTGAGGCATAGCACCACGAACTGTATTTGTCCGTCATCTCGTTGTATCCCTCAAAGAGCAAGTGGTCACCATAGTCCTTGAATTCGTTGGCTATGGCAGTCCATAGCGTTTTGAAGCGCTCCCCGTATTGCTCGTGGCTCTCCGTGCTTGCCAAAATCCATGCTGTGCTTGACGTGCCTGTGTCGTGGTGCACGTTGAGGATGCAGTACATACCCTCGTCCATGACATAGTCCACAATCTCTTTTACACGTTTCATCCATGTGGCGTTGACGTTGTATCCCGTCCAGGTTGACTTGTCCCATTTCAGGTCGTTGATCTTGACGGTTCCGTAGTGGGGATACCAGGTTACGGGAACACGGATGGCATTGAACCCCGCCTCCTTGAACATGTGTATCAGTGCGCGGGTGGTAACAGCCTGTCCCCAGGCAGTCTCATAGTCCTTGGTGGTGCGGCTGGACCATTTCTCAATCCACATGTTTGTGATGTCACCGCTGTTGGAGTCGAGGGTGTTGCCCAGGTTCCAGCCCACACGCATGTTTTGGGCGGCCGTCTTGGCATCTTCCATCTGAGCGTGGAGGCCTGATGTGCATAACATGAGCAGAAGACTGCAGAGGGTGTTCTTCAGAGAAATACGGATGGGAATTCTATACATGATAATGATGTTTTTTGAGGTATTGATGTGCAAAGATAGTGTTTTTTAGGATAAATTCACTTTGCGAGTTTATATTTTTAGTCATTTTTTCTAAATGGAGGTGTTCTTTTTGGAAAATGAACATAATAATGCGTACCTTTGCATCAGAAAAGAAACACGAGGCACCACAAGGCTTGCCGTTGTGTTCATCAAAACAGATTAAGTCATCATTTAAATAATAAGTATTATGGCAAAGATTTACGAGAACCTGACCGAGTTGGTCGGTAGCACTCCCTTGGTGGAGTTGAAGAGATTGGCTGCAAAGCATGAGGCAAAGGCCCAGGTAGTAGCAAAGGTTGAGTATTTCAACCCCGGAGGAAGTGTTAAGGACCGTATTGCCCTCAATATGATCGAGGACGCTGAGCGCAAGGGCATTCTGAAGGCAGGCAGCGTGATCATAGAACCTACAAGTGGTAACACCGGTGTGGGATTGGCGTGGGTTAGCCGCGTTAAGGGCTATGAGGCAGTTATCGTAATGCCCGATACGATGAGCAAGGAGCGCCAGAACCTCCTGAAGGCAGCAGGTGCCAAGTTGGTGCTTACCCCTGGTGCTCAGGGCATGAAGGGAGCCATTGCTGAGGCAGAGCGTCTGCGCGACACCACACCCGGTGCAGTCATCCTGCAGCAGTTCGAGAATCCTGCTAACCCTTCTACTCACGAGCGTACCACAGCTCAGGAAATCTGGGCAGACACAGATGGTCAGATTGACGTCTTCGTGGCTGGTGTAGGTACCGGTGGCACCATCAGCGGTACCGGTCGTGCCCTGAAGGCCTTGAACCCCAACATCCGCATCGTGGCAGTAGAACCTGCCAGCAGTCCTGTGCTGAGCGGTGGTGCTCCCGGAGCACATAAGATTCAGGGTATTGGTGCAGGTTTTGTCCCTGCCACCTTCGACCGTTCGGTAATTGATGAGATTATCACCGTAGAGAATGATGATGCACTTCGCACAGGTCGCGAATTGTCGCTCAACGAGGGTCTTATCGTAGGCATCTCTTCTGGAGCAGCCACTTATGCGGCCCTCCAGTTGGCAAAGCGTCCTGAACTGGCTGGCAAGCGCATCGTTGCCTTGCTGCCCGACACCGGCGAGCGTTACCTCTCTACCCAGCTCTATGCATTCGAGGAGTATCCTTTGTAGTAGGTTAGGTACTTGAAATAATAAAGGGAGCCATAGACGATAGTAAGAACAAGGTATCGTCTTTGACTCCCTTTGCTTGTGTTTTGGAACCATGTCGCTCTTATCCTAAAATGCCGGTTTTTGCCGTTTTAGGCTTATTTCACGACGATACTTGGCAAATGTCCCCTATTTTGGCTTTTTTTTCTTTGCCATGTTGTTTTTTTTGCTTACCTTTGATGAAATTTAATTTCTAAGTAAGTGATCATAATTAGGTTTATATTAGATTGTGCTAGATTTGGATGTAGGTTTGACAATCATTCGGCTTTTGACGCCGGTCAAAATGCAGAGTGTAGCGGGCTACATGACTTTCGCCTACGGGACGAAAGTAGAGAATGAGAGCCAAAGATGCGCCAAAGATAGTACAAGATAATATTTGATTCACTTACATTGTCATTATAAAAATAATTTTGATCACTTACTTAACCTCATGAAAAGTAAACTTTTAGAGAAGCGTTATCTCATTACCTTTATCCTGGTTACCTCACTCTTCGCATTGTGGGGTTTTGCCAATGACATTACCAACCCCATGGTGGCAGCGTTCAAGACGAGTATGGAAATCAGCAATTTCGAGGCTGCTTTCGTACAGTTTGCCTTCTATGGCGGTTATGCCACAATGGCTATTCCCGCAGCCCTCTTCATCAAGAAGTACAGTTACAAGGTGGGCATTCTTATTGGTCTCGGCCTTTATGCCGTGGGTGCTTTCCTGTTCATCCCGGCTGCGTCGTTCCAGAATTTTACTTTCTTCTGTTTCTCACTTTACATCCTCACCTTTGGTTTGGCATTCCTCGAGACAACAGCCAATCCCTTTATCATGTCGCTTGGTTCGGCCGATACGGCTACACGCCGACTCAATCTGGCTCAGGCGTTCAATCCCGTAGGTTCGCTCACGGGTATGTTCATTGCCAGTCAGGTGGTGTTGGCCAATTTGCAGAGCAACGATGAGGCTGTGGGTGCGGCATACGGTGCCGGCAAGGTGTTTGGCGATCTTGATACCGCTACCAAGGCTGCTATCCGTACGCATGACCTTGATACTATCAGAAATCCCTATGTGGCTATCGGATTGGTAGTTGTGCTGATGTTTGTGTTGATTTCGCTCTTCGTGAACAAGAAGGATGGCAAGAGTGAAGATGTGAAGGAAGAACCCAAGATGAGAGAATCTCTGGGTCGCCTTGCCAAGAACAAAGTGTTCCGCGAGGGCGTGTTCAGCCAGGTGTTCTACGTGGCTGCACAGATTATGTGCTGGACTTTCATCATCCAGTATGCTACACGTCTTGGCTTTACCAAGCAAGAAGCACAGTGGTTCAACATTGGTGCTATGTCACTCAATCTCTGTGGTCGTTTCATCGGTACGGCTTTGATGAAGTATGTCAACTCTCACCGATTGCTTATGCTCTTTGGCGTCGGTGCATGCTGTACCGTGGCTGGCACAATCCTTATTGATGGTCCTGTTGGCTTGTACTGCCTTGTGGCTACTTCTGCTTTCATGAGCATCATGTTCCCCACCATCTATGGTATTGCACTCGAAGATGTTCGTCAGGACACCACCCTCGGTGCTGCATTCCTGGTGATGGCTATTGTGGGTGGTGCAATCATGCCTCCCTTGCAGGGTGCGATCATCGACCTCGACAATACCCATCCCGGTATGTTTGGTTTCCTTTCTGCAACTAACTTCTCGTTCATCCTCCCCTTCGTATGCTTCGTTATGATTACCATCTACGGCTATCGTTGCATGAAGGGCATAAACAAAAAATAACAGATGAAAAAAGGTTCTATCCAGCATAAACTGCCCACTCTGCCCGATGGACGCCGCATCAAGCGATGGGTACAGACAATGGACCTGCGTGACAACCCTGAACTGATTGCCGAGTACCGCAAGCGTCATAGCGAGGAAGAGGCATGGCCCGAAATCCAGCAGGGCATCCGCGATAGTGGGTTGCTCGAAATGGAGATCTACATCCTGGGCACTCGTCTGGTGATGATTTGCGAGGCTCCCGAAGACCTTGACTGGGATGAGGCTATGCAGAAGATGGCAAGCGGTCCGCGCCAGGCAGAATGGGAAGACTTCATGGCCATTTTCCAGAATTGCGAACCCGGGCAGCGCAGCGATGAGAAGTGGAAGATGATGGAGCACATGTATCATGTGTACGATAAATAATCGTGAGGTTATGGGTTTCTCCCGACGTTTCCCTACAATTCTCCACGGATTTGTAGGGAAACGTCGGTTGCACCTCAGGGGCAGTACGTGTCAGTCTCGTTGCCATGCCATGTCAAGCCCCTGTACTATAGTTATACGCCCCTTTGTGTAGAAATGCCTCATGGCTTCTTGTACCATATTGGTATGATGTTAAGGCGTTTTTAGGGGGCAATCGGACTTTGTTTACGTTGAAAAACATTTTATCTCCACAAAGTTTTTATCTTGTAAGACCGCAACATCTAAACCTTAGCTATTCTACTTAATTTTTTGGTATTCTTAAGTGGAAAAAACGGTAATACAGAATCTAACACTTTGAAAAACAGAATCATATAAAATTGCGTCTGAAAGCCGCTTTTTTGCTTGTTTGGGATGCTTTGGCGCATTGTGATGACAGGAAAAGAAATAAAGGTAGCGTCGGTAAAATGCATATTACCTTTTTTAATACCGACATTGCTTTCCTCCTTGTTTTATTAGTGTTACCTTTGCACATTCGAAATTGTATTCTCTCCGAAATAGCGAGACAGAAGTTTTTAAGGTTAAGTTGTGTGTGTTAATTAATCATTGCAATAACGAATATTTTAAGTATAAGAAATGAAAAAGAAAGTTTTATTCTTTGGAGTAGGCCTTGGATGCATGTCCATGCTTACCTCTTGCGTGTCGGATGACAGAAGCTTTGATCTGGAGCCCGCAACGTCTTCAAAGGGTACTTTGGCATTGAGCCTTAACCCCCATGCAGATTTCGTTGCCCAGACACGTTCTGTCAATGAGGAGTCTTACAAGAACACCTCAAACTATCAGGTACAGATTATCAACACCGCTGACAACAGCGTACTGTTGGATTGCAAGGCTTCTCAGTTGAGCACCTATCTGCCCAAGACTGTTGAGATTGGCAGCTACAGAATCGTTGCTACTTACGGAACAGAGCATGATGCCAGTCGCAATGAGTTTTTGATGAGTGGCGTTACCGTTGTTTCGGTAAAGGCTAATGAGGAAAAGAGCGTAGAGGTGAACTGCTCACCCACTTGTGGTAAGGTGTCGGTTGCCTTTGATGGCGCTATGTCGACTTACTACGATGATTATAATGTAACTTTCGGTGGTACTGAGATGCTCGGTGCTAACACCATTTCATGGGCAAAGGATGACAGCGAGCCCTGGTATGTTGGTTTGAGCGAGGCTGGCGAGACGGTGAACTACACCATCAACCTTACAGCCAAGGCTGACTACATGCATCAGGATGGTGACAAGGCTCAGTCAACCGGTGTCGTAAAGGGTACTTTCAAGTTGGAGCGCAACAAGGCTCACAAGTTGAGCATTAAGCCCAACTACACTTCAACCAACAAGGGCGACATGACGTTGACCATTACTGTTGACGAGACCACCAATGACAAGGAAATCACTTACACTGTTCCTGTTACTTGGCTTTAATCGTTACATTATTTATTATTAAAATCATTGGAATTATGAGAATATCAAATATACTCCTCGCAAGTGCTGTTAGCATTTTCTCACTTTCATCATGTGTAAGTGAGATTGAGACAGGACTGGAGAAAGGTACAGGCTATGCCGTGCTGAATGTTGACATTACCAAGCCTCAGACCCGTGCGGTAAGTGAGGTGAAGGATTTCCCCGTTATCATTAAGGATCAGGAGGGCAAAGTTGTAAATTCGTATGCAACCGTAACTGAGGTGCCCTCGCAGATTACCATGGCTGTAGGCCAGTATGTAGTTGAGTCGCACACTCCTGGTGAGATTGCCAAGAAGATGAATGCCCCCTACTATAGTGGCAAGAAGGACATGGAGATCCTGAAGGACGTAACCTCAAAGGTTGACGTTGTCTGCAAGATGCAGAACAGCATCATCGAGGTGAACTATATCAACAACTTTACCAGCGTATTCAAGGATTGGGAGATTACCGTTGACGATGGTAGTTCTACCGTTTTGGCATTCGATCCTACCAGTGAGAATTCTGTACACTGGTATTTTGGTGAGGATGGCGTAAAGGAGCTTACTTTGAACTTCCGTGCCACTACCGTTGACGGCCAGAATGTAACCACACGCCGTGTCCTGACCAAGGATCAGGCTGACGAGAGCTATAAGGACGACCGTCAGAACTTTACCGGTGGTGATAAGTTGGTGCTCAACTTTGCTCCCACAGAGTCTACCGAGGGTAAGTTGACCGGTATTACCATCAATGCTGACGTAACCTTCACCGAGACAGAAGAGACTGTCAACGTTGAGGTTGTCGACAAGACCTCTGATCCTGTCGTAACTCCTGGCGGTGGTGACACTCCTGGTGGCAGCGATGACGCAAGCATCACCCTGAACCTTCCCAAAGACATGATTGTTTCGGGTGCTACCGATCCTGAACTGGGTGACACCTACATCAAGTGTGACAATGGTATCAAGAGTATTAGCGTTTCAATCAAGTCAACCAGCGATGAGATGATTTCTTCTTTGAATGACCTTGCTGAGGGTTATGGTGTTGACTTCGTAAAGGGTGCTGAGATTGTTGAGAACCAGTCAGTTGTTGACTTGTTTTTTGACTTGGGCCAGACGCTGACCGTTCCCACGATGGGCGATAAGGAGTACACCTTCCCCATTGGTAACTTCTTCGGTTTGTTGGTATTCCTCTCAGGCGACCATACCTTCGATTTGGTTATCACCGACATGAACGGCAACACCAAGGCTGCGTCTCTTAAATTGACGGTGGAATAATAACGATAATTAACTTCAAATACTAAAATAGATGAAAGCAATATATTCCTTTATCACCGTACTGATGCTCTCTCTGTTCGTTAGCTCTTGTGGCAGCGAGATAGAGTTGAACGAAGAGGTAGGTTACCTGAAACTGGATGTCACCACTCTGACATCTACCTACACACGTGCAGCAGCGCCTGCCGATTACGATGCCAAGACATTGGCTGTGCAGATTCTCGATGCATCAAACAACGTAGTTATGTCTACCGATGACGTAGCCAACGATGATGCCTTCAAAGGCAATATCACATTGACTCCCGGTACCTATACCATCAAGGCAAGTTCTGCTGGTTGGGATGGTTCTGGTTCAGGTTTCGATACTCCTTATTACATGGGTAGCACAACTGCTACCGTTGAGGCAAAGACCCTTACTCAGGCCAATGTAACCCTTACTCAGGCCAATGTTAAGGTAACCGTGAAGTTTGACGATAGCTTCAGCACCTATTTCAATAGTGCCAACTGTACCGTTTCATCGGCTTTCAGCGGTGTTTCATCACAGGTGTTCAACCTCACCACAACCGGTTCTGCCTACTTCCCCGTTGGCGATCTTACTTTCCTTTTGGAAGCAACCAACAAGGCTGGTCAGAGCAACTCGATGAGTGAGACTGTTACCGACGTTCAGGCACGCGACCACTACATCATCAATTACAAGATTGCCGATGCTGGTTCAATGGGTGGTGTTACTGTTAGCGTGGATGATGAGAAGCAGACCTACACCTTCAATATCGAGGTTTCTCGTAAGAGCTCTACCGCTCTGCAGGCTAATCCTGTAGCACCCTGGAGCACCTTTGCAGACCTCTCTGGTGCCATTACTGCCAAGACAGCTTCGTTCGACGTTAGCAAGATGACCTTGCAGTACAAGAAGTCAAGCGATGCAGACTGGACCGAGATTGCTTCTTCTGCTTTGGCAAGTGCTGCTACCGATAGCTATTCATATCGCCTGAAGAACCTGCAGCCCGCTACCGAGTATGTTTATCGTTTGTCTTACAACGATGGTGCAACCAGCGTGAACAGCAATGAGGTAAACTTTACTACTGAGAGTCAGATGCAGATTGAGAATGCTGGCTTCGAGAACTGGTATAAGGACGGAAAATCATGGATTCCTGGTACTTCAGGTTCAAATTATTGGGCAAGCAGTAATCCTGGTTCTACCAGTATGGGAGAAAAGTATAATGTTACTACCGAGGCAACAGATTTCTTCCATAGCGGAAATTCTTCGGCAAAGCTCGCTTCTCAGTATGTAGTCATCAAACTCGCTGCAGCATCACTCTTCACTGGTAAGTTCTTAGGACTTATCGGTACCAATGGCGCTAAGCTCGACTGGGGTGTTCCCTTTACCTCACGTCCTTCTGCTCTCAAGGGTTACCTGTCGTACACCACAGCAGCTATTACTCGCGGTACCAAACCCACGAATGTGGGTGCTTATGATAAGAATGCGAACGACGCTTGTCAGATTTTCTGCGCTCTGCTCACCGAGCAGTTGCATGTAGGTGGTAATGCTAGTACTACTGATAATGGGGTAAAATACGAGGAGAGTACTAAGATTAATTGGGAGAATGACAAACGTGTCATCGCCTATGGTCAGATTACCCGCGACGAGAATACTCCTGCTGGTACATGGGAGAACTTCAGCATCCCCTTGACATACCATACGCTTACCGAGCAGCCTAAGTACATGCTCATCGTATGTTCGTCAAACAAGTGGGGTGACTACTTCTACGGGTCAGACAAGGCTGTGCTTTATGTTGATGACTTCTCGTTCGAGTATGGTGAACCTACTGTAAAGTAATTTAGTTTATTTACTTCCCCCCCTTCTTTTTGAAAGGGAATGGGGGGGATGATATAAAAATGTAAATATATAATATGCTAAAGCGTATTAAATGTATAATGTTGATGCTGCTGTTGGCTGCTATGCCAGCTGCAGCATCGACTGAATACAATGCCCAAGCCGACTCTGTGGTGGTTACCGATTATTCTGATTGGGGAAATTCTTTTGATTTCTCCGCAGACAGTGTTGTTGCCAAAAAGAAGCGCAAGGGTTATCAGACGGCAGAGTTCCGCCATATTCAGCGCGTCGATCGTAGTGCCATGGAGGAGACATTCATCCCCAAGGGCATCTGGATGACAGGTGTGTTGGTGAACTATCATGAATGGGATAGTGATAATACCAACATATTGGTGCTGAAGAATCTTAATATGAAAGGACACATGCTCAGTGTCTCACCTGCATTGAGTTTTTTTGTTAAGGATAACTTGTGTGTAGGTGCCCGTTACAGCTATAGCCGTAACTATTTCAATATGGGTAGTCTGGACCTTAACTTAGGCGAGGATTTCAATATCAATCTTGAAGACCTCTATTATCTTGATCATCAGCACGAAGGAAGCCTTTTCCTTCGCTATTATATGCCACTTTTTGGCAGTAAGGTTATTGGAACCTTTACCGAGGCGCGTCTTACTTATTCTCAGAGTACGGGTAAGAACAGCACCGGACGTCGCGACCTTGACCATGGTGTCAATACACTCGATGCAACATTTGGTACATCGCGTGGTGTAGAGTTGGGCGTGATACCTGGCTTGTGTATCTTTGTAACCGACTTTGCCGCAGTAGAGACCTCCATCGGCATTTTCGGCATTAACTATAATTGGAGCAAGCACAAAAATCTTCATCCTAATGCCTCTGAATACGAATATGGTAAGAGTCATAGCGGTGGTGCTAACTTCAAGTTTAATTTGT
Source organism: Bacteroidaceae bacterium (assembly GCA_045643405.1). Classification (GTDB taxonomy): domain Bacteria; phylum Bacteroidota; class Bacteroidia; order Bacteroidales; family Bacteroidaceae; genus Physcousia. The sequence continues at coordinate 38,198 of JAZUKS010000091.1, read as the reverse complement.
TCAGTGTGAATATTGGTCTAACATTATATTTATGAGCAGACTACGTTACTTGCACCCTTGTCGCATAGTATGGCTATTGGCCATTATATGTTGTTCTTGTATTAAGGACGACCTGCCATTGCCATATACCAAAGCCGAGATTACTGGTTTTGAGGTAGAGGGGCAGTGCGATGAAACGGGATTGGGCAAGGCTGATGCAGTCATCGACAAGGAACATCGCCTCATTGAAGCATACGTCAATGATGAGGTTGATATCAAGTCACTTCATATAGTTCGCATGGAGGTTAGCGGCGATGCTACCGTTTCCATTGGTGGAACCGATATCACCTTTAAGCCCAGCAATATGCTTCTGCCTACGCTTGACTTTTCCAACGAGGTAGTGTTTACCCTCAACACATATCATAAGTTTGAATGGAAGGTCCGCGTTAAGCAGGTCATTGCCCGTGAGGTTGAGGTGGAAAATCAAGTAGGCAAGGCCGTCATTGACGATGTAAACCACAATGTGGTAATCTATGTGGCGCCTACACAGCGACTTTCTGAGGTTAAAGTTTTCAAGATGACGTTGGGAGGTCCTCATGGCACCGTCACTCCTGATCCTACAGGACAGGTGGTAGACTTTACCCGACGCCGTCAGTATACGGTAACCAACCCCGCATCTGATGGGAATGAGAAGTGGGACGTGTATGTATATAATGCAGAAAAGAATACTACCACTACAGCTAATGTGTATCCTTTTGCATCAAGAGCTTATGTGAGTGGTGACATTATGAATGGCACATCACCAGTTGTGGAATATCGCAAGCAAGGTGAAGAGAATTGGCAGACATTGTCTGCTGACAGGATTACCATCACTTCCACTTCATACGAAGCAGAAATAGTGGGTCTTACTCCTGGAACCGATTACGAGTGCCAGGTACAGGCAGGTGGAACTACTTCGAGCATACAGCGTTTTACCACTTATCCTGCCATAGCACTTGAAAACGGTGGTTTTGACAATTGGAGCATCGAAGGCAGTGGCAAGCAGGCTCTCTATAATCCATGGGGCGAAGGCGCTGAACGATTCTGGGACACCGGAAACCGTGGTGCCACTACCGTGGGATCCAGCAACAGTACTTATGTCACAGAAGGCGGTCGCACGTATGCCAACCTTCAGTCCAAGTATATCGTTATCAAGTTTGCTGCAGGCAACATCTTTACGGGGCAGTATCTGAAGACTGACGGTACCAACGGTGTGCTGAGTTTTGGCCGTCCCTTCCAGAGTTTCCCCACTCATCTTCAGTTTGACTACAAGTTCCACTCATCTATCATCAACAAGGGTGGTGGAAAGTGGGATGACAGCTACGGCAAATATATCAGTCAGAGTATGTATGACCAGTTGCGTGGTCAGCCCGACAGTTGCCAGGTATTCGTGGCATTGATTGGCGACCAGGCCGAGGAGCAATATGAGGGCGTTACCTATCCATATATCATCCGTACGCGTCCCAGCGAGTTGCACCTCTTTGATACGCGAAGCGATAACGTGATTGGTTATGCACAGCTGACGCAAGGCAATGACGTGAGCGAATGGAAGACCGAGACGCTGACCATACAGTATCGCCGTCACGACAGGGTTCCTAAATACATTGTCGTAGTTGCATCAAGCAGTAAATACGGTGACTACTTCGTGGGAGGCGATGAAACGCTCCTGCAGTTAGACAACATGAAACTTTTATACCAATAACATATTTCAAATCAGTGATGTTTGCGGTATAGCGTACAGCATGTTGTGACAATCTAAAAAAATGATACTTTAACAAATGAAGAAAAGAAATAGCATCCTTAACTTGTTGTGCTGGTTCCTTGGCATTGTGCTATGCGCATGTCATGAGGAACTGGACTTGCCTGCTCAGCAGGGTATGCTCCGTATTACTTTGGACGGGGTGTCGACTGATGTGCAGACAAGAAGTACTCCTGCAGAACTGAAACCTACGGATATGAGTCAGTTCAGCGTGCGAGTGCTCAACGCGTCAGATAAGGCTGTCTATGAAAATGCCTTCAGCGAGACTGCGGTGGAATTGCCGGTGGGTTCGTATGCGGTAGAGGTATTCTATGGCGATAATCCTGTTCTTGACTCCGATGCACCCTACTTCTATGGCAAGACTGATGGAGTGAAGGTGGAGAGTGACAAGACTGCTTCTGCCAATGTGGAGTGCCGCGTTGCCAATGCGCTTGTGTCAGTGTGTTTCGGTCGTGATGCGGCCGAAAAGGCACTTTTCGACCAGTATTATCAGTCGTATGCAGTCCGCGTGAGCGTGGGGGGTGTTTCTGGCACCATATCAAACGCTGGTCCGCAGTCCAGCATCTATTTCCGTGCCGGCAGTGTGGTCAACCTGACTTTTGAAGGTGTTCTGAAGGATGGCGGTAAGAATGTGAGCATGTCACTCAATGCCGAGGGTACCACTTTCCCCAGTGTGTTCCAGGCTGCCGACCATGCCATCGTCACCCTTGCATTGTCCGACCCACAGAGTGTGCTGAGTGTTGACATTGACAAGGTGGAACTGGTAGAGGCTACCGTGCAAGCCAGCATCCCCTTGAGTTGGTTGCCTGCCCCTTCGGCAGTTGCTCAGCATCAGTATGATGCACAAGGCAACTTGGTGGGAACAGATATTGTCTTTGGCAATGGATATCCCGGTATGGACTGGAAGGCAGAGGTTCGCAATAGTGACGGAGAACTTGTCCGTACGGAATCCGGAACGGGTTCACTTACGTCTGCCTATTCAAGTAACGCCTCATGGCCTTATCTGCCCGTGGGCGAATACGACGTGGTCTATTATGCAAAGACTAAATCGTCGGATGTGATGCAACAGACTGCTACCCGTAAATTGCAGGTAACCCAGCCAACCATCAAGGTTTCTCTGGATGCCTATACCTCTTATACTAAATATCAGAACGGAGATGTAGACGGCGCCAACGCATGCGATGCTTATACCATCTACAGTCCGACAGCAACCATCAAGGTGGCAACTTCTCTTATCGAAAGCGGCAATTACAAGTGTTCGTTTAGTTCAACTTTGGCTGGTGACGCTGTTTCCGGAACGCGTTCGGGCAATCGCCTTAACTTTGTCAACAAGACAGGACTTACCCCCAGTCTTACTCCCTATAAGTTTACCTGCTCTGTCACTTTTGACGGTGTCACCGTTTCCGAGACCCAGGATCTCCGTATCACAGGTCTGCCTGTAGCGTTTAATCCTCCAACAAAGACGAACTGGACGAATTCGGGATCCACACAATGGAATAGTGGTAATGTAAGATTGGGTAACATGTCCACCGGTTCTCAATACATCACTTGTAGTAAGTTTGCCATTCCTGCGGGTACAAAGTTGAGTTGTCCATATAAAGTAAGGTTAACGGGTGGAACAGTTTCAACAACGCTTACCCTTTCTGTGGGAAGCGACAACTATTTTTCTCAGAAGTCGCCTACTGCTTTTCTTTCTTCAAAGTCTCAGGATTATGAAGGTACAGGTTCCGTTACCTTGAGCAGTGATGCCGAATCGGTAAAGGTTAACAATAGTTATGGTGCTGGAAACACGTGTAGTTACATCTATTACGTAAGTTATAAGTACGCTAAATAATGTTGATTATGGCAGACACTCTTAATACTAAATCTATGCGAAAGAGTTTACATTGCATACTTGGTGTCTTGCTCATGGCATCTTGCCAGAGCGAGGAGATTATGCCCGACGTAACAGCAGCTAAGGGCGTACTCCAACTGAATCTTGAACAAGAAGGCATGCCCTACGTCACTCGCTCGGTGTCTGACGGACTGGCACTCACTATTCTTGATGGAAAGGGCACGGTTTGTGGCCAGTACAAGGCTGGAGCGGTTCCTTCATCCATCACGTTGGATGCTGGCGAATATACCCTGCGCGCTTATTCTGACAATCAGGACTCATGGCAGACTGCCAATAGCGGCTTGGGTGAGGTTTGCTATTGGGGTGAGACAACCGTAAATGTCATCAAGGACCAAACCTCAACTTGCACATATAAGGTTCCTGTCACCAATTATGGTGTCATGCTGAATCTTCCTTCGCTTTTCAGTACCCTCTTCACATCCTACACCTTTACGGTAAGCAGTGGTGCACGCTCCGTTTCGTTGCAAGATGGACAGACTGCCTTCTTCAGTACTGACGCGGGATTCAGTTACACGCTGTTGGTTACCAACAACGAGGACGTAACCAACACCCATTCTGCCAGTCAGGTATCTACTGTTGATGCAGGCAAAATATACAAAATCTCCTATTCGTATGGCGAATAAGGAAAGTCAAGATACAATGAAGGCTGCCTGTTTTTGATGGGCAGCCTTCATTGTTTTTATATTTGTTTGTTAGTAACTCCACTTCACATTGTCAATGTACAATGTGGTTCCGGGAGTACCCTCATATCCGATGGCTCCGTAACTTGAGTCGAACTTTACAATGGCATGGGTGGGGGTCTCGTTGGCACTTGCCCAACCTTCTTCAATGATCTTCACGTTTTTGCCCTTGCTGTTCTCTGCATAAAGAGTGGCGTCGCCGTTAATCAGACCCATCCATGACTTGAAGTATGACTCCTGTGTGATGTCACCGTACTGAATGGTGAATGACTGTCCTTCCTTCCATCCTGTCGATTCCTTGAAGCGATGAATGGCAGTACCTACACGCAGGGCATGGATGTTGCCATTCTCATCCTCCCATCTCTTCTGCAGTACGCAGGTCAGCATAGGATAGTCTCTGCCGGCAATCTCCTTGGTCTTGCTGAATCCTGTCTCGCGGATGCGGTTTGCCTCCTTGGTCAGTTCAACCTTGTAGTCGAACTTGATGGCCTTGGGACGCTTGGTAAAGGGAATACCCATTGACATCTTGCTCAGTGGATCCTTGGTACTGCTGATAGGCTCATACATCTTGCCGGTGAAGATAGAACCACCTGCCAATACGGTAACGTTGATGATGCCGATGGCCTTAGCCTTCTCGATCTTGGTGCACAGACGGGCACATGAACCTCCGTTGTGACTATCCTTATATACGCTGACATTGGTCTTTACCACGCCCATCATCTTGGCATATACGTTGCTGGTAGCCCAGGGTGAACCACCACGGTTCACATACGCCTCGTTCTTGTCGATGGTGGCGGTAGGACCAATCTCCATCAGGGTCTTGGTGTCACCTCCCAGTATTCCGCTCTCCTTGATGTGACGGGTCACCCACTGTTCGAAGTCGCCGAACTTAATCAACTCATCCTGTGCAGATACCTGACTTGACAGGAACAATGCCAATGCTGGGCAAAGTAATTTTTTCAATTGCATACTATTCTATAGTTTTTTAAAGTTTATACTTCTCCTAATTAAATGCAAAATTACTGAATATGTCTCTTTTGCAGAGAAAAATGTGGTACACATAGCGGTATTCTGGGATAAAATCGGTAAATATCGGTGTATTTACCAATTTTTTCTGTGCTTATTTCTTTTTCTGCCTACTTTTGTATTCCAATCGTATATATAAAATATTAAGAGAAACAATGAGTCAACCATACGCACTTATCACCGGTGCAAGCGCAGGAATAGGTTTCCAGTATGCCCTCGAGATGGCACAACGCAACTATAATCTCATCATTGTCAGCAATGAAGAATCCATCCGTGAGAAGGCCGATGAGATTAAAGCACAACACCCCGAACTGGATGTTGTGCCTGTAGTAAAAGACCTTGCCCGTCCTGAGGCTGCCAAGGAGATGTATGACTGGTGTCAGGAGCAGAACTATGAAGTGGAAGTGCTCATCAACAACGCCGGTGTGTATCACTGGGTTGATTTTCTTGATGACTCTGAGAAGTTCAACCAGCTCATCCTTACCCTTCATGTCACCACTCCTGCCATGATGGTGTATTACTTTGCCAAGGATATGGTGGCAAGGCACAAGGGATATATCCTGAACATGAGCAGTGTGTCTTCGGGCTGGGGTATTCAGCGTTTGGCTACCTATACTGCAACCAAGGCGTTCCTGCGCACCTTCTCGCGTTCTATGCACATCGAACTCAAGAGAAAGGGTGTCAACCTTACCTGCGTGCGTCCGGGTGCTGTGGCTACCACGCTCTACGGTCTCGACGATGCCCGCATGAAGTTGGGACGTGCCTTGGGTGTCATCACTGGTGCCGACAAGCTTGCACGAAAGGGTGTCAAGGCTATGTTCCGCGGAAAATGCTGTATAGCGCCAGGTTTCTATACCAAGATACTGAAGGTTGTTCCGTATATTCCCACTTGGATTTGGCTCTTGCTTCGCAGGATGGGAAAACTGTAACAGAATAGTTTCGCTTCGCTCGCGAAGTGAAAAGTGAAAAACGCAAAGTGAAAAGTACTTCGTGTGGTCTTTTTTTGACGCAGATTTCACGGATTAATTCCTTTGTAGTCTTTGTGCCTTCCTGTGAAACGTAAAACACCCGGATGCCAAAACATCCGGGTGCCTAAATGGTTAGATGTAAAAACACCTATATGACTTATCCTTTTTCTGCCAGGAATTCGCGTGCACGTTCAAGTGCAATGTCGATATGAGGGCAGATGTGGTTGGCATCCATAATCTTGTAGAATCCACTCTTCTCGAGTTGCTTGTGTACCTTCTCGTTTACACCCGAGAGGATGATGTGCGTGCCGTCGGCATGGTTCATCTCAATCAGGTTGATGAGGTTGTGGATACCTGTTGAGTCGATGAAGGGCACACGGCGCATACGGATGATACGAACCTTGGGACGCTCGGTGCCGATGTTACTCTGCAACTCGTCGAACTTGTTGGCAATACCGAAGAAGAAGGGACCGTTGATCTCATATACGGCACAACCATCGGGGATGGACAGGTTCTCGTCGCTTACGTGCATATCAGCCTCCTTGTCCGAGTCAATCTCCTTCTCGATGACGCTGATCTGGGTGGTCTCCATGACACGCTTGATGAACAGTACGCAAGCAATGATAAGACCGTATTCGATAGCGTAGGTAAGGTCGAAGATGACGGTGAGGAAGAAGGTGACGAGCAATACGGTAACGTCGCTCTTGGGGTTCTTCAGCAAGCCCTTGAAGGTGCGCCAGCCACTCATGTTATAACTTACCACTACCAGAACACCTGCCAAGCAAGCCATGGGGATGTATTCTGCGTAAGGCATCAGTACCAAAAGGATGAGGAGCAACATCACAGCGTGGATGAGTCCTGCTACAGGGGTGCGACCACCGTTGTTGATGTTGGTCATGGTACGAGCAATGGCACCGGTAGCGGGAATACCACCGAAGAGAGGAGTCACCATATTGGCTACACCCTGAGCAATCAACTCGGTGTTCGAGTCATGATGGTCACCGATAACACCATCTGCCACAGCCGCACTCAGCAAACTCTCGATAGCACCGAGGATGGCAATGGTGAAGGCAATGGGAGCCAGGTTGCGGATCATATCCCAGGTAATGTCGGGCACAACCATGTCGGGCAACTGACTCTGGATGTGGAAACGGTCGCCGATGGTGTCGATATGAATCTCAGGATGGCTGGCCTTCAGGAAGGCTACTACACCGGTAATGATGAGGATGGCATAGAGCGAACCGGGAATCTTATTCAGTACGGGAACCTTGGCAAACACCTTGGGCGACAATATGATAATGAGGATTGAACCCACTGCCATGATGAAGTTCCAAAGATTGAAGGTGCCGATGTTCTCGAAGTAGCAAACCCATTTGCCAATGAAGTCGCCGGGCGTTTTCAGGGGTTCGGTGATGACCTCGCCTGTTCTGGCAACACTCTCTTGTGTAAGTCCCATCACGTCACCCATCTGCGTGGTGAAGATGGTTAGCGCAATACCCGCCGTGAATCCGATGATGATGGGGTAGGGGATGAACTTGATGACCGTACCCAACTTGAAAAGTCCCAATAGGACAAGCATGACACCCGCCAGGATGGTGGCCACGATAAGACCCTGTACGCCGTATTCGGGATTGTTGACAATTCCGTAGATGATGACGATGAAAGCTCCGGTGGGACCGCCAATCTGAATCTTGGTGCCACCCAGAAGAGAGATGAGGAAACCTGCCACGATAGCGGTAATGATTCCCTTCTCGGGCGAAACACCACTGGCAATACCAAAGGCAATGGCCAAGGGCAATGCTACGATGCCGACAATGATACCCGCCATGAGGTCTTTCATGAAAGTCTCCTTGTTGTAAGACTTCAGGCACTCCAGCAGGCGGGGCTTAAATACTAAACTTTTCTGCATACCTTTTTACCTTAATTTATTTACGCTTTGTGTCCGTCTCTTTCGTTTGAGGGTGCAAAAGTACAATAAATTGTCATACGGGAAATGCTGATTGTGAAAATTTTTGTATCTTTGTGCCATAATATTAATATAAATCAATTCAATCATGTTTGAGAATCAACCAAAAAGCCTTTATGCGCTTGCTTTGGCCAACACTGGCGAGCGTTTTGGCTACTACACGATGATGGCCATTTTTGCCCTCTTTATGCAGGCAAAGTTTGGATGGGATGAGTCGACGGCAGGCTTGGTAAATGCCATTTTCCTTGCCGGTGTTTATTTTACTCCCCTGTTGGGAGGTATCATTGCCGACAAGATTGGTTACGGCAAGTGCGTTACCGTCGGTATGCTGGTCATGTTCCTCGGTTACCTGAGTCTGGCTATTCCTACTGGCAACGCATCTTATGCACAGTACGTTATGTTCGGCGGTCTGGCACTCGTGGCTATCGGTACCGGTCTGTTCAAGGGTAACCTGCAGGTGCTGGTGGGAAATCTGTATGATGATCCTAAATATTCAGGCAGTCGCGACTCTGCCTTCAGTCTTTTCTATATGGCCATCAATATCGGCGCTATGTTTGCGCCTTCTATGGCAAAATGGATTACAAATCAGTATCTTGAGGGTAGTGGTTTCGTATACGATGCGGGCAATACCGACCCCGCTTATCTGGAGTGCCTCTCGGGTGCCTACGGTCTCTGCTTCGGCGTGGCATGCGTCTCATTGGTACTTTCTGCACTCATCTACTTCTGCACACGCAGTTGGTTCAAGCATGCTGATGTTACTGCCAAGCAGGCAAAGGCGTCTGCTGTGCAGGTAGAAGAACTTACTCCCAAGCAGACCAAGGATCGTATCATTGCCCTTCTCTTGGTGTTCGGCGTTGTTATCTTCTTCTGGATGGCATTCCATCAGAACGGTTCTGCCCTGACATTCTTCGCCAAGAAGTACACCAACCTCACGGTAAGCGGTCCCATGCGTATCGGTTTCAACATCTTCAGTCTGGCACTTATTGCGGCCTCTGTCTACACCGCCTTCGGTGCTTTCCAGTCCAAGACCAAGAAGAACAAGATGATCTGCGCCATCGTTACCGTGGTTTTGTGGGGTGGTGCCATTGCCCTGTTCACACAGATGAGCGACCCCACCTTGTCTCAGCCCTCCGACTTCCAGCAGTTCAATCCCTTCTTTGTGGTAGCCCTTACCCCCTTCAGCATGGCGTTCTTCGGAGCGTTGGCCAACCGTGGCAAGGAGGTGAGCGCACCTACCCGCATTGCATGGGGTATGTTCGTGGCCGCTCTTGGTTTCGGTCTCATCACGCTGGCTTCTACCGATTTGATTTCGCCCATGGACTTGGGAGACGGAACCCAGAGCATCCTCTCACCCTCATGGCTCATTTCAACCTATCTCACCCTTACCTTTGCTGAGTTGTTGCTCTCGCCCATGGGTATCAGTTTTGTTACCAAGGTGGCACCTCCCAAGTACAAGGGTTTGATGATGGGTGGTTGGTTTGTGGCTACTGCCATCGGTAACTACCTGAGTTCAATTCCCTCGATGTTGTGGAACAAGATTCCCTTGATGTACAACTGGGCCATCCTCATTGCCCTTTGTCTCATCAGCGCCATCGTAATGTTTGCCTTGCTGAAGAAACTCAAGGCCATGACGGAATAAGATGAATAAACTTCCCCCTATATGGTTAGCATGTGTGCCACTGGTTTTGCTGGTGGCACTCATTGCTTGTGTGGTATCGGTATTTGGCGACGAGGCTCTCTCGGGTGCCAGCCAGATAGCGTTGCTGGTGGCATCGGCATGTTGTATCGCCATCGGATTCTTCACCCGTCGCATCACATGGGCAGATTTCGAGAAAGCCCTTGAGGAGAAGATCTCCGGCATTTCGCAAGCCATCATCATCCTTCTTTTCATTGGTGCCTTGGGCAGTGCCTGGATGGTGAGTGGCGTGGTGCCTATGCTCATCTATTATGGTTTGGAGATACTGCATCCCGCATGGTTCCTGGTCAGCGCCTGTGCCATCTGTGCCGTTGTCAGCGTCATGACGGGTTCGTCGTGGACCACCATTGCCACCATCGGCGTGGCGCTGATGGGCATCGGTCGCACGCAGGGTTTCTCCGAGGGCTGGATTGCCGGAGCCATCATCAGCGGTGCTTATTTCGGCGATAAGATATCACCCTTGAGCGACACCACCGTGCTGGCATCCTCTACCGTCGGCACTCCGCTCTTTACCCACATCCGTTATATGATGTTTACCACGGTTCCCACCTTTGTCATTACGCTGGTCATCTTTGCCGTAGTAGGTTTCGTGCAAGGTGGCGAGGGCAATAGCGACGTGGAGTATGTGCGCCAGGCTTTGTCGGGCACTTTCGTCCTTTCGCCCTGGCTCGTGTTGGTACCTGTACTGACGGGCGTGATGATAGCGCGCCGTGTTCCTTCCTTGGTCGTACTGTTTCTCTCCACCCTGTTGGGGTGCATCTTTGCTGTCATCTTCCAGGGACATCTGCTCGACCAGATTGCGGGTGAAGACTTCACCGGTCTGACGCAACGTTTTCGTGGTGCCATGATTCTCGTTTCGGGCAGTACCTCGCTGGACACGGGTGTTGAGTCGCTCAACGAACTGGTTGCCACCAAGGGCATGTGTGGCATGCTGGGCACTATCTGGCTGATTATCTGCGCCATTGTCTTTGGTGCTTCCATGACGGTTACCCGCATGGTCGACAGCATCATGCAGGCCATCCTGCGCTTGGTACGCAACACCGTTTCGCTGGTGGCAAGCACCTCGTTTGTGGGTGTCTTCCTCAACATCGTCACGGCCGACCAGTACCTCAGCATCATCCTCACGGGCAGTATGTTCAAGGACACTTATCTGAACAATGGTTACGAGCCTCGCCTGCTGAGTCGCACCACCGAAGACAGCGTCACCGTCACTTCCGTTCTCATTCCCTGGAACACCTGTGGCATGACGCAATCCTCAGTCCTTGGTGTCAGCACCCTGGCCTATCTTCCTTATTGCTTCTTCAACTACCTCAGTCCTCTCATGACCATCTTCATTGCCTCGATAGGGTATAAGATTGTCAAAAAGTGAAAGGTGTAGTCGCTTCGCGACGGGTGTGTATATTAATCGGCATGATGACCTTTAGGCAGATGTTTCGTCCCATGCCGGCTATTCCATTGCCATCGGTGTATTTGAGGCGGGAGAGGTGCGACTGATAGACTTTGTTGAAAAGATTCTGGCAGGTGAGCGAAATCTCAATGCAATTCTTGGTGCAGGCAAGCGTCTCCTTTTTTGTCGAGCGATGACCTAATATATGAAGGTCCATACCGGCAGAGATGTTAAACAGGGCATAAGCGGGGGTTGCCGTCTCGGTGTCGTCAACTCCATAGAAGTGGTTCTGACGGAGGTTGTATTCCATGCCCATGCTAATGAATGTGCGCTGGCAGTGCTCGTTGGCAAAGGTCGGGATGTCGTGACGGACTTGGCATGTCCAGCGTGGGGCTGGTATCATGGGCAGATTACGTCCCTCGGCTGTCTGATTCAACAGTATCCCTCGTACATACGAAAAAGTGTTCTCAATGTGCAGGGTATTGACGGGATGAACGTCCAGTGATAATTCTCCCCCCATCAACCGAGCATCTCCCTGACGAAACTGATAGGTGCGATAGCCTTGCGTTTCGTATGGTAGGCGACCGAGGAAGATATAGTTGCTCACCCAGTTGGCAAAAAGTGAACCGCCAAGCGAGATGTAGTGGGTGGTGTAATCCATGCCGATGTCAACCTGGTGACTGTATTCCGACTTTAGTTCGTTATTGCCCAGCTCATACTGCACACTGCCTTCGTGCACTCCGTTGCTACATAGTTCGCTGACCACAGGTGCTCGGTAACCACGAGCCGCATTAACTCGAAGATTCACATTTTCAGAGACGTTATAAACCAAACCAATACTACCTGTTACACCGAGGAAATTCTTCTTGAGAGCCGTAAAAAGCATCTTGCCTTCCTCCTCATGTTCATTGGTAGAAAGGTGGCGGTTGTCTATGCGTACTCCACCCGAAAAATGCCAACGATTAATTTGTTTGTTGGCAGTCAGGAAATAACCGAAATCAAACAAATAATAATCGGGAATAAGCATTTCATCGGCACGATTCTGGTTCTGTTGCCACATGCCACCTGCGCCGGTTGCTATGTTCCATTCGTTCGGCAACGGTAGTTGGTATCGAATGTCATAGTTGACAGTATGCAGGCGCATTGCCAATTCCGCCTCATCAAAAACTTCCTCAAACTCTCGACGGTAGTTCTGCTGATAACCGATGATGGCCTTCAGCATGCTCTCGCCAAAGTTCCATGCGTTGTCGCTTATGACCTTTGTGTGTATCACTCGCTGTGATGGGAGTTGCCTGTCGTATGACTTGGCTGTGTTGCCATCTTCCCAGATGAGTGTTCCGTTCTTTTCGTCTCGTTCACCTTCGGTTATTCCCGGGGTGAAATCCACATGTGAAAAACGCAACCAAGAGTGCCCCCACGATTTACTTATACCTAACATCCCCTGTAGGTCGCGTTCCTTGTACCATGAACCAGGCACATAGCCATCGCGTGCATTCCGATAGCAATGCGTGGCTTTGTCGTTTAAATGCCAGTTCCAGAGGAAACCTCCCATATTGCCTGCAAATCCGGCATGATAGTTATAAAGTCCGTTGTTCGTCTGGTACTCACTGCCAACCTTCACCTGCATGGTGCCCGCGGGTAAGGCGTGTTCGGGGTGTAGCACCATCACGCCGGCTATGGCGTCGCTACCGTACATAAGCGAAGCAGGTCCTTTCAGTATCTCCACGGAATGCACTCCTTCGGCATCCACCTCAAGTCCATGCTCGTCGCCCCATTGCTGTCCTTCCTGTCGGATACCCTGATCCACCACCACGATGCGGTTGTAGCCAAGTCCACGGATAACGGGTTTGCTGATTCCCGCTCCTGTCGAAATCTGCGAAACACCGGGTTGACGGGCTATAATATCTACAAGATTGGTGCCTGAACTACGATGCAATTCTTGAGGCGAGATAACGGAGAAGGCGATGGGTGAATCCTTAAGTCTTTCCGTTCCAGTTAATCCCGTTACGGTGATTTCGCTGAGGATGGCCTCCTTCATTGGACTGATGCTATCCTCCTCACATGAGCTATGCTGATGCACGCTCTGTGCTGTTGCTGGCATAGTGTATGCCAGCAACACGATGAAAATATAATGTTTCATTGTCTTGTCGTCTGTTATTAAAATGATACAACAATTGCTCCTTGTCCCAGAATGGAGCAAGGATACTACACGTTTATAACAAACAACAAGGAGGTCCGCGAAGGAGATGTACACCCCTCTTACCATCCACAATATGGCTTTGATAACAGAAGTGTGTAAATTGATGCGCATCAGTATGCACTGCAACTTTTATGCTTTCGCACTCTGTAAAGGGAGCCGTAAGCATCTGGCAGAGCAAGCAGTTGTCGCTTTCGCCATCCAACGTAGTAATGTGTCCATTATGCACCCTATTGTGTTCACAATCGCTACATTCTATCCGCGCCTTCTCCGCATGAAGATGCAGATGAAGTGTTTTGAACCCCATCTGTATCATCATTACTATCAGCAATAGTATGGCAAATGCCTGGCGCTTTATATGTTTACAATTGCGGTGCACAGTTTTGCTTAGAATCGATTAATGCGTTGCGAAGGTACGAATTATTTCTCTAATATCGACGCAAATCCCCTAAAAGATACATTTTTACAGTTCTATCAAGTTGGGTGCCACTTTGCAAAGGGTCACACGAAGGAATGAAGAGCATTCTTCACTCTTCATTCTTTCCTTCGGTAATTCTACACAGTTTTCAGTTTCCCTTCTTCCTCGATTATGAGTCCTTGGCTGACCAGTTCGTCAACGGCCATGCGGAAGGCTGCGTCCACATTGTTGCCACGACGGGTGAAACCGAGCTTCTTGACGGCAATGAGTGAGAGGTTGTCGGTGGCAATGCTGAACTGCTCGGTGATGGCCTCGAGTACGGCATTCTTGATTTCGATCATGGGGATGTCGGCAATGTCGCGCATGGTGTCGGGACGATACCAGGGATAGGCGTGACTGGCAGCCTGGTCGAGCCATACCACCTGACCTTGACGGTCGGGTTGCGTGTAGAGGTGTGACGAGCAGTAGGCAAGTACCTCGCTTTGCAGGGTGGGGGTGACACGCTGCATCTCGCGTAGGTTGGCAATCTTACGGCACAACTGCGCCATCGAGATGGGTTGCTCTGCTGCCACGATGTCCTTGCAGATAGTGTCCTTCTGCACCTTTGCCTTGGTGGCTGATGAGGCCTTGAATTCGATGTAGGGCTTTGCCTTTGACACGGTCTCTTCTACTTTCTCCTTGGAAAGGTCGAAGCAGATTTTCTCGGAAGATTTCTCGCGTGCGGGCTTTGCCTCCATCTGCTCGATGATGCGCTGGATGACACGCTGGGAGTTATTAAACCAGTCTACGCTCCAGATACGCATTACCTTCCACTTCAGACCCGTCAGGACGGAGGGCTGTACGATTTCGCGGTCGCGTGTGGTCTGCGTGTCGCGATAGCCTTCGCCGTCGAGCAGGAGGCCCATGCTGTACACGTCGGGGTTGTTCTTGTCGCAGATGGCCACATCGACCTTGAACTGCGAACGGCCGATGTAGGTCTGTGTCTTGTATCCGCGTTCCTGCAATGCCTGGGCAATCTTCTCGGCAACCATCGACTTCTTGCTGTTCTTGGTTGCGGTGGTCTCGACTGCCAGCGTCTGTGTCTCGGCATATTCAAGGAAGTGCTTGAGTCCTTCTACGCCTCGTGCCTTGCTACGACGAAGGTCAATCTGCGATGCCTTGAGGGTTGAGAACACCATCATCTCGCAACGGGCACGGCTGACGGCCACGTTGAGGCGTCGCTCACCACCCACGTTGTTCAGCGGACCGAAGTTCATGGATACTACGCCGTCCTTGTTGGGACCGTATCCGATGCTGAAGAGGATGACGTCGCGCTCATCGCCCTGTGCATTTTCCAGGTTCTTGATGAAGATGGGTTCGTACATCTCGTCGGCAGCATCGTGCAGTGTCTTGTCGTTGTCCATACGATCGATGAGAATGTCCTCGATGAGTGCCTGCTGAACCACGCTGAAGGCAATGACGCCGATGCTCTGCCTGCGCAGGTTCTCGTCCTTCAGACGGCGCTCTATCTCGTTGACAATGGCATCTGCCTCAGCACGGTTAGAGCGCTTGCCACCCTTGTCGTAGTAACCGTCTACGGGGATGTAGCTTACCTTGGTCTTCTGGTCGTCGACAGAGGGGAATGTGATGAGCGAACCGTTGTAGTACTCGTTGTTTGAGAAGGCAATCAGACTCTCGTGACGCGAGCGGTAGTGCCAGTTGAGTTGCAGTGAGGGCATCTCCAGTGTGCGGCAGTCTTCGAGGATGCTCTCCATATCGTCGATGCTGGCCTCTTCCTCGTCCACATTGGTTGATGAGAAGAAACTGGTGGGAGGCATCTGCTTGGGGTCGCCCACAACGATGAGCGCCTTGCCTCGTGCAATGGCACCGACGGCCTCGCTGGTAGGCATCTGCGAAGCCTCGTCGAAGACTACGAGGTCGAACTTCTCCTGCGAGAGGTCGAGGTACTGTGCCACGCTCATGGGGCTCATCAGCATGCAGGGACAGATGCGGGGCAGTAGGGTGGGAATCTGCTTGAGCAGTTCGCGCAGCGACATGCCACGTCCGCCGTTGGAGATGTTGCGGTTGAGCAGACCAATCTCACTACTGCTGTCGAGGTTATCGCCAACGCGGGGAATGCGGGCTGCCAGACGGGCGTAGAGTTCCTTCTGTGTGAGCATCTGGAACTCTTCGGTGAGTCGCTTGTAGGTGTTGACCTTCTCGTCGAATATCATGCCCTCGAAGGTGGTCAGCATGGGCACCTTGTCCATCTTGCGCTCGGCTTTGTGCTTGAAAAGTGCCTTGAAGAACGACTTGTGGACGGTGTCGGGCTGGCTGGATGACTCCTCGAGTGCCTGCTGTACGCACTCCATACCCATCTCCTTGAGCGTGCGGCTGTAGTTGCAGTAGTGCAGCCAGTCGCGCATCTTATCCTTGTTGGCAATCCAACGTTCCATCTTCTCCTCAGCGTCCTGCAACAGATAGTCTTCGGGCATTACGTCGCTGGGTACGTCTACGTTGAGGTGTGCTGACAGGATGGCACGCAGTTGCTCTATTGACTCGTGCTTCTCCTGATACTGCATCAGGTTGTCGAGTGTCTTGCCCACCTCCGACTCGGTGATGAGTTTGTTGAACTCGCGCAGTTTGTTGAGATATGTCTTCTTAGCAAAGAAACGGGGCAGGAACCACTTTGCCTTCACGCTTCTCCACTCGTCGTAGAGTGCCTTGGCATTCTGCTTGAGAAGTGCCTCGCTGTTGTCGCGCAACAGGGCAGAGCGCAGGGGCTTAACCTGTTCCAGGTCGGCAGCCTGCTTGCGACTTCCGCTGATGACTGCCTTTGCCTTCTGCAGTTTGGCAACCAGTTCGTCGGGCGAGAAGTTGTCCTGTCGCAGTGAGAGTCCCTTAAGGGGATTCTCGGAGGGCTGTCCCACCAGTTTCGTTACGGTGCTGAGTTTGCTGTTGAGGATGTCCTCCAGTTCCTCAATGCCATGCTGTACCAGGGCAGCGTCGAGTTGTGCATTGGGCGTGAAGGTAGACATGGGCTCGGCATCGATGGCCTCGTAGTGCTTGATGCAGTCGTAGAGTGAGAGGTTATCGCTGCCATCAATGGTATGCAGTGCCTTGAGGTACTCGATGAGTTCTTTGCGGTGGGCAAATATCTTGTCGGCCTTGTCCTTGTACTCGGCAGGCGAGACGATGTGCGTTACGCCCAGTGCCTTGCTGAACTGTTCGAGGATGTGCTTCTTGGTAACTTTGTTGGAGTGCATCTCCAGGCAGAAGGGGTCGAGTCCTATCTTGGCCAGACGGCTCTGCACTACGCTCAGAGCGGCCATCTTCTCGGCCACGAAGAGCACGCGCTTGCCTTGGAACAGCGCATTGGCGATGAGGTTGGTGATGGTTTGAGACTTACCCGTTCCCGGAGGTCCGTAGAGGATGAACGAGTGTCCCTTTCCACCCTCGATGACTGCAGCCATCTGTGATGAGTCGACTGCCACGGGCAATGCCAGTTCGGTGGGCGATGTCGTGCTGTCCATGTCCTTGAGGTTCACGTTCACAGGGTCGGGCGACCACGTCAGTCGGTTCTCTACCAAACTGCTTACCACCTGGCTCTGCATCATCTCCTCTCGGTGGTTGTGTACGTCGTTCCACATCAGGAACTTGCTGAACGAGAAGGTGCCCAATATGCACTCCTCCTCGATATCCCATGTAGGATGCTCTTTCAGGGCATCGCGCAGCATGGTGAAGATGAGGTTCACGTCGATGCCGTACTCATCCTTTGGCAGGGTGTCGAGGTTCTCGACGCGTATGTTGTAGTTCTGGCGCAGGAACTCCATGAGGGTGATGTTGAGGTTGGTCTCCTCATCGCGTGTGCGGATGAAGTACTGCCCTTTCTTGTACACCATCTCGACGGGCAGCAAGATGACGGGAGCATAGCGTGGCGTATCGCTCTGCCCTTCCTCGTACCAGCGCAGGGTGCCGATGGAGAGGAAAAGTGAGTTGGCACCCGTCTCCTCGATGGCGTTGCGTGCACCACGGTAGATGTTCTTCAGCGTGTTCTTTGTCTCAGCCTCGGTTTGGTAGGTGTGCAGACGGTGGTGCTCAATGCCGTCGCTTACCAGTTCGTGCAGCGACTCTGCCAGTTTCTTGCTGTGCACCATGCGCTCTTCGCTGTCGAGTTTGAAGTCGGCAGGCTTTGACATGATGCAGTACTCGTCGCCATTGGCCAGATGGTCTTCTATCTTGCTCACGTCGAACGAGATGAACTGTATGGCACGTGTACGCAAATAGAGGTTGAGCAGTGAGTTGCGCAATGAGAAGTCGAGCAATTTGCGCTCCCAGATGTCCATCTTGGTAAGTTCGCGTTTGCCGTTGCTGATGCTGTTCAGGTCGAAGTGGTCGTGCACCAGTTCCATCTCGAAGTCCTGCTCTCCCACGCACTCTCCCTGTTCCGTTACGCGTATCTTGAAACTTGTGGTGGTGTGCTCGGGCAAGGCCAGCATCTCGTGTACGTCAAGCAGAATGTCCATCTCGGGCACCTGGATAGTCTGTCCGGCCCACAGTCCATCGGCAAGGTTGCTCACACAAGGCTTGATGTACTCGCCTGTGCATGTCACCTGCAGACTGTTGAGCACATTCTCGGTGGTGTTGGTCAATTCCAGTACCTTGCAGATGGGTATTCTTCCATTTACAAGGGCATAGTTGACGGTCTTGATGTATTCCGCGCTAATCTCTACTTTTGTCATATAGGGTTATGTGTAATTTTATATGTTTTTTATTTCAGTTTTGCAAGTTTTTCTACATTGAGGCTACGCGCCGAGGCATCGATGATGTCCTTGTATATGCCTCCCTTGTGATAGAGGCTGTCGGGGTCTCCGCTCTGCTCTACACGTCCGTCGCGCAGAGCGTATATCACGTCGGAGTCGATGATCTGCGACACGGAATGCGAGATGATGATGACGGTGCGTCCCTGCTTGATGGCATCGAGCGAAGCCTTGATCTGCTCGGTGGCTATGGCATCGAGCGATGCGGTGGGTTCATCGAGGAAGATGATGGGCGGATTCTTCAGGAACATACGCGCTATGGCGATGCGTTGTTGCTGACCGCCACTCAGCATAGAGGCTTGTGATTGGAAGGCTTTGGGCAGACGCATCACCTGGTCGTAGATGTAGGCACTGCGGGCTGCCTGTTCCACCTCTTCCTGTGTGGCATCGGGTCGGCCGTAGCGTATGTTCTCCTCAATCGTACCGTCGAAGATATGGTTCTTTTGCAGGACAAGTCCGATGTTGTCGCGCAGGAATTGTGTGTCGTATTCCGAAAGGTCCTTGCCATCCAGCAGGATGGTACCCTTGTCGGGCGTATAGAACTTGTCGAGCAGGTTGACGATGGTTGATTTTCCGGCTCCCGACAGTCCGACGAAGGCAGTAATCTTTCCAGGCTCTATGACCATGTTGATGTCGTGAAGAGCCTTGGTGCCATTGGGATAGGTGAAGTCAACTCCCTTTATCTCAATTCGTCCCTCCACGTGTTCGGGACGGTAGTTTCCACTCTCTTCCACCTCTTCCTCGGCTTCCACCACGCTGAAGTAACCCTCTGCATATACGAGTGCGTCGTTGAGGGTGTCGAATACACGTTGTAGTTGCGTGATGGGGGCTGTGACGTTGGCGAAAAGCATGACGTGGTACATAATTTTACCTATGGTCATGCCAGGGTAGTCGATGAGTACAAGGTAGGCGGTGATGATGATGATTATGACGGTGCCTATTTGTTGTATGAATCGCTTCCATCCATCGAAGAAGAGCATTACCTTACGGGTTCGCAACAGATTGTCAGTTAGTTGCGTTTGTATGTCCATCTGCTTGTTGCTCTCAATCTCTTCACGGTTGAACGACTTTATAACGCTTATCGACTCGATGATGTTCACGATGCCGTGACTTTTCAGCTCGCGATGCTTGCGCATGTCCTGTCGCCATCCTTTCAGTCGCTTGGCCTGGCGTATCGTGATGAAGATGTAGACGGGCACGATGAGCAAGGCGGCGAGTCCCACATAGACGTTGGCCAGGAACATGAGTACGAGGGCAAGGAAGGCAGATGTGAAGAGGGGCAGGAGGTCGATGAAGATGCTTTGCACGGTGGTTGAGAGACTTCCGACGCCTTGGTCGATGCGTGATTGCAGACGGCCTGCCTCGTTGCCGTTTCTTGAGAAGAACGCCATGCGGTAGGACAAGATGCGGTCTACTGCTTTCTGTGCCAGATCCTTCGATACGTGCACGCGCATTCGCTCCCCATAGAAATTCTGTGCGTAGGATATGATGACAGACAAGACCTCCTTGCTGAGCAGGATAATCGTGATAGTGCCAAGGATGCGTGCGGCCGTTCCCCATGCAAAGTGCTGTTCTCCGATGTCCCCTGTTCCGTTGTGTACAATGAGTCCGTTGATGGTGTCGACCGTCCAATCGAGCACCACCGCATTGACTTGCGCAATGAGCGAGCCGACAAGCGTAAGTGCCAGTGTTGCCACCACCAACCCCTTGTATGGCTTGACAAAAGGTGATATCTTCCTTATTAGTTGGAACAATGTCATTAGATTCAGGATAGAATATAAAACCTATTTTGCAAAGATAGCAATTTTATGGTTTACAAACAAGTTTTGTGTGTTTTATTTTTGTTTTTCTCCTCCTGACACGCTATTTCCGCTTTTTGTGTGTTTTATATCTGGTTTTTGGACGTATTTAGATGCATTTGAACGCGAAGACGCAAAGGCGCGAAGTTCATTTTTGTGTATTATGAAAGCCAGTGGGCTCGACGAAGTCAATTGTCATTTGCGCCATCGCCCCAGCTAATTGTGAATTATGAATTGTGCATTACTCAGCACCAGCCTGCTGTCAATTATGCATTGTGCATTGCAAATTGTAAAACACTTTTATTTCACTCTTATGATCTTACTCCCTGCACTCAGTCTTCACTCAGTTTGCTTACGTCTGCTTACGTCAAAACACGTAAGCCAGACGTAAGCAAATTGTGCGAACATAGGGTGCTGATAGGAGGAAAAACGTAGTGAAACTACACCTTTCTTCTCTCTGTAAAGACACAAACTGATTATTCGTTTTGTAAATATTTTCAAGAAAAATGATTTTGGCAACATCCCCTACATTAACCAAGGAAGTGCCAGTACTTACTGAGCCAGCCGCACGAGGCGCAAATTATGAGCATCGCTACGAAAGCCGTTGACAGTACGAATGTGATCTGCATAAGTTTCTAATTGACTCGCACGATACGATTCACTCGGAGCAGGCGTAGCCCACCAATAGGTGCTCCACTGCTCTATGCCGTAAAAGCTCGAACCATCGCGGTAGCCCGCAGCGGGCAGACAAACCAGGCCAAGAGAACTCAGTTCATCCAAAGTGTACGATGACTTGAGTGTACCGCTGAAGTTGTCGGGGGCAATGATAAGACAGTTCTTCTTGCTATCTGTCATGGCATCCACCGTCACGCCATGTTTGCAGAGATTGCTTGCATTGTTACGGCTTGAGATAAGGTAATCCCACTCGCTCTGGCTCAAGGCGAAAAAGCCGCTGATGCCCTCCACGGTAAGAGGATTGCTCTCGTCACAGAAGAACTTGTCGCTGGTGCTCTGGTTTGAGAATGAGTAATACTCTGCGTAAGGCATGTAAGCGGCATTGCCAGACTGATAGTCGGTGAGATTGGTCCAGTAGAAATAGCCTACATGGTTAGCATTCCACGAGGTGGGATAGTCCGTCTGGTTGGCCTCGAAGTGGTAGGCAGAGCCATCCCACCAGAGGTTGCCTTTGCTGAACTCCACCTTCTTGCTTGAGCTTACGCTGAAGCAGCCTTCTATCATGTTATCAGCAATATTCACTTTGGCACTTGTCGCAATGCTGCTCGAACCTGCTACAGTAGCCGTGACCGTGGCTGTACCGCTAATGTTAGGAATGGTGGGTATTTCCTTCTTTTTCTTTTCGGACATACTATAGAGTAATATGAAAGTGGTGAGTAATACAAGAACTGATGCCAGTAATGTTTTCTTAGCATTGTCAGATATTGAGTTCAACTGACAGAGAGCTTCGTTGGCGCTTGCAGGACGTTTATCACGGTCTTGTGCCAATAAGCGCCTTGTTAATGGGGTGCTCGTACCATACACCAATTCCAGCATCTTACCTGCGGCGTAGAGGTCAGTGCGTTCGTCGTATGGCCGTTGTCCCTCCAACTGTTCTGGAGCAGCGTATAGAGGGGTGTGGCCTGTGCTGAGGTCGAAAATACTGGTATAGGCATAGCCGAAGTCAAGCAACTTTACGTCATTCCCTATGCGTGTAAGCATAATGTTGCTTGGAGAAATGTCAAGATGCAAGATGTGGCGTGAATGTAAGTAAGCGAGGGCCTGCAGTAGTTGCTGGGCGAACTTCTTGCGTGTACTCTTTTTCTTGAAATAGTCGGGTGATTCTTTTAGAAAGCGATCCAGTGGGGTACCATCAATATACTCCATGAGAAGGAAAGGTCCGTTTTCGTCTTCTCCTTTCTGGACATATCGTGCCAGTGTGGGGTGTTCCAGATTGAAGCCTATTTCAAACTCTTTCTCGATTAAATCGCGATAAAAGCTATTGTTAACGTATGCGTCACGAAGTTGCTTTTTTATTAGTAGTTTGCCGTGTTCACGAACTAATGTCGTTACACAAGTACCCCCTTCTGCAATTTTTTTTGCAGAAGGGGTATCCAAAGAACTATCCTCGTGAGAGAATCTCGACGACTCGATTTTTTCAAATACAGACACTTCCGATATTTGTTGTTTTTTCATTTGCATTTCAAAGAAGTAAGTCCTCCTATTTTTCCTGCTGTTAAGTTGCCAAGCGTGACCCCATCTCGTTGTACGATACAATAAAGCGGTTGCCCTAAAATGAATTGTTGCGTACGTACTATGTCGCCTGTCTGCATTTTACTTCGTAGGCTTTCGGTGACGCAGAATGTGCCATCTCCTATGTATTTGAGAGTAACCTTCCGCTTTGGCTCATAAGTTAGGGTGACATGTTGTCCCACTTTTAGCTCACATGTGATAATTTGTGGGATACTGTCAAAATCTGAGTTACCTTCGCCATCAGCAATCAGCTTTAACACGTTCCAGTTTGCATATCCCAAATATTGAGCTATGAGATTGAGTGTGCTGGTACGTGGTTCTACCTCATCGCCTAAGATTCCAAGCATTCGTTTTATCGTGTTGACGCCCAGATGCTGTCCAGTGCGCTTCTCGATGTCTATAGAAAGTGCATGGCAATCACTGGGGCTGCAAATCTGCTGCCCCAGCCTTTCTTCTAGTTTTGCTTTTATTTGTGGTAGTATCATTTTCATTAGGATGCCAAAGTGAGTGCAAAGTTAACCATTTTCCTGAATTTAGCAAATTGAATTTTAATCTTTGTGCCTAAATGTGTTGAAAGAATTTAGAAGACAACTCCCACATTAAATGTCATGCCTTTAAATCCGCAAAGCTTCCGAGGTGGAGAGCCTTGCGGATGATTGCTGGTGATAATGTTTTTCTGCGTAATCGTATAATGTGGATATCAAATACCTCTTTCGGTGTTGCTATTTGCCACCTTATACCTGCAGATAAGTAATGTTGTATTATACAATATTTCAGATAATCATGTGCTTAGAAACTGTAACCAACTCCTACACGAAAGCCATTTGTTGTAATTTTAGCATCCTCTTCGCTATACAGCTTGCCATCCCACTGGTATCCAAAAGAGATGCTAAGCTTTTTGTAACCAATAGTTGCACCTACCTGAGCTCCTATTTGAACTTTGTTGCACGAATCTTCGTCATCTTCGCCATTTAACCAGTCTTCGCTATAACTTTCACCATCGTATTTGTAGATGCTCTTTCCTATCATATTATAAGCCAAGCGCGCACCTGCAAATGGAGAAACGTACATGCCATTTTTGAAAGACAACTTGTAGGTTAGGTTCACAGGAATGGTGAGGCGCATCAATTCGTCTTTTTGGGTTGCATCGCTATACTTGTCTTCAGTATAGAAACGTGCTGAGAACTCCAAACCAGCCTCAACAAAGACGGGCAGTTTCTTTCCTGTTACATTAAATGCTCTTAAAGCACCAATGTTGAAACCTTTCATGGCATTATCGTTGGTTGCACTAAAGCCATCTTCGCTTTCTTTAAAAGTTGTTGTTCCATAATCTGCATAAACGCGTGTATAGTTATCACACTCATTTGCATAAATGGAGGTCGCAGAACTTTTTGCCATTTGGGCATTAGCCACAGTTGCCATAAACATTGTTGCTGCAACTGTCATAATCTTTGTAACTTTCATAATGATCTCTTTTTTGAATGTTAAACAATTTTTACATATAACTTCTGTCAATATGGGGTTTTAGTCGTCTTCAGAATCCCAACAGAAGGATGAAGTGTCAAAGAATTCTTCTTTTACGTCGAAATCTCCTTTTCCACCTATGTCAATGTTGCCTCCGCTAATTTCCATTAAATTCTGGGAAGTGTTTAGCTTGATGCACCTTGTGTTGGGACGGCAATATGCTTTTTTCATGTAGTTCACTTTTAACACTTTTAATGTATAACGATTTTCTTTCCGTTCTTTATATAGATACCTTTCGCAGCTTTGTTTACTCTGCGTCCACTCAGATCAAACACTTTGTCGTTTTCTTTTTCTGCTGACTGTATCGTTATACCTGTTTCTTCTTCGTCAAAGTCGAATACGCAGACTTTCACCTCGTTGATGTTCTTGGTGTTGCCGTTTCTATCTGTAACACTCATGTACCATCTGAACGCATTGAGATTGCTGCTTCCTGATGCTGCCTGTTTCAAGGAACCACCGCCAAGTGCATAGTAGCCTTGTGCTACCATCTCTGCGCCGTTGATACCATGATAAGTACCATTGAACACAAACTTGCTGTCCCAGCTTGTAACATCGAAAGTGTTTTCTTCTGCCGTATAAAGTTTTGCGTCTTTTATGGTAATTATCTTTTCGCCTTCTTCTTTTGCTCTAATCAAATAAGGAGTGTTAGGCTCAATGTGTTGAATTTTACTGTTTTGTGTTATATAGAAAAATTCAAGAACAGTTCTGTCGATAACACCATTGTCGTCATCATCATATTGATTGACATTGTTCAATCTTGCTACATAATAATCATCTTTCCAGTCATTATATGACATCGAAAATGGAACGTAAAGTGCTTGCCACTTCGTGTTTTTGAAATTACGGACATAGTTTATCTTGTCATAGTTCTCTTCTTTAGTGTTACTGAATGTTGTACCATCAATTAGAGTAATCTGATTGCACTCTGATACAGGGCGTACGGTTTGGCCACAATAATAGTAATTTCCATTCTCGCTAAAACCACCACTGAAATAAATATCAAGGTCGGCGTATCCTGGATTATATCCAGTGGCGCAAGTTTCTCCCGACCATATAGATGCAATGTATCCGTGGTCAACATTTGTTGTGCCATGACGTGTTCCTCGACAAGGAATGAAGATGGAATTGCCATTTGGACCTGTAGCTCTAACTCCCTTTAATCCTTCAATAGTTAAACCGAACTCCCAGGTACACTTGTCACGAAGTTCTCTTAGCTCTTCCATTGTTGGGAGGCGCCAGTCTTCTCCCCACTTTTGTGTGGCAATGTCATATTGCGTGCCATTGATACTCTCTCCATTAACCCAATGATATTCTGATGACTTGCCGAAGTATGTAACCTTTCCTGTTGGATCACCACCTCCATAAAGTCCACCATCCTCGTAAACAGAACTTGCGCCAAGATTCCAACTCGACCACTTTACACTAAGACCAAGGTCAATGGCATCGGCAACTCTTCCAAAATCATCAGCTAATTCGGGGTTGTCGTTTGTTGCTTGTTCTTTGACAACTGTTATTTCACAAGTGTCAAAAGCTCCGCTTCCATCTTCTGCTTTTAATGTTACTGTGACTTTTCCTTCTGATTTTGCAGTAACGGTACCATCTGCAGAAACTACCGCCACGTTTTCATCTGAACTACTCCAAACAATACGCTTGTCTGTAGCATTTTCTGGTGACAAACTATAGTTTAGTTTATAGGTTTCATTTTTGTAAATAGATATTGAGTGCTCTTTGATTTCTATCTTAGAAATTTTAACAACTCTTTTCTCAGAAACTGCTCTAACTGTATAGCCATAGCCAAGTCCATTCTCTCCTATGTATAATTTTGTGTCATAAGTAAATCTTATGTCAAATATAGTAGACGCATCTTCTCTATCTCTATTATATGTTGACGTCATGTATATTCCCCAAAGTTTGCCATCTTCACCGGCATCTTCACTATATGGCCAAAATCTGTCATATTTATATCGCCCTGCAGCAGGAAAGAATAAACTATTTCCATTAGGGCCAATGACTTTTAAACCATGCACATCACTTTCTGAAACAAAAATAGCCTGACAATTATCAAGGATTTCTTTGCATTGCTCTTTTGTTGGCGTATGGTAGCTTGTGCCCCAATTAACATAAGCAGCATCATCGCAACGCTCTAAATCAGTTAAATCATCTACATCAGGATGGTATTTAGTTCTTTTCTTTCCGTATTTGTATGTGTTAGCATTATATGTATCCTTTTCTTCAGTTTCTCCCCAAGCAAAATATCCTCCATATTCCTCAGGACTTGTAGCTCCTACATTCATGTTTGCCCATAGTGTTCCACTTGGTAAGCCAAGATCTACCATTTCCACGTTGCTTGGTACTCCCTTAACCAATACGCGACAAGTATCGGCTTTGCTGGTTCCATATTTTGCTTGTACGATAATGTTGGCTATACCAGGAGAGATAGCTGTGACAACGCCATTTTGAACAGTTGCTACAGATGTGTTTGAGGATAACCATTGTACATCATTGTTAGTCGCACTTGATGGCAAAATCTGAGTTGTCAGTGCATACGAGTTAGCAATGTCCATAGACAAGTTTTTCTCTGAAATCTTTATGCTTGAAACATTCTTTGACGCTAATACTGGACGTATAGTGTGCCCACAATGTCGTATACTACCACCGACTTCTATCTTGTTAGAATAAAAAGAAAGGTATACCCCGTCATAATTTTTCTCTCTTAAGGAACTTGTCCAGTAGCACCCTCGGACACCCCATTCATCACCTTTCCCGCGAACGTCATCTCCAACTATCCATCCTGTAGCTGGAAGAAAAATGGAATTGTTATTTAGTCCTGTTATTTTATAGCCAGGGATT
Source organism: Bacteroidaceae bacterium (assembly GCA_045643405.1). Taxonomy (GTDB): domain Bacteria; phylum Bacteroidota; class Bacteroidia; order Bacteroidales; family Bacteroidaceae; genus Physcousia. The sequence continues at coordinate 10,970 of JAZUKS010000091.1, read as the reverse complement.
TCGTTGATAGAAGTCCAATTCCATGTGCAATTCTTTTGTAATTCTATCATTTCTGCTTCTGTTGGCATTCTCCAATTAGTACCCCATTTGGATATTGCAACGTCATTATTTGATTCCAATTGAGTAAGATTGTCCACTTTGCCATAATCGCTATTTGTACAATACTTTGTAATGCCCGTTTTTATGTCACCATTACACCATTTATATGTATTGTAGTAATAGTAAATTTTTGTGTTAGTTTCTCCCCACGCATAATAATCGCCATATTCCTCCGGAGATGATGCGCCGACATTACAAGTTGCCCAAAGGGTACCACTGGGTAGTCCTAAATCTACATACTCATGGTTACCTGAGGTTTGAGCAAATAGCAGCTGTGAAAACCATGAGAACAAACTGAATAGAATAATCTTTTTCATAAGCGTAAAGCACCACATTTCTCTTTTCCCCAATAGAGTAAACCACAATAGAAATGAATACATACAATACACCCTACGCCGTATATGCTCGAGCGATACGGCGTAGGGCACGTATGCATACGATACATATAGGAGGGCATTGCCTTGACTTCATCCTTCTATTACCTGTCGGAGATACTGTATATGTGGTCTAACATATTAAAAATGAGATAATAAATTAAAGATTAACTAAGTATTGATTATTAAGTAATGATAAAAAAATAACTTGGTACGATTTTGTGTACCGTTCATCTTAAATTTCAGCCCTTATACATTGGTCTGTAAGGATATGATAGGCCACTTGCTGTCACTTGCTGCAAGTAGATTCTCTCTAACAATAATTAATTTGGCAGATGGGAGCAATTCCTCATTTGCAATTAAAAACATATCGACTTTTGAAGGTTCCATTTTGTAACAAAGGTATTCTGATTTAACTTTAATTTTTGCAAAGTTAGCATTTTCAAGTTGTCTATGCTATCACAATTGTGTCCATTTTGTCCATTCGCGAAAACGATATAATGGTTAAAATGGCAAACAATTACTTTCTTTTAGATTAGATTTTTTAGATGGAAATGATTCTCCATTTCTCATCAGAAACATTTAGCCTTTCGATGGTTTCATGATGCAAATAACCTCTATGGCTCTAAGAGGGACTCCAAGGGTGAATAAGGTAAGGACATAAAGAAAGTGTGAGCCTATTTCTACTTATTCTCGCAATAGGCTCTGGACTGCCGTGATGTGAATGAGAAGAATTGACTCACACCTATGGCTGATTGTACAAATGTACGAAGAATCATACCATAGGGAGAACAACTTCACTATTCCAACATCACGTGAATTGTCCAGATTCATTGCGATGGATTAGCGAAACGCTTTCCTATATGTCCGCATTTTTAAAATGCAAAGGCAAATATAAGTAATATTTTTTAATTATTATGCAGTTTTTTTAGAAAATCTACTTTTTTAATGTTTTTTCGATGGAGAAAGGCAAAATAGGAGCAAAATGACCATTTTCTTCGGGATGAAACCCTGTGGGAATGTATCGGGAATACTTCGGGTTAATATCGGGGAGACTACAAGCTAATTCTCTATAAAAACTTTGCGTCTTTGAGTTCAATTATATCACTGAATTTCCCCACCCTTTTACTGTTAGGGCGACCTAAAAGGCCAATGTTGCATTCAGATCAAGGCATGCCTTGGGTATCAGAAAGATTAGGTACATTCGCCCAGAAAGGGCAAAAGCAGAAGCAACATCGAAGGTAGGCTTTTGCACCTTATACATTATGCCATTCAAACCCAAGGCGTTGCCATTGGGCTGAATGCTTGATGCCCTTTCTGGGTGTTTTTAGGGGTGGGAAAGTTTAGTTAAATCACAGGCAAGTGTATTGTTTTCGATGTGCAGGTTGAAAAAATGCAGAATATAAAGAATTGCTATCACGCAAAGAAGTTGCAAATGAATAAGCAGCAAAAAAAGGCTTTGTCATTCTCTTTGCTTAGAGAATGGCAAAGCCTCTTGGGGATAGGAAACTTCAATTAAAGATCGTTCCAGAACTTCCAACCAGCCACGGCTTGCAGTTGGAGCATTTCAAGTCCGTTCTTCACCACGGCACCCTGCGCTTGTCCCTTCTTCATGAAGAGGGTTTCGAGGGGGTTGTACACGAGGTCGAAGAGCAGATGACGCTCGGTAAGATGCTCATAGGGCAGGTCGGGGCACTCGTCCACGTGAGGGTGCATGCCTACGGGCGAACAGTTTACGATGACGGTGTACTCTTCCATCGTCTCGCAGGTAAGGTCGGCGTATGCCAGTTGTCCCTCGGCTGGGCGGCGACTTACATATTTCCATTCAATACCCAGGTTCTCAAGTCCCACGCAGATGGCCTTGGAAGCACCTCCGGTGCCTAATACCAATGCCTTGGTGTGCCATGCACGCAACAGAGGCTTTATGCTATTGGTAAAGCCGATGATGTCGCTGTTGTAACCTGTCAGTTTGTAGTCTTTGCCCGTCTCGTCGGCCTTTTCAAGGCGCTCAATCTTAATCACGTTGACAGCGCCGATCTTCTTGGCCTGTTCGCTCATGTCGTCGAGCAGAGGTATGATGGCTTGCTTATGAGGGATGGTGCAGTTCAGACCGCGTAGGTTGGGGTTGTTCTCGACTACCTCCAATAGCATTTTTGCATCGGGAATCTCGTAATTGTCGTATGCGGCATTGATTCCTTCGTTGCTGAATTTGTCTGAGAAGAACTTCTTGCTGAAGCTGTGTCCCAAGGGGTAGCCGATGAGCCCGTATTGACTTCTTTCTCCTTCTTGGCAGGAAGCTCCCAGTTTTGCTGTATGTTTGTCTTGTGTCATTTTTGTCCTATTAAAAGTTTTGTGTGTATGAGGCGTATAGAAGCCTTAGTGCTCGTTGGCGAATCTGAAAGCAAGCATAGTTATGTCATCGCTTTGCTCAGCGTCTTTGGCGAAGTCCTTAACGCTCCTCATGATGCTTTCGCATGTAAGTTTAGGACTAAGCACAGCTTGCATGGGCAGGTTGTTGAGGGTGTCGAGCAGACGTTTGTCGCCATATTGCTCGCTTTGTACGTTCTCTGCCTCGCTGATACCGTCTGTGTAGAGGTATAGTGAGTCACCAGGTCGCAGGGTCATGGTGTTTACGCGGTAAGGAATGCCCTCGATGGCACAGAGTGGCAGGCAGGGTGCCTTGTCCTCGATAAACTCGTACAAGCCATCGGCATGACGCAGAAGTGGTGGGTTGTGCCCGGCGTTGACGTATTGCATCTCTCCGGTTTTGATATTGATGACAGCCATCCATGCTGTGATGAAGGTGTTCGTCTCATTGTTTTTGCAAAGCGTGTTGTTTGACGAGTCGAATACCTCAGACAGCAATATCCCCGATGATGCACGGTTCTTGAGCGTTGATTTGCCTCGCATCATGAACATGGCTGCTGGTATGCCCTTTCCCGACACGTCGGCTATACAGATGGCAATCTTGTTCTCGCCCACAAAATAGAAGTCGTAGAAGTCGCCACCCACCTCCTTGGCAGGTTCGGTACAGGCATGTAGGTCAAACTCTTTGCGCTCGGGGAATGCAGGGAAGACGTTGGGCAGTGCCGCCATCTGTATGGCTTTTGCCAGCGCAAGGTCGGCATCCAAGCGTGTTTCTGCCTCATGGATGAAGTCCTTCAGACGGTCGACGGTGGTGTTGATGTCATTTGATAGCGAGTCGAATTCCAGTGAGTTACGCACATTGATTACCTCGTCAAGGTTACCGTCAGAAATATTGGACAACGAGTGGTTGACGCGTTCAATATTGCGTACTACCAGTTTCTTCATGAGCCAGTAGATGAGTCCAAACAACAGCATGAAGATGGCAAAAACGAAGGTGGTACTTGCGGCCAACGCCGTGTCGCGCTTCACCGTTGCCTCGCTTATAGGTTGCACGGCAATGATGGTGTAACGTCCGTTGTACTTGGTACACATGCAGTATGAAGATTCGCCTAACACATCGGCAGTAAACAGGGTGTTAGTGGCTTGCTCATTGATAAGGTTGAGGTCAAGCCCCGTCTGCTTGATGTCTGTACCCTCAAAAAATTTAGGGGCGCTGACGATGCTGCCTTTACTGTCGATGATATAGATACTGCCACTGTCACCGATACGTCGATGGTGTGTGCAGCCTTCCAATAGTCCGTTTACTACCGACTGGTAATAGTGGTCCTCGTCAAAGCCAACCTGCAGGAACCCCTTGTGCTTAGCCAAACGGCGTCCGATGTAGCGGAACTTCACGCTGTCGATACCGCGTTGTCGCACATCTTGATAGTAGTACATGGGGCCCCCCTCATCGAGCAGTGCCAAGAAGTCACTCGACTGTTCGGCCGATCTCATGTCATAGTCGATGACGTCCAGGTTGGATGAATAGATGACAAAGCCACTGGAATCTATGACGTGTATCTCCTGTATGTTTCTGGAATAGCATAGTTCGGTAAGACGCTCAGGATTGATGTGCTCCCAGAATTCACCACCTTCCACTATTTTACATACGTTGTCGAGTGTTGTTTTCGTACTCTTCTCATCTTTTTCCTTCAATTCGTCGAGCGCGTCCTCTATGCTGTTGCTCAGCAGATGTAAGGTGTTCTTCTTTGCAATATGCGAATTGGCGATGTACGAAATAACTGCAGAAATGGTAAACGTAGATAGCACGCAAATGAGCAACCACTGCATGACAATACGTGATATGCGTTTCTTTTTCATCTTGTTATGTTAAAAATTTACGCAAAAATACGTTTTTTCTATAAGAATTCCAAACAATGCCTTGTTTTTTTACATTTCGGCTCTTTATCAGGTATGTATGAGACTCTTATACTATGCTCTTTGTATCGAACGGGGTATGTATAGCCTCCGACTTATCCTTCAAGGTGTGCCCGACCATGACACGCGAATGTACGAGTCATTGTCGAGCACACCTCGGGCGCACCTCGAACACACTCTGTTGCCTGAGGTGGATGAACGTCTTTCTTTCTTCTACTCGATTCTACTCGAAGTTGAAGAGCGAGAAGAAGCCCGTGATGGTAAATACTTGCTTGACTTCGGCTGAGATCTTGCGGATGGTGATGTCGCCGCCTTTGGCAATGCTTTCCTTTCGGAGGGAGAGGAAGATGCGAAGACCGCTTGAGGATATGAACTCAAGTCCTTCGCAGTCAAGGATGATATGCTTGTCGGCATTGTCCATAAGGGGTTGCATATCGCGTGTAAACTGTGCTGATGCTGCGGTGTCAAGGCGACCCACGAGGGTGCCTACAACAGAATCTCCATTTTGGGTGATTTTAAGATCCATTTTTTTATTTTATTACAATTAAACATTCTAAAGATATATTATGCTGACGATAAAGATGTTGGCCGCAAGCATGATGATGTTCATGCAGAGACCAATCTTAAAGTAGTCGAAGAACTTGTAACCTCCGGGACCATACACCAGCGTGTTGGTTTCGCTTCCCACGGGAGTAGCAAAGCTGCACGACACAGCCAGCATCAGTGATATGATGAAAGCCATTGGGTTGACGCCCAACGTGTTGGCAGCATGTATGGCTATGGGGGCGAATACTGCTGCTGCGGTGGTGTTGGAGATGAACTCGGTGATGAATGTGGCAACAAAGGCAATGATGGACAGGGTGAGCAGAGCATTGGTTCCGGTTAAGGAAAGCAGGCTGTTGGCCAGATACTGTGCGATGCCTGTTACGTCGATAGCGCGGCCAAGGCATACCGAACCTGCAAACACCATGAGTAACTTCCAGTTGATGCTGCGTTGTAGCTGTTCTATTGAGAAACAATGGGTTACTCCCATCAGTATGGCTGCCAGGAAGCAACTGTTGAGCAATGGCATCACACCCAGTGTGGAGAGCAATACCATACCAATCATGATGAGCGAGGATAGAAGCGTTTTCTTTCCGTTTTGAGGCAGCGAGAAATGGTCGAAGAAGTTGAGGTTGTCGGTGAAATGGTCGGGGCGAAGTTTGTTTCCCTCGAACAGCAAGGTGTCGCCAGGACGTAGAGCCACTTCGCGGGGGCTACCTATGATACGCTCACCTTCGCGTGCAACAGCCACGAGCACAATGCCGTTGTTGTCTTCGAAGTCTGTGTCAATCATCTTCTTGCCAACGAGCGGACTGTTGACGTCGATAGATGCCATCTGCAGCTTTCTGTTGCGATTGATCTCGCTGACGTTGAAGACATGGTGGGTAGCGTTGACAAGTCCGTGTGTGTTACGCAGTTCCAGAATATCGTTGATCTGTCCGGAATAGACCAATCGGTCGCCACCCAGGATGAATTCATCACGTGGCACAGGACTGATGACTTCACGGTCGAAGCGCACGATTTCGATGAGCTGTCCGCCTCGCACCTTGAACAGGTTGGCCTCTTCTATTGTCTCGCCTACATGGGCACATTCCGTGGGAACCAACAGCTCTACCGTATATTCTGCGCTGCTCTCGAAACTCTCTTCTGGTGAGCGGCGAATAGGCACAAGACGGTATAGCAGTATAATGCTGACGATGCCTATTGCCAAGCAGAACAGACCAGGAATGAGAGGGGCAAAGATGCCCATGGGCTCATGGGTTTGTTTAGTGTAGAACTCTGCTATTACAAGGTTGGGTGCATTACCGATAAGTGTGCACAATCCACCCAGTGTAGAGGCATAACTCAAGGGTATGAGCAAGCGCGAAGGAGCTATCTTAAGTCGCTTTCCCCATATCTTGACTACGGAGATAAGTAACTGCACCACAGCGAGATTGCTGATGAATGCACTCATCAGCGAGGTGGGAATCATCAGTCGCAGCAATGCCTTTTTCTCGCCCGAGGGGTTTCCTAAGAGATGTTTCACCATCCAGTGCAGCACTCCCGAATGCACCAATCCGGTAACCAATACGGATAGCACTCCCACCAGTATCACCGACGTGCTACTAAAGCACGACAAGGCATCCTCTGTGCTAAGCGTAGTGGTAACCAGCGTGATGGCAATAATACTCATGGCAAGCACATCTGTTGGCATCTTGTTGTACACCATACAGAGTATCTTGCCTAAGATTAGTGCAATGGTTATTGCGACGAAAATGGTCATTCGACGGACTTGATAAGCAGACTTCTTGGCAGCCTGTCTGAAATTTGATTATTCGATATTAAATATGTGAGCAAATCCTGTCATGTTGAATACATCCATGACCAGAGGCTGCAGACCACGAATAATGAGTTTAGAGCCCTTTTGCGTCACGCTTTTATGCATAGAGAGGAAGATGCGGAGACCAGAACTACAGATGTAGCTCATTTCGGTACAATCAATCACTATGATGTCGCCAGTCTCTACGACAATGGCGTCAATCTTTTGCTGTACTTCGCCCAATGCCTGAGCATTGAGTGGACCGTCAATGTAAATGATGTGTGTCTTGTTTTCCATATTTGTACAACTAAATATATTCTTTATCTCAAATGTTTTTTCTCATGGTTAATATGTTGCGGTTGTTGGCTCTCTCATACGTCACTTCGTCCATTATCTGACGTATGAGGAAGATGCCCAGACCGCCAATGGGACGTTCCTCGGCCGAGAGTGTCACGTCTGCATCTGGTACCTCTGTAGGGTCGAAAGCGATGCCCTCGTCCTCTAACACCAATGTCAGCATACTGTCTGGCTCCTTTTGGACTAAAAGCCATATTTCGTGTTTCTCGCCCTCAGGGTAGGCATACATGATGACATTAGTCATCGCCTCCTCAAGTACCAAGTTGAGATTGAATACCCAATCAGCACCCAAACCCAGTTCCTCGCAAATTTCCTCTACAAACGAGGCCACTTGCGTAAGATTTTCCAATTGGTTTTCTATGGTTAGTCGTTTCTCCATTTTTTGTTTTTTTTGTCGAGGTGTAATCGCATTATCAATGCTTTGCCTCTACTTTCATCTGCAAAGATAGTGTTTTTCTTGAAATAATGCTTTTTTATTCGTGATTTTTCGATTAACTTTTAAAACATAGATATAAAATGACTAACTTTGCAAACAAATAATCATTTAATCATTGTTTATTATTATGATTTTAGGACTCGACTGGCACGCATGGTTTACCATTGTGCTTATTTTAGGCATGTTTATTACATTGATGAAGACCAAGTTGCCTGCCGACATGGTGTTTTTGGGTGTCATGGCCATGCTCATCATTACAGGTTGCTTGCCAGAGAAAGAGGCACTTGCAGGTTTTTCCAGTTCAACGGTTGTTGTCGTAGGCGTACTCTTTATTGTGGTGGCAGGTCTCGAACAGACAGGTGTCTTGCAATGGACGGTGAAGTATTTGCTTGGCACGCCTAAGACATTTTGGCGAGCTATCATGCGTCTCATGCTGCCTGTGGCTGTATTGTCTGCTTTGCTCAGCAATACTACCGTGGTGGCTCTCTTTATACGAGTAGTAAAGATGTGGGCTAAGAAGCTCAGTATGGCTCCTTCCAAACTGCTGATACCCCTCAGCTATGCTGCCGGCATGGGTGGTGTCTGTACGCTTATCGGCACCCCTCCCAATTTGCTTATTTCGGGTTTCTATTCCGACGCTACGGGTGAGCAGTTGAGTATCTTCACTACCACTATTCCTGGTCTTTTCTGTTTGGCTGTGGGTATTCTTTCCATCGTATTGATGCAGAAGCTTTTGCCTAGTCGTAAGTCGCCAGAGGATGAACTCGTCGATCAGAACCAAGGTGCTGTGCAGTATTTATATGTGCCGGCAAATGGCCATCTGCCTGGTCAGACGCTTGGCGAATTGAGTATGCTGGCCGATTGTCGTCGTCTGCAGATGCTGGGTGTGGTACGATATGATGGCGAGGTGGAGCATGTGTCTCACATGAGCGATGATGAGGCCTCCGACGTATTTCTCATGGGTGGCGATACCTTGCTCTTTACTGGTGATAAGGCAGAAGTGCAGGCTTTAGGTCGAAAGTTTGGCTTGCAGGGCGATAAGGGAGGTGACATGCAAGAGGTTAAAACGGGTTATCCTACGCTTCTTTCTGCTCTTATCATGTTGGCCATGGTATTGCTCTCCGCTTTTGAGGTACTGCCTTTGCTGCACAGTTGTATGATTGCAGCTATCCTGATGCTTATAACCCGTTGTTGCAGCATCAAGCAAGCCAAAGAGGCTGTCAATTGGGATGTGCTCATGGTGTTTGCTTGTAGTGTTACGCTTGGTAAGGCTATTGATGCCACGGGACTGGCTCAGATGTTGGCCGACCAGATGACTGATATCTGTGGCAGCAATGCACTTATGGCTCTCATCATCATCTGTTTCCTCGGCACCTTTCTCACGGAGTTTGTTTCCAATACGGCTTGCGGAGCTATCATGGCTCCCGTGGCCATCAAGATAGCAACCTCTATGGGGGTTAACCCGCTTACTTTCTGTGTGGCTCTCATGGTAAGCGTGTCGTCCAGCTTTGCCACTCCTATTGGGTCGCCTACCCATCTCATGGTGTATGTGCCTGGTGGCTATCGTTTCTCCGATTTCCTCCGTATAGGTTTGCCGATGAACTTTATCATCTTGGCAGCAAACATCTTGATCTGTCTGCTGTGCTTTCCGCTTTAACGTCAGTCAGGCATTACTTGTTTTACTTTCTCTAACTTACAGAGATAGGACAAGGGTTACTGCTTACATTCAGAATGGTGATGTAAGAGGCTCGTTGTCCTAATAAGGTAGTTGCGTTTATTTCTCTGCCAGATACATGGTGCAGATGCCGAAGGTGAAGCGTTTCCATTCTACCTTGGTGTATCCTACCTTCTTTAGAATGCCTTCCATCACTTCACCTTGTGGGAATGCCTCCATGGTGGCGGGCAGGTATTTGTAGGCTTGCTTGTCCTTGCTGATGATGCGTCCCACCATGGGCATCCATACGTGACTGTAGAGCCAGAACAGTTGCTTCATGGGGAAGCGGGGTGGGGTGGCCAGTTCCAGGATGAGCAGATGCCCTCCGGGTTTCAGCACGCGAAGCATTTCACGTAGTCCTGCTTCCAGGTCTTGGAAGTTGCGTACGCCGTATGCCACGGTCACGGCATCAAAGCTGTTGTCGGCAAACGACAGGTTTAGGCAGTCCTCCTTCTGGAATGTGATGACCTTCTCAAGACCGAGTGCCTTGACCTTTCCGCGTCCTACCTGCATCATACCCTCGGAGATGTCACAGGCGGTAATGCGTCCTTCCCATTTCTGTTCTCCCTTGTCAGGATGCATCCTTTGTGCCGCCAGGATGGCAAAGTCGCCCGTGCCGGTGGCAATGTCGAGGATGGTTTGTGGATGGTGCTCTCCCAGACGGTCGATGGCTTTCCTTCGCCATCCCTTGTCCGTACCCATCGAAAGGGTATGGTTAAGCGTATCGTAGGTGGGGGCGATGTTGTCGAACATCACCTCCACCTGCTCATGTTTCTCTCCCTCCTTTGAATAGGGATTGATTTCCTCTTGACGATAATTCATTTACTTGTTATTCGCCAACCACTCCTTTACGCTCTTCTCGATGCGCTCTGCGATGTCGCCTTCGGTCTGTGCGGGTTGGAACTTCTCGCCTACGATGCCCTCGTAGAGTTCGATGTAGCGATCGGCTACGCTCATGGCATATTCGTCGGTGATCTCGGGCATTACGTCACCCTCGCGGTTCATGAAGTTGCGGTCGATGAGCCACTGGCGAACGAATTCCTTTGAGAGCTGCTTCTGTGCCTCGCCCTTCTCGAACTTCTCCTCGTAACCCTCTGCATAGAAGTAACGGCTTGAGTCGGGGGTGTGAACCTCGTCGATAAGGTAAACCTTACCGTCGTGTTTTCCGAACTCATACTTGGTATCTACGAGGATGAGTCCCTGCTTGGCAGCTATCTCCTGTCCGCGAGCAAAGAGCTTGCGAGTGTAGTCTTCCATGATCTCGTAGTCTTCCTTGCTTACGATACCTTGTGCTATGATTTCTTCCTTTGAGATGTTAAGGTCGTGACCTTCGTCAGCCTTAGTGGTAGGAGTGATTATAGGCTC